>RZZM01000042.1 GCA_009929845.1 Spartobacteria bacterium
TTCCGGTGGGGGTGGATTTTTTTCAGAAACAATTACGGCGACTTGACCAATAATCTATTTCTCGCGTATGTGATTTTAGGCAGCCTGATACCGTTGCTGGCGATTATACGATTGTGGTTCGGGGGAACATCCGAAGACTGAGCGCATTACGTTCCGCCACAGAGAATGGTTACTTCCCGATATGCGTGCGCACAATGCCCGCGAGCCGGGCACAGATGCGGTGGGTCACCTCTTCCGTGGGGCCTTCGACCATGACCCGACACATGGGCTGGGTGCCTGAATAACGCACTAAAATGCGACCGCGGTCCTGCAACTCTTCTTCGGCTTCACGGATGGACGCCTGGAGTTCAGCCAACTCCTCGATGGGCGGTTTTTCACGCACATCAATATTGATCATATGCTGCGGGGCCATCTGCATGACACGGGCGAGCGCCGAGACCGGCTGGTCGTAGTATTTGACCGCGGCCAGCAACTGGAGGGCTGAAATAATTCCATCCCCGGTGGTGTGATGATTATGGAAAATCATATGGCCGGAGGGTTCGCCGCCAATCGTGGCGTCGCGCGCCTTCATCATCTCCAGCACGTACCGGTCCCCTACCTGGCTGACCCCCTGCCGGATACCCATTTCTTTCATGGCAAGGTTGAATCCGAAATTGCTCATCACGGTTGTAATAACCAGGTCGTTATTCAACCAGCCCCGCTCACGGTACATACGCGCGCAGATGGCGATGATCTGGTCACCCGTCAGTTCCGCGCCGGTTTCATCGACAACAATCAACCGGTCACCGTCGCCGTCGAAGGCCAATCCGATTGCGGCGCCCTGTTCAAGCACCTTGGCGCGCAGGTCTTCGGTGAACTGGGATCCGCAATGATCATTGATGTTGAGCCCGTTGGGCGCCACATGAATAGCGGTGACCTCAGCGCCGAGTTCGGAGAAAATGATCGGGGCGACCTTGTAGGTGGCGCCGTTGGCGCAATCGAGCACAATTTTCATCCCTTCGATGTTCAAGTCTTCAGGAAAGGTATTCTTGCAGAATACAATATAACGGCCCATGGCGTCATCAATGCGCCGGGCCTTGCCAATGTCCTCCGCGGTGGGACGGATATCCTTGATGCGTCCGGAAGTGATCAGCTCTTCAATTTCGTCTTCTTCCGAATCCGGAAGTTTGTATCCCGCGCGCGAAAAAATCTTGATCCCATTGTCCTGGTAGGGATTGTGCGATGCGGAGATGACCAGACCGGCATCCGCGCGCATGCTGTGGGTGATAAAGGCGATGCCGGGGGTGGGCATCGGCCCGACCAGCAATACATCCACCCCCATCGAGCAGATGCCCGCCGTCAGGGCGGTTTCCAGCATGTAGCCGCTGACGCGGGTATCCTTGCCAATCACGATCCGGTGCCGTCCGTTTTTCTTGTGTTTCTTGCACACAAAGGCGGTGGCCCGTCCAATTTCCAGCGCCATTTCCGCCGTCATCGGGTCGACATTGGCCACGCCCCTGACGCCATCTGTTCCAAACAACCTGGCCATGATCAAATCTCCATTTCCCTGGACGCCCATTGCGCCGCCGTATCAACGATGGCCTGCAGCCACCGCGCGCCGGCCTCGCGCGCGCCAGCGGACAGCGCGTGCACGGCATCCAGATAACCGCTCTCGCCGCGCGCCGCGAACGCCTGCCGCACCTGTTCCTTTTCGGCGGGCAGGATATCCGCCGTTGAAAAGCTGATCAATCGCTCCCGGATACCCGGCCAGCGTGTCACAAACGCCTTTTGTCGGGCGCATTCCGATTCGGGCCCGGCATCCGCACGGGCGCGCTCCAGGGCGGCAATGGAGGCGGGCAGATTATCGGCCACCGCGTCCAGACGAGCTATCCGTTCGTCCAGGATGCCGCTCAGCAGGTCGTGCGCGCCTTCGCAACATGCGCGCCGGTAGGGGTCGTCGCGCATGACCGGAAGGCGAACGGTCTCATACCACGCACGTAGCGCCAGGATATTCCCGATATAGATCAGATTGTTGCGAAACAACCGTTCGATGCCCCGGTAGGTCGCTGTGCAATACGGACGGGGTGCGCCCGAAACCGGACGCGCCAACAGCAACTGGTCCGGTTCCAAGGCGTCCTTGCGGTAGATCGTGCCCGCCGGAATGACATTGCCGTACGCGATACGCGCCGGCCCGACCAGTCCGCCCTGGCCGCCCAGGAAGATCGGACGCTGGTTGAGCATGACGCCGCGCGGCACATCCCCGAGCAGGGAAGCCGTGGCCTTGTCGCCATGCGGGGTGAAATTGAAATGAATGTAGGAAGAACCGATCTCGCTGTGATTCCTCCGGCTGGTCCCGCCCGCCATGAGGATATCGCAGAAATTGATCAGGCTTCCCGCCGTCACATAAGGCATGAAGATGGTCTGCTTGAGTCCAACCGAATGGGCCCCGCCCGCCTGCTCTTCGATCAGCGTGCCGGCGCGCACATGCGCCCCGCTGCCCATCGAGGCCCCGTCGAGAAACACCGCGCCGCTGAAACAGCCGCCTTTGAGGCGCACATCATGTCCCAACTGACAATTGTCAATGGCCACGGGCGCCTCCTCGCCGATGACACAGCCCGGCCCCATGGAGGTATCCGCGCCGTATATTTTGCAGCCCGTATGGATACGCGCCCCGGGCGCGATGCGCGTGAGATCAACCTCTTTACCCACCTCGACGGACGCCGCGCACGGAATGACCACGCCATTCTCCATGAGCTGCATGATTCTTTCAGGAACTACAGATTCTAAAGCCACATCGACTCCCGGGGGACCGCATTATTTAAGCAACATGCCGATGGCCACGCCCACGCCGGTAAAGCCCAGGAAGGCCAGTGACTTCAGCGCTGAAATATCAGTAACTATCAAATCGACGTTCACCGACCCGCGGTTCATAACCAGCACAACCACCAGCACTGCGATCAAGGCCAACGCCCATACCTGTCTCTTGTTCATCATTCACCTCATTTAAACATTACAACTGCAAATCGACGACATACTAATGGGCCGCAACCGGATTGAAAAGGTTTTGTCACAAATTATTCTTGTCTCCTTCAGCACATTCCCCGATCCGCTTGTTCACCGGACACGCACAGGTGGAGGCACTCTTTGGCGCACATTTACTCATCCGTACCTAACAAAATAAGTTCAATTTTCTAACATTTTTTCGTTTATATTACAAAAAAAGTTACCTAGGATGCATGCACTGTGAATGGAAACGGTTCACGCGGAATCGTTTCAGGAGTTGATGATAGTTTGCAGGACAACCTGACAACAAGGAGGACTGGAGTATGAGACGTATTGTCATAGGACTGATGGCCGGTGTGTTAATCGCGACCATTTCCGGACAAGCAATAGCAGACGCGCCCTTGGGTAATGTGGGGTCCAAGTTTGATATCACCCTTTATGGGTTTACCAAATTGGATGCTTCTTACGACACCCATAAAACTGTCGCTGGAAATCTGGCATTTTTTGCGTTGCCGGAAAGTGATGGCTCAGATGACGAATTCAATATGACTGCCAATGAAACCCGCTTGGGCTTGAAGATTGCCGGCCCGGAAGTGATGGGCGGCAACGTAAGTGGTTGTGTGGAAATCGACTTCTATGGAGGAGGAGAACAAAATAAGGCTAATCCAAGAATGCGCCTTGCGTATGTTGATTATGCGATGGATAGCGGCTTGTCCTTCCGCGCCGGTCAGGACTGGGAAACCTTCATTAACGTGATCCCCAAGAGCGTTAACTTTGCCTACCTTGCAGATCAAGGCGCACTCGGTCTTCGCCGTCCGCAATTTCGCGTAAGCCAGGACATTGCCCTGGGCAGCGCCAAGTTGACCGCCAAACTGGCGGCCGCACGCACTATCGGAAAAGATATGGATGGCGCGGGGCAGGATGACGGCGCCGATTCAGGTGCGCCCAGCGGTCAGTGGAACCTGCTCCTGCAGGCGCCCCTCTGGCTCGAACAAAGCGCCAGATTCGGCATCTCCGGTCACTACGGCCAGGAAACCGTGGACGGCGTGAACACCAATGGCAGTGTTGTCAAAAAAGACGACAAAAACTACGATACCTGGTCGGTCATCGGTAGTTTATTCCTGCCCATCGTGGAGCAACTCGCTATTCAGGGAACCATCTGGCAGGGTGAAAATCTCGGCGGTTCCTACTACGGCGGCATCGGACAGGGGATCAACCTGGCTGAAGATAAAGGGATCGGCGCGAAAGGCGGATGGATACAGGCGGTCATCAACCCAATGGACAAGGTGAACATCAACCTGACCTACGGTGTGGACGATCCGGATGACGGTGATCTGAGCAAAAACAACCGCTCGAAGAACCAGATCATCGGAGGCAACATCTTCTATTCGCTGGATCCTTCCCTTATTCTGGCCTTTGAATACCTGAATATCGAAACATCCTACAAGGATGCGGATAACGCCAAGGATAACCGCTTCCAGGCTTCCGTGATCTACAAGTTCTAATTCAAAGCTTTCGCTTTGCGGGAAACCCGGACACATGCGTGTCCGGGTTTCTTTTTTTTATCGCTGGAACCGCTGCCAAAATAAAACACAACAGCCACCGGCCTTCCGGCCGGTGGCTGTTGCAAAGAGTTTGTTAACTCAGCCCAATAAGCGAGCCGCTTATTTCTTGAGCATCGCGGCTACTTCTTTTTCCGCTTCCGTCCAGTACTGCGATGAGTCACCGCGAAAACTGTCTTTTTCAGCACGGAAGTAGGCGGCCGTCTCGACCATGTGATAACGCTCCTCCGGAGAGATTTCACGGGCCACGGCAGCTTTCACAGGGGCCTTGGCCGGCGCGGCTGTTTTCTTGACCGTCGCCTTCTTAGTCGCTTCTTTTTTCACAGGTTCTTTCGCCGCAGCAGCCTTTTTCGGGGCTACTTTCTTCTCTACTTTTTTTTCTGCTTTTTTCTTTGCTGTTGCCATTTTTCTATCTCCAACTCATTACTTCACAGGAAAACAGGATCCCGTCCCGTCTAACTTCAGCTTCGCACTCTACACCTCCCGTTTATCTTTGCAAGTGTAGAAATGATTTTTTTTCTTGGATTTTTCCCGATTGCACCGCATATGTGTGAACGCATTTTTAGCCACATTAACAGGAAACCATTATGAACATAATCAACCAGACACTTGAACAGGAACTCAGCGCGTGGATGGCTTCGGCCTTTTCTTCCATCTACCCGGACGCCGATCTGGGCGACATCAATACCCAGGTCGCGCCGGCCCGCAAGGAGGAGTTCGGGGATTTCCAGTGTGACGCGGCCATGAAAATGGCCAAGGCCCTGAAAACCGCCCCCCGTCAGGTGGCGCAGGCGGTGCTGGACTACGCCCCGCGACCCGCGTGCATCGACCGCATGGAAATCGCCGGCCCCGGGTTTATCAATATCTTTATCAGCGACGCGTGGCTCGCGAAACGTATCGAAGATACCACAACGGATGAACGCCTGGGGGTGCCCGAAACAGGAAATGGCAAAACCGTTGTCCTTGACTACTCCAGCCCCAATGTGGCCAAGCCGATGCATATCGGCCATATCCGCTCTACGGTTATCGGTAATGCCCTCGACCGCCTGCACCGTTTCCTGGGCTTCAAGGTCATCGCCGATAACCACCTCGGCGACTGGGGCACCCAATTCGGGCTCATGCTCCTCGGCTATAAACGCCTGGTCAATGAAGAGGCCCTCCATATCGACCCCGTAGGCGAACTCGAACGAATCTACCGTGAAAGTTATGAGAAATCCCAGGCTGACGAGGACTGGCTGGCCGAGGCCCGCGGCGAACTGCTGAAACTCCAACAGGGCGACGAGGATAATCTGGCCCTCTGGCAGAATTTTATTACCTGGAGCAAACTCGAATTCAACAAAATCTATCACCGCCTCGGCGTCTCGTTCGATTTTGAACGCGGCGAAAGCTACTACAACACCATGCTGCAGGGGGTCATGGACAAGCTCGAATCACTCGGCCTGAGCGAACAAAGCGAGGGCGCGACGGTGGTCCGGCTCGATGACGAAAACCTGCCGTTGAGCATCGTGCGTAAATCCGACGGGGCCTTCAATTACACCACCACCGACCTGGCCACCGTCCAGTGCCGCGTCATGGATTTCCATCCCGATGCCATTGTGTATGTCACCGATGAACGCCAGCAACTCCACTTCAAACAGGTGTTCTCCATCTGCAAAAAAATGGGCGTCACCACCCGCCTCGAACATGTGTGGTTCGGACTGATGCGGCTGCCTGAAGGCACCTTTTCCACCCGGCAGGGTAATGTCATCAAACTGGAACTGCTGCTGGATGAGGCGGTCCGCCGCGCCTATGAACTCGTCGCCACCTCCGACAACGATATCCCTGAAGATACAAAACAGGCCGTCGCCGAGGCCGTGGGTATCGGCGCTGTCAAGTATGCCGACTTGAGTCAGAACCCGCAGAGCTTAGTGACCTTTTCCTGGGACAAGGCCCTTTCTCTCGAAGGTAACTCCGCCCCCTACCTGCAGTACGCCTACGCACGCATCGCCAGTGTCCGCGACAAGTACACGGCGCAGTTCCCGGACAAGGACTTCCTGGCCTGCCCGATCAAACTCGCCGAACCCATCGAACGGAAACTGGCCCTGCGCCTGGTACGCTTCGGCGACGCCGTCATCAGCGCCACCCAGAACTACCGGCCCAATTACCTGGCGGACTATCTTTACGACCTCGCCCAGCTCTACAGTAACTTCTACCAGAACGTCCCCTTCCTGAAAGCGGAAGAAGGCGTCCGTGAAAGCCGTATCCGCCTGTGCGATATGGTCGCTAAAACCCTCCGCAAAGGCCTCGACCTCCTCGGCATCAATACCCCCGACCGCATCTAGCCCGGCATATACCCGTGCCCACTCTTCCACAAAGAGCCTGCGGTGCACCGGGCTCTACGGAGTAGCCGCCCGCCGACACCTTCACGGTTGAAAGACATGGACGGTGTCCGAGGTAACGGCTTGCGCGGCGGAGGCGTTTCGCAGGGCGATTTCAAGGGTGCCCGTAGAGCTGATGAGGGCGACGGGCGCGCCTTCGGCCACATCGCTGTAGGTCGTGGACAGTCCGCTTATGTGAAGCGCCCCGCACTGGATATGCAACCGGTCCGGGGCATAGCCGCCCAGGTCCGTTGCACGGATATTGGTGATCAGGTTGCCAAAATGGTCGATGTGAATGACCGCGCCGTGCAGGCCGTCTTCTTCGCTGCGGCAGACGGCCCAATCCGGCGTGACAATGGTTTCCACCGGCGCCGAAAAGGTATCCGGCGGCGCAGCGCCGGACGCAATGACGGCCGCCGCGTAGGCAAACACATCGCGTCCGTGGAAGGTGGCGGAGAGGGGTCCCGGCCGATGCCAGTTGTCGTGAATCGCGTGAAACCGGCAGGTCTTCGCGGCGGCAACCACCAGGGCGGCCAGGCCGTTGTCCGGAAGCACCAGGTAGCGCTTGTCCGCTTCAATAACCAAGGCGCGGCGGCAGGTTCCCACGCCCGGGTCCACCACGCCGACATGGATGGCGCCCTCGGGGTACAGGCGCCAGTACTGCGCAAGGACCCAGGCGGCATGCCGGATATCCTGCGGGGGAACACAGTGCGAGGCGTCCACCACGTTCGCCTCCGGACACTCCGAAAAAATAACGCCTTTCATCGCCGCGACGTAGCCGTCCTCCTCACCGAAATCGGTCAGCAGGGTGATCACCGGGCGCGCCTGTTCCGTGTTGCTCTTCATGGGCATCCGTCCTCCATCCATCCGCACGCCGCGGGCGCTTCAGCGCATGGTGCGCCCCACGCGCAAAAACCGTTTCGATCCGTTGTACTCCAGAAGTACGCCGGTAGAGTTCACTTCCAGCACCGTGATTCCTTCATACCGGTCGCCGACAAAAATTATTTCGCCGTTGATCATCGCCGCGCTGTCCTCCTGCCGGGCCTTGGTCAACACACCGGTGAGCTGGATAACCGGCCATCCGGAAGGCTCGTCCGCGGCCTCGGCCTTCGGTTTCTCCGCCCTGCGCTTGATGTTCGGTGTTGCAATGGGGACTTCCCGGGCCTCCTCTTTCTCCACCGGTTTTTCTGCCACGGCAGGCGGCGTCCGTGGCGCTTCGGTTTTTTGCTCCTTCGGCGGCGCGACGGCCGGGGTCGGTGCAACCGTCGGGGGCGGGGCCTTGACTGCTTTTTCGGGCGTGGAGGTTGGCGCGGCTTCCTGTACGGGCGCTTTGGGCTCCTCCTTCGAGGTGGATTTCACGACAAACGACAGCAAGGCGATGGACCCGCCCAGCAACCCCAGCATCACGACGGCGACGACGACAATACCGACCCAGGCCCGCGCGCCTTTTTCTTCCCGCGGGGGGCGCATGGGGGGAACCGGGGGCGGGCCGACGGACATCCCGTCGCCCTGCAATCTTGGAGGGCCGTTGTTGTCCTGCCGTCGTAGTGCTTCCTGAATTAAGCTCATTATATCATTTCCAGATGTTTCAGACTTCGTTTAACTTCACGCGCCGTGATAACCCGGGTCTGCGCCACAAACCCGGCAATCAACGCATGGTCCGCTATGGTGTTTATTATACGTGGAATACCCTTTGAATGTTTATGCACAAGCCGGATGGCCGTGCCGTCAAAAGAAATACGTCCCTGTGCGCCGGCCACATCCAGCCGATGCATGATGTACTCGGCGGTTTCTTCGCGGGTGAGCGACTTAATGTGCGCCTTGACCATGATCCGCTGCTTCAACTGCCGCAACTCGTCCTTCTCCAGTTTGCGCAGGAGTTCGGGCTGACCCGCCAGCACAATCTGCATCAGTTTGTGCTGGTCGGTCTCAAGGTTGTTGAGCAGGCGTATCTGCTCCATGACCTCAGCGTCCAGGTCCTGCGCCTCGTCAATGACAATCGCCACGTTGTACCCTTCGCTCAACTGGCGCAACAAAAACTCGTTAAGCTGCTCGATGTGGGAAAGGCGGCCCTTGCCCTTGAGATCCAGACCAAAGTCATTCAGGATAGCCTGTAGCAACTGGGTCTCGGTCAGCGACGGATTCAGGATCAGGGCGGTCTTGACATTTTCCGGCAGGGAGCTGAGGACGGCGCGGCAGAGCGTGGTCTTGCCGCAGCCGACCTCGCCGGTGAGCTGGATAAAGCCCTTGCGGTGGGTAATCCCGTAGATCAGGTGATCGTACGCCTCCCGGTGCCGCGCGGAATAGAAGAGAAAACGCGGGTCCGGCGTGATATTAAAGGGCGCCTCGGTTAACTGGTAATAATCCAAATACATACATGCTGTCCAACTTGTTCATCCTGCCGGGATAGTGCCTTGATCCGAGACGGAAGGAAAGCGTTTTCCTGCGTTGAATTTGGCGGCATCAATGATGCCCGGCCATGCAGGAGTGCTCCTCTTCCCCTTCATGGTGATGGTGGTCATGGTCATCATGCGACAGCTTGAACAAACTGTCCCACATCTTCTGGACCTTCTCTTCATCCAGGTCCCCAGCCTTCAGCGCGACGATGTGCTGCCGAAGATTTTCCTTTTCCGGAAAAAGGGCCAGGGCCTTTTCGTATTCGGTCACGGCGGCCTGTGCGTCCCCGTCGGATTCAAAAATGAAGGCGCGGTACGTCAGGATACGTGAGAGGTCCAGCCTCATCTGTTCATCATCAGGATCAAATCCACTGGGCCAGACGCGCAACGCGGCGTTGAGAGCATGCAGGGCGTTGGTGGGCTGGCGCTCAATCATGTAGACCACCGCGCGGTCGGTAAGGATACGGTAATCGTTGGGATTGTTCAGGGCCGCCTGGCGCAGCACTTCCAGGGCCACGCCGGGCTCTTTGGCGCCATGGGTCAGCCAGTAAGCGGCCACCAGGTAGGCCTCCACATTGTGCGGGTCCATCTCTGTAGCAAATTTCAGCCAGGGCATAATCTCGGTCACCCCGCGGTCATCCGCGTGTACATGCGCGTGCGGATTCAGCTTTCCCGCCAGCCGCTTGAAGGGGTCGTTCTGCATGGCCTCTTCCCGCGTGTACGCCATCCCGAAATGAAAATAGGTGTCCGCCTTTTCGTACAGGTTCTCGCTCAGCACAGCCCGGCTGCCGCCCAGCAGGCTGGACATCACCGACCCGCCGGTGGCCACGTTGGGACTGCGCTCAACGCCCAGTTCACTGAGATAGGCCGCCAGGCAAAAGGCCGCCGTGAGCAGCGCCAGCAGCGCCGTCAACGGCCAGAAAAGGGGGGATTTCGGTAACGCTGTTTTCATCGCCCGCTCCTTATACCGCGCCACCGCGTTTGAAATGTTTGGTACGATATCCCAGCCACGCCAGCAGCAGAAAGATAGCCGTCATAACCATCCCATACACCAGGATGATCGCAATGATCCCCCAGGAGACCGCCCCGCTGATATCGCTCCATTGATGGACCAGCCGCTGGCGCATATCAAACAGCTCGAAGTGCGGCAGCAGGTAATAGAGTATCCGCAACCCGATGGTGTTGGCCCCGGGGTCCGCCGCGATGAACCAGGGGATACGCGGCACCAGCAGGAAGGACCCAACCACCAGCACAAACCCCACCGTGGCCGCCGCGCCATAGGTCAGCCGCGTCGAGATCGCCAGCAACAGCGCGCACACCATGCCCAGCGCCGCCAGGTGCAGCAGGATCGCCTGCACCAGGGTGTTGTAATCTATCACCCCGCCCCGCGCGCGGTACACCACCAGCAGCAACACATAAAAAACGACCGTAGAGGCCGCCACCGAACTCCAGGCCCCCAGCCACTTGCCCACCAATAACTCCCAGCGCCTGATGGGCTTGGCCAGCAACGGATAGATGGTCCCGCGACTCTCCTCCGTCGGCAACTGCCGCCCCGCCATCGTGACCGCTAAAATAATCGAACAAATCCACGTCAACAGCAACCCCACATCCAACACATACCGCGCCGCGCCGCCCAGCCCGAAGATGTTGATTGAAAGCAAGCCGAAGAGCATCACGCCCAGCAGGATCAACAACACATACACATCCTTGCGGCGCAACAGGTCCACCCAGACAATATTCGCGATCGTGAGTATACGGTTCATACCCCCACCTCCCGGTTTTGCATCTTCCGCACCGAATCAATAAAAAACTGCTCCAGACTTTCACCCGCGGGGACCAGCTCCGCGACAGGGCCCTTGGCGACAATCTGCCCGGCCACCAGGATGATCACCTGGTCGCAGACCCGTTCCACCTCCGATAACTCGTGCGACGAAAAAAAGACCGTCTTTCCCCGCTCTCGCAGCGTAGCGATAATATTGCGCACATCCAGTCGTCCCAGCGGGTCCAGCCCGCCGGTAGGCTCGTCCAGGATCACCAGGTCCGGATCATTCACCAGCGCCTGCGCCAGGCCAATCCGCTGCATCATGCCCCGCGAATAGGTCGCAATCTTGCGGTCGGCCGCATAGGTCATACTCACCAGCTCGAGCAATTCCGCCGCCCGGTCTTTCAGCACGGCCCCTTTCATATCGAACAAGCGTCCCGCCATGTGCAGCAGCTCGCGCCCCGTCAGGAAATTATACGTCTGCGGCAACTCCGGCAGGTACCCGATCCTGCGCCGCGCAATCGAATGGCGCACATCCTCACCAAAGAGCTTCGCCGACCCGGACGTCGCCTCTGTAAAACCCAGCAACACATGCACCGTCGTCGTCTTCCCCGCCCCGTTCGGACCGATGAACCCCACCACCTGCTTCTCCCCCACTTCCAGGCTGATCCCCTGCAACGCATGCACCACCGAACGCCGCGAACGAATGCACACCTCTAAATCCCTGACCTCAATAGGCACCTGCATCTCTTCTCCTAACGTCAATCCACACGTCTTCAAGTTTTCCAATCATTGGAAACTTTTTTCGCGTTTTTTCCAATCATTGGAAAAAATATAGCCCATTTTTCCAATCATTGGAAACTTTTTGTCCGATTTTTCCAATCATTGGAAACTTTTTTCGCGTTTTTTCCAATCATTGGAAACTTTTTGTGCGATATTTCCAACCATTGGAAAAGTCATCTTGCCGCGGTAATTTGACTTATCGCCTGTTTAAGTGCGGGATTAAACGCGTCGGGGCGGTTCAGGTGAAGGAAATGATCTGCGTTTGTTACGGTAATGGATTCATACGATGACATATGCCGGCGGTTGGCTTCCGCATCTTCCGGCCACATGTCGGCATTCACGCAAACAACCGGAATATCCAGGTCATCAAAAATGGCGGCAAATTCTCCCGTGATATAGAGGGAAAGCATATTGTTCACGGCGCTGAGGGCCACCTTGTCCGGTGCGGAGGCCATGTCGGCAAGGATCCATTCCCGAAGTTCGGGTGAGGCCGGGTCCGGCTTCAGCATGGACTCGACGAACTGTTTGCACCCGGAGGGAAAATCAGCGTTTAAAGGCGCCGTCATGGCGTCAAGCGCTTCCTGGGTCAGTGGGTATTCGACATTCTGAAGGGTATCGACCCCAATCATGCCGATGACCCGGCCCGGCATGAGTTTCGCGGCTTCGGCAATGACTCGTCCCCCCATGGAGTGACCGATCAGAATGGCTTCCTGGACATGGACGGCATCCATAACCGCTTTAATGTCTTCACCAAATGCCTGCATGGTGTAGTCATTACGCGACAGCCCGGAATGTCCGTGACCCGCCAGGTCAATGGCAATGACGCGGTGGTCTTTCGCAAAGACCGGCAATTGTTCCTGCCAGTACCGGGCATCACAACTCCATCCATGGACAAATACAAGTGTCGGTTCACCTGAACCGCGCACGTCATAGGAAATGGGCGTGCCATCCCTGGATAACGTTACCCTCGCCGTACCCGCCATGCCGCGCGCGCTGACGCAAAGTATACATACCAATAAACAAAGGGTTGTTCGCGCTATACTTTTCATTGTCCGTATCTCCTTACATTCAGTTATGAATCATAGTATACATCGGTTAACGGCTGATTGTGATAGTGGATTCAAGCTTCTACCGCAACCATATATTGCTCTACAAGCTTACCCACACAGAAAGATTGTTTCAGGATACCCGAATAACGGGACGGGCCTTTTTTCCTCTGTGCCCAAGCGAACAACAACCCGCCTCTGGAGGAGGCAAGGATCATAGCTTGCGGCCGGTGGCCCCATGTCCGAAGCGAAAAGAAAATAGCGCCCCCGATGGGGGCGCACTGGAGTCCATCGGGCGCGGCAGGCTAAAGCCTCTGTACAACGAGCCTCTTTACTCGAGGGGATTAAGCGCTGTGCTGATTATCGCAGCTCCATCCCCAAGCTCCTACGGAGCATCCTCCGGCAGGAGCGGAAGGACGCAAGCTGGATCGGCCCGTCGGCACTCGGGCACACCGCGACTACCGCAACACCAGCTTTGTGCAAGTAATTGTCTATGCCGACGGGATCAAAGTCTGGAATCCCCTGCTGGCCGAACCGCTCTACTGAGTCAAAGTCGTCGAGAAAGCCGGAACCGGCAATACTGACATGATCGAAGATTGCCGCGCCGCCAGCTTGCCCAAGCCAACCTTCGAGCAGAACGGTGCGCATTTTGTCACCACCATCTGGCGCGACTGGTTGACCGACGCCGTGATGAACGAGCTGGGGCTAAATGAGCGGCAGAAGAAGGGCATAACCCACCTCAAGCATAGCGGGACGATCACTAATCAGGAGTACCAGGAGGTGACGGACGCCATTGTGCGCACTGCCGCTCGTGATTTGAAGAAGTTGGTGGAATGTGGCTTGGTGCACAAACGCACCAAACGCCTCACCTAAACACGCTACGAACGACTAAAACAGGACTGATCGTAAGAACAAGACCCAGGCCATAGATATGAGCAAGGCGATGCTGACCCAGTCGTTCGACGGGAACGGTTCCGCCTCTTCGTGGTCAACTGCATGGACGAATCCAAGTCCTTTTCCAAAAACAAGCAATGCACCGTCATGCATTACCTCGACCAATCGATTTTCCATGTCATAACGGTAGATATGGGTCATCTGGTTGTCGATCCATTCAATCAGATGTCCATTGCGACTAAGGTTATTTCTTGAGGTTTGGTTTCTTGCTAAGCATCCCACGTTTTCTTTCTTTTCCTCCCAAGTCTTCCAGGAAAGAAAGCAAATCCGTCTTATTGTGCATTGTTGTCGACAAATATACAGTTTCGATCTTTCCATTTGGCTTTCTCATTTTTATTTTTATCATGAACATACGTTCATACTTTCTAAAACCTATAACTTGATAGTCAAGAATGTCTCTTGCGCAAACATGAATCTCGAAATAGCACCCAAAAAAAAATAAGTTATCCGCAGTCCAACGTACACAAATCGGGCGATCAGGACCAATGAACGTTTTGTCGAAGAAAGTCCTGTACCAGAAAGGAATCATGATAAGGCCGATAAAACCCAGCATTAGCAGGAGTCCCTTGACAATAAAAGGACTCTTGGAAAAACTGACCAGAATTATGATTGCTACAATAATAGCGTATTCGCCAATACATATAAATACGGGAATAGTTCGGAAAATAATTTTCATGAATCTGGGTTCAGTAATGGCATTCATGAGAAGTCCTCTTCAGTTGCTCAATTTGGCTGTAACATCTTTAGTAAACATATAGTACTGATACATTAGATTTCCGCCACCACTAGATAATCCCCAATCAAAGTTTACAGCCGTAGGACTTCCAGGGAAAAAGGAAACATTTTGCCTTCACCAAAACCTTACACTATTTCAAAAAAATATTGCTCGAAACCTGAGTCATCCAAACATAATTGGCAGATAAAATTCGTGGATCATAGATTACCATTGTACTTGGGTGTCGATGTGAACCAATACCGATTTCTAGCCACTTTATATCAGATGGGGAAGGATCAATCCAATACATATACTTTTTCCATAAATATGTTTTGTCTCTTGCCCATTCTAAGGAGTTCCCCAATGCTGCTTCGTGTATACCAATTCCGATATAATTGAGTTCATCACCGCTATACATCTGTCCATCATAGACCCAATAATCAATGCGGCACCAATGACTTCTTGTATTCCACATATACCAACACTGGTAATAACAATGGGCCGATTATCCAAAGCAAGCCTGGTGAGGAAAGCATGGCATGTAGAAGTTCTCCTTGCCGAGTATAGGAATAGACTGTGTAAAGGAAAGGAATTAGAGTATAGAGGACCAAAGCGATTGTAAGGCCTCGATGGATGTAGACCTTCTGCATTCGAATGGCGCTTAAAAGTAGGTTCGTCTCGCCGTCATGCATGGCTTTGATCAGTCGGTCTTTCATGTCGTAACATCTATTCCACATGGATTCCATACCACATTGATAAAACACTACCTAATAATCCAATAAAGAAAAGCAACATGATCAATATATACACCCAGTTATGTCCAGTAACAGATAGATTATGCTTTAGCCTCCTGAAATCTGAAAATATCGTCCACCCATATAATGCAATTATCGGATCATGCCCTTTTGCCTTATTGAAGAACAACACTACTATATATGCAATGTGCAAAGCAATCATCACAAAGAAACCCAAAAGAAAATACAACATAATTACACGATCCTATGGTTTCGATTCTATTCTATATGGGGAACCTACTTTCCAATAACCTTGATACGCTGCAGAAATACCTGGAGTCGTCCCACCTCCACTAAATCCAGAAACTGCATTTTCGCCAAATCCCCAATAAGACATTGCCCCTCCACCGAGAAATCCACCTTCAACATTTATAAAGGGACCAGTATAATCACTGGTTTCATATACGCCATACACATGTCCCCCAAAATCAACACTGCCACCAGGACCGCCAAACCCTATGCCTCCACCAGCATATTGATAATCTTGAGCATAACCATTATCGAACTCAAGAGTTACTGTGCCGAACTCTGCTCCAAACATTATATATATCCCAATCTTAGAACCTTTATACACCTTAGCATGTCCACTCGGATTCCAAGCTTTACCTTCACACAATCCCCACGGATCAATCCAACAGATAGGATTGCCGGAACAAAGGATGTATTGATTCAGTCCGGCGACTACACCAAGCGGGTCCATAGTGATAAACCGGCGTGTATCCGGATCATAATAACGAAAGCCAAAATTATACCAACCGGTAGCGGTGTCACGTTCTTTTGAGGAAAAGAGGAATCTGGACGTATATGTCCCGCTGACTTCATCGAGTTGCCCGTAGGCCGTATATGAAAATTCCGCCAGCGTGTCTGAGCCGGACCTTACCGCCACAACATCCCCGCGCCAGGAGCTGTGCACATAGAACGTACCTGTCGTGAAACTGCCGTCGAAGTGCGTAACGGCGATAAGGGAGCCGACATCCCCGCCAAGCGATGTGCCCCGGGTGTAGTACTCAATTAATGCGCCATCACCATCCAGCACCCCGATAATGGACATGCCATCATAGATATACTGACATGCATTGGTGACGCCATCGACAACTTCACGTTTCGCGCATCGCCGCCCCAGAGCATCATACCAGCATTCCAGTACAACCTCACCGTCACGCATTGCCTCAACCAATCGATTTTCCATGTCATAACGGTAGGTATTGGTCATCTGGTTGTCAATCCATTCAATTAGGTTTCCATTGTTGTCATAGGACAGTCCATCCTGAGAACCCGGCGCCGTTTTCTCGAAGGTAACATCATTTTCGGCCTTATTTCCCGACACATCGCGCATTTTCACCAGTAATGTGTTTGACCCCGGTGCCATAGGCGTATTGGTAAGAACAAAGGTCCCATTGTTTTGATCAATACGTGTAGACATGGAATACACGGACGCTACCGTGTTGTACCACTTGTTGCTGGATGTGCCGGGATCAACCTGTCCGGCCACATCAACCAGATAGTTTGATTCTCTGGAATGCCAAAGCAACCCGTCATCGTCTGCATAGCTTCCAGTCCACAGGTTTGTGGTTGGGCCACTGACAAGCATAAGATTCCCTACATCATCAAACACCCATTCGGTTTTCCCGGTGTCGTTAATGGTCATAGATTGTAATCGGTATATGCTGTTGTAATCATACACAACAGTATTGGCATCAGACATACGTTGTGTGATCATGCCGGCTGCATTACGTGAAAGGTAGTCGTTGTATATTTCACTTGTGTTGTTGCTGATCAAAATCGAAACTAAACGACCTTCTGCATCAAACACATGAAGAACATGATCGCCATTCCCATATGTTGCATTTGAATGACGGTTCGTCAGATTGTATGAATAAATGACGTGTGCCAACGAATTACTCACACTGTTAAGCTGATTTATATTATTCCATGAATGGGACTGCATCACTTCATTTGTGAATCCAGAAATCCCCTTCAATTCTCGAAAAACGACGCGTCCGGCTGCATCGTATTCATAATCAATACTGTATGAAATGGATGTCATACCGGGAATACTTTGGTATACATCATGATTAGTGACACTGTTTATGGCATTATACGTAAAGGTGTTTGTATTAATTGATGACGACGCCTGAATAATTCGATCCGCAATATCATACGAAAGCTGTATGTTAGTGCCATTTCCATATTCAACCTCTACTATACGACCGAAGCCATCAGACGTATATGTTGTGGATTGGTTTTCTCCGTCGATGCGGGTGGCGGGTGTGCCGCGCAGGGTATACGTGTATTCCACAGAATTTCCGTTCTGACTGGTCTGCTTTTTTAGGCGCGTATAGCCATTGCTGTTCATGAAATCATAGGACAAGCAACGATCTTTTCCATTGACGCTATAGGAAATATTCGTGAGATAATCTTCAGGATCATATCCCAAATTAACACTATTGCCATTAGCATCCTTAATCTGCACGGGTTGCCGCCGTGTACCATAAGAAAGATATGTCTCATATCCCATACGGTCACGAATCAATGACGGGCCGTTTAAATCATATTCATACTCAACAGATGTGCCATCTGGATATTCAAATTTAATGGGGCGGTCAGTGTCGTCACGCTCAATGTTTACATTGAAACCAAGTCGAGATGTTATACCTGTAAGTCGGCCAATGTTATCGTATATCCAGGTGTTGCTGCTGCCATCAGGTGAAGTCATCAAGACCGGCAGGCTGAGTGCATTGTAAAGAATAGTCCATTCGTTAGTCAGAACATCTACAAGTTGGGTCATGCATCCGTCAGGGTTGTAATTCATTCGGACACTTTGGTCGAGAGGATTTGTCATAGTTGACAGATCATCTGTATCATTATATGTCATATGCCACTCCCCACCGAGTACATCCTGATTCCAGGTAAGATTACCGCGAGAATCATATTGATTGGACTGGGCAGCATAGAACTGATTACTAATAAAGCAACTCATGCCGGATACCCAGTTATTCGAGTCATATGTATAAATTAATGTAAGATCATTGGTTTCATAGGGTGGTGTGAAAAATCCCCAGTATGCCCAGTGCTGAGAAGTATACACATTGAGCGCAAAATCTTCCTGAACCAGATTGCCATAGCCATTATAACTGCGCTGTTTCCACTGTGTACCACCAACATATCCCTCCATATCTTCACCAAAATTTACAGTACCGGGCTTCGCATTTACACTTACCTGATAGACTGGAGCTATATCAAGATATGGTTCAAATGCATAGCACCATTCATTTCCACAGCGGTCACGGACTGTTGCCGGGCCTTCCGGTTGAACCGCATGGTAGAAGTATTCCTGTACATGGTTATCCTGATCGGTCACCTGAATACGGAAAGCGGGATAACCATCACGTTCATAGCGGGGATCACTGTATGGAAGCGGTAGTTCATCGCCTGTCGCATAATCAAAGGTGTAAAAGGCAGCGTTTGGATAGTAAAGGCCGGTAAGCCAATGTTCACTATCATATTCCATGGTGGTTATATAACCTGCCTTATCTTGAATCAGTATTAAATCACCATTTTCATATTCAAACCGGCAATAACGACCAATATCATCTGTCACTCGTTCTACACATCCATTGGTATCATAGGTAAAGGTAAACGACCGACTAACGGCATCCTGAATTTGACACAACTGCCCCTGGCCGTTGTAGGTCAGCGACAATTCATTGCCATATCTATCCTGAATACTGGCCAATAATTGAAAATTGAGTGTATTGCTATAGAAGCAATAGGTCATATTATCTCTGGCAGAATGGAAATAGTAATAATTGTTTGAACAAGACAGTGTGTCACGAATCTGAGGGTTGTGTGCAGGATAACCGGGGCAATTTTCGAAACTTACAATTTCACCATCACCTCGAGTAACCAGAATGGCAGAATCTGAGGGCATTTCGGTAATGTATGCACCATAATTAAAACTCCATTTGTTGCCGAAAACTCTGTAATTCAAATTGGACGATGATGACAGTTTTTCTGTTTCTATACGGTTGTAACACAGTTGAAGGGCAGGATTTGGCCCAATACAGGGTGGTAAGGCTATAGGTGTATCTATAAGCAGAAGATTACAGTTGGCTAAGCCAAACATGTATGATGGACATGCCGCACTCTGTGGTTGAACCGGCCCATTTACTGGAGAGCCCGGAGTATTAGGTGCAACCGGCCCTGTATAAACAGCCGGTGAAACACCATTGACAAGAGCAGGGGGTGGAAACCCGCAACATCCACCACGTAATTCAGATAGCTTTTCATTGTGAATAAAGGGATGGGCATTGTTCATAATCTGATCGCCAAATAGCAATACAATACCTTTCCATCGATATTGAAAAGCATGCGAAGTAATGCGCTTAATTCCCTGGTCTGGATCAAGGTATTCAATGGATTGACTGTCGGCCTTGCGAACGACCACAAAATGTCCACTTTCCTGAATACTGTTTGTGGCGCGTAAACAAGGTGGGAAACGAGTATATAGTGCAGCTTCTGATGGGGGATCACAATATACCAAAATCGGTGAAGTTAGTGATGCGTATTTACACAATTCATCATAAGACCATTCAGTTGCTATACCGTTGCCAAAAGAACATAGATCCTGAATGGAGTAGCCGAGTGGATTATCCGATACTTTAACTGCAAATGGAGAGTACAACAGGATACTCCTGAGGGAAACATTTCGCAACGAGTCTGCTTCGGGGTGATCAATGCAATATTTAACAACTGAAAGGGCTTTGGTCCCGCAACGCATGCCATTTGCCTGCTCAAGGCGAAGGCCACTAAGACGCCGCTGCCAGTTCTGTACATGCTGCCGTTCCTCCCAGGTAAGATCAAGGTTAGCCAGATATTCCAATGAATCCATGGCGGCATTCACCCGGCCGCTTTCTGCATAGAGTTGCGGTAGATAATGAAGGACCTTCTTGACGAGTAATGCATGTTTTCCATGTTTCTCTAAAACAGATAGAAAACAATCTTCTGCTTCGTCATAGTTTCCGCTGAAAAAATTAAAGCATCCCATATGCATTTCCGCTTCTGCCGCCCAGGAACTTTCAGGATTTTGTTGATAAATACCTTTCAGTAATGAAGCACTTTCATCCCACTGATGAGCATTCCATAATTCCATAGCAAGACCCATGGCCTTGTTGTCGCTATATGTGAAATTAGTGCCACATGCCAGCAGATCGCCACCCCGCTGCCCGGAAGCAATAATGGATTCCGTGGTATAATCGCACTCCGTGGGTGTCAGCGGAATAAAGCGCTTCTCCTGTCCGAATGCTACATGGCAGAAAGAAAGAATACTGACTGATATGATCAGGTGTTTGAATCTCATGGAAGGACCATCCCGTTTGTTGGATTTGTAATTATAAATGACAAGGTGTTGGTATCGTAGTTGCATGGGTAGGCATCAATATTATCCGGCAATGCATCACCGTCTGTATCTTCGCAATATTCACTTGTCCCAAAAATGAGATGCTCAAAAGCATCGCTCAATGCATCTCCATCAGAATCAGTGCATTTTGCAGCCCAATAATATCGTCGCGTATACTCAGTCATATTTGTGTCAACCCATGGAATTGTGTTTGAAGCAACAGATGCCAGATTTGTCACAGCCAGAACCCACTGTGGTGTATGCAGATTCGTACAGGCAAAAATGTCTATGCTATTTGTATCGCCGCTAATTAAGTGTACAGTCAGGCAAAGGTTGCTCGCTTCCTCGTTATTATCCCATACGGCACTAATCCAGTGTCCATTAGAATACGACGAGCCTGCCCGCATCAGACTTGTGCTTTCATATACCTGTTCGGTGTCCAATGAAGTTGCGCAAGAAGTGGCATATTTCGCATACAAGTAGTGTTCAACAGAATTAAAAGATATGAGTTTACTCGTGACCTGAATACGCGAAGGATTATATATTGATTCTTGATACCTAATCCAGTCCGTTGGAAAAGCTCCTCCATATAAGGTAGGTTTCCAGTTCTTCAGGAATTCTAAAGGGTCATATCCTCCCTCTGGTTTCATCGAATAGAATTCCTTCCCATTGGCGTTAAAGAAAGCGATTTCCAGAGTCAGCGGGTCTCTGATAACCGTTATAGGATATACGGGCACGCTGTATTCAATGTGTGCTACCAACCCTTCATTGAACTTGGCAGGAAAAGAACTGGCCTTAAACGGAAGCACTGACGGGTATCCTGACTGCATAAGAATTAAATCCGGCGACGGGGGAAGTACCGCCATCGTATACCAGACCTGCTTTTCGAACCAATCAGTCAAATCGACAATATCCTCTACGCAATGAGAAATCATTTGCTTGTATTGATCAATCGGGACCACACCTTTTCCATGGCCTGTTTCCTTATCACTGTATGACTTGAGCAACAAACCGCCCAACAAACAGACACATGAAAAAAGCAATACAGCCCACATTGTTGTGGAACCGACACACCTTTGATTTATGCGCGTCATTTTGCACCTCCGTTAAGATTTTTCGCTATACGTGATTCCATTATGCGTAACAACAATGGCCTTTCCGATGATGAAGCCAGGTTGCCTTTTCCCCAAAAAAAAGGGAGCCACCATCCAGCACAACATCACCCAAGATACACCCAGCGACGGGCGGTAGATGGGATATGCGTACGGGATGGCGCTCCCGAAGGAGCGCCCCGTACTACACTACCCTGATCTACCTGAGGCTCGCGCCTCAATGTCGCTGTTGTATCTTCAGGACTATGCGTACGAAGCAAAATATTCAGTTTTCCGTAGTCTCTACCAGGCCGCATCATTTTGCAAGATAATCATGATGTTTATTTCAATCGGGTATTCAAATGGCCATTTTTTTAGCCATTTTCGCAGGTAATCCCGAGTTCGCTGATCATAATCGCACTCTTTTTCTCGCCGATCAAGCCGGAGGCTGCTCCGCGAGGATGGGCGGGCTGAAGGCCCGACATCACCGTAGAACCCAGAGCAAGCGAAGCGCCACAAGCCTTACCTCATGGAATGTAAAGTGACACAGGGATTCGGAGGGCCCGGGGCACCGCGGGTTCTTTGGGGGTAGACGGGGCACGGGTACAGGCCGGCTCGATGGGAATCTCGCCCTCCAGGATTACTTGTTGCGCAATATACTTGGAGGGCGGCTACTCTGTAGAGCCCGATGCACCGCAGGCGCGTTGGATAAGATCAGAACTCCTTACCTCGTGGAAGATAAAGTGACACCAAGGTGTCGGCGGGCGGTGGTTGCAGGTTGCACGTTTCAGGTTTCACCGTTCGTTGTCCAGGCTTTAGCCTGCCCGTTCGTTGTTCAGGCTTTAGCCTGCCGCGCACGATGAGCCGCGCATGTGTCGCGCCGAAAATGCCGAAAAAA
>RZZM01000773.1 GCA_009929845.1 Spartobacteria bacterium
AGTCAGCCAGACATCTTCAAGGACGATGGTCTGGAAGATATCCCACCCGCCGGTGTTGGGCAACGGCATCGCGCCGCTTACATCCGTATCGTCTATGGATATCGCCACCTGACGGTTGTCATAGGGCGTCGCCACCCGCAACGCGATATCGTACAGCCCATCCGCAGGCACGGAAATGGTATACCCGGCCCATTCATTGGCCGCATTGGCATACACGCGATATCCGCCCGAACCATCGGTCATTGTATAGATATCCACATGAACATCCGGGCGGTAAACACCGCCCGCATTACCAGGTGTGGTATCCAGATAGGAACGTCCCGGACCATCCACGTCAAAATCTTCCGCTTCTATATGGCCGGGAACCACCCAGGGCGTACCTCCCAGGGGCCCGCTCAGCAAAGTGACATCACCGATTTCAATATAATTGATATAAAAGTAATGGGTTTCGGCGGCCACACGAATTACATGCGTTCCCTCCGACAATACAACATCGGGAATGACCACATGCTGGAAGATATCCCACCCGCCGGTATTGGGCAGGACATTGGTCCCGTTTATATTTACGCCATCCACCCAGACGCTCAAGGCCCGGTTGTCATACGGCGTAGCAATGCGCAACGCTATATCATAGGTTCCCTCTGTTTCCGCATTTAGAGAATACTCCAACCATTCACCGTCCGCGTTCATGTACACACGGCATCCGCCGTCTACATCTTCGGTAGTGTATATATCCACATGATCATTCGTGCGGCACGCGCCCCCCGCGTTGCCCGCTGTCGTATCGCGATAAGCAATGCCCGGCCCGCCCTTGTCAAACTCCTCGGCCTCCATGCGACAGGGAATCGACGGCGTCACGCCGCTGAAGGCTTCCCTGGTCTCGCCCGCCACCGTGCCGGGGTGCCCGACATCCAGACCGTCCACATAGAAATAATGCGTTCTTGCCTCCCATTTTAACATGTGCGCGCCAGAAGTCAGCCAGACATCTTCAAGGACGATGGTCTGGAAGATATCCCACCCGCCGGTGTTGGGCAACGGCATCGCGC
>RZZM01000043.1 GCA_009929845.1 Spartobacteria bacterium
GTTGCGGGAGGCGGCCGACCCAGCGCCGGTAGCCGACATGGCGCCATTCGAGTTCCGGAATCTCGGGTTTGACCAGCGCGCGGGTCACGAGGCGGTCTTCGGGGCGCATTTTTTCCACCCAGGGGGCGAAGGCCCGGGGGTCGCTGTAGTAGTATTGGATGTCGCGGTAGATTTTAAGGTTCTCCGGTGTCATAATGCCGGGTTCATAGGCCAGGACGTAGCGCCACGAGGCATGCGGGTTTTCGTAGAACCAATCGTAAAAGACGTTCATGCTGTCGGAATAGACCATGCCGCCATCCCCCGGCATCCAGGAGTCCGGATCGTGGTCCCCCGGCAGGCCGGGGGGGGTTGAGGGATAGGCGATTTTCTGGGTGCTCCAGCATCCCTGGCGGTCGCTGGTGGTCGCCAGGTAGAGTCCCGCGCACAGGACGGTTGCGCAGGAAAGGCGCAGCAGGGAGTGGCGCGGGATATAGATGGACAGCATGTCCTGGAATTGGAGCGACATCCACAGCAGGAATGCGGGCAGGCCCCAGTCCGCCCAGAAGCGGTAGACGTGCAATCCCAGTATCCAGCCCAGCAGCGACAGGATGAACAACGGGTCGCGGTGCGGCTTTTCCGGCCAGGCGCCATAGACATTTTTGTGCAGGAGAAAGACCATGAACAGCAGGACGATAAACGGCCAGCGGTTGATCAGCGGCTGGAATTCGCCGACGAGTTGGCGCTGGACCCCGCTGGAGGCGAAGGCCAGCACGGCGTGGTGCAGTTGTTGCGAGAGGTAGGTCCAGGGGTGGCCGGTGCACAGCGCGCCGGCCAGGCTGCCGGCCAGCCAGCATCCGCAAAGGTACGCCGCCTTTTTGTATTCCTGGGCGAAGGCGAAGGTCAGCGGGATGAGCAGCAGCAGGTACCATCCGCCATGGATATAGACCGCGGAACCGATCAGCAGCACGGTCGCGACAAGGCGCGGGATGTGCGGGGCCTTTTTCAGTCGCCACAGCAGGAGGATGATCATCAGCACGGCCGACGTGTACAGGTAGGGCCGTCCGCGCATGATCCGGAAAATAAAGTTTTCCGGCTGGATGACCGTGAATATCAGCAGCGAGGCGATCCAGGCCTCCGGACGCTTCAGCCACGGCACGGGGACCATGGTGAAGATGATGAAGAGCCCCATGTAGGCAAAGACCACCAGGCAGGCGGCGTCGACGCCGGTCCGGTGGTGGACCGCCCCCAGCAGGCGGTGCCAGCCGGGGTGCTGATCCATCGTTACATCCTCGCGAAGAATGAGTATCTCCGACCAGTCCTTGCCGGAAACCGCCTTGGCCGCGTGCCGCAGGGCGTCGTCGCTGGGCAGGTACTGGTACTTGACCGCGATCGTCAGGGGAATGGCCATGAGGGTCAGGTACACGATCAACTTGACCAGCAGGCGCGCGGGAAATCCGTGTTCGGATTCCGACGCGGTATGGGGAGCCTTTGTCATGTATGCTGTCGGACCCCGCGCCTCATTCTTTCACCACGTAGGTGAAGTACTTGACGCGTCCGTCGCTTTGTTTTTCGGGATAGGCGCCCTGTATTTCGTTTTCGAATCCGGGAAACAGGCTGTTGGTGTCTTCAAACATTTTGAAGTAGTCGATTTGCACCTGGGCACGGTCGTCATAGCGTTCGCCCGGCATGATTACGCCGATGCCCGGGGGATAGACCAGGGCCATGGTGGCGGCGATGCGGCCCTTGACTTCATCAATGGGCACGTAGTCGACGTTGTTGCGCATGAGTTCGTTGAAGGCCTCCTGGGGCGTCATGGCCATTTCCGGGAAGTGATCCGCCTGGAACTGTTCGCGCTGCAGACGCGACGCGTCATGCGCCTTGAACACGTTATGGATGTCAATGCAGATATCGCGCAGGCCTTTTCTCTTGTATACTTCAGGGAATTCCTTGACCAGGCCGGGGAGCACTTCATCCATCAGGTCGTTGTTGTCGAAATGGTTTTTGAAGTCCACCAGTTCAGCCAAAAGCGTACCCGCCTTGCAGCTTTCCAGGGCGGGCGTGATTAAGAACAGGATCAGATTGAAGTCGGTTTTCTCCGGGACAATGCCGCGTTCACGCATGTAGGCGCCCAGGACGGGTCCGGGCACGCCCCAATCCATGTACTTCCCGGTCTTGCGGTCTATCCCCGGAGTCAAAAGCAGCATTTTGTTCGGATCAATCATGGCGTAATCGCCTTTGATTTTGGTGTAACTATGCCAGGTGGCGCCTTCCTTGAAGAGCCAGCATTGCTGTTCTTTCGCGAGGATGTCGGTGGGTACATCTTCCCAACGTTTGCTTTCAAAATCCTCGGTGTGTTTTGAATCACAAACACTGACCACATCCGGAACAAACGGGTCAAAAAACCAGCGTTTGTGTTCCTCGCCTTCTTTGTCGTTGTATTCGGCCATTAAGCGGCGGATTTTTTTGCGCAGATCAATAGAAAGCTTGATGGCTTCATCCCAGAGAAACTCGCCGTTACGTCCTTTCATCATCTGTGCGCCGACATCCAGCGAAGCAAACATGGGATAGAAGGGGGAGGTGGACATGTGCATCATGTACACTTCATTGAGTCGCTTGTGATTCACGCGGCGGGTCTGACCTTTAATGTGGGTATCCTTGACATGAATCTGGGAGGCTTGCGACATGCCGGCCAACTGCTTGTGCGTGGATTGCGTGACAAAGATGCCGGGATCTTCCGGTTTCAGCTCTTCAAGCCCCATGGCGTACCGGTTTTTAAAAATCGGATGAAAGCGCATGAACCCGCCCCAGGCTTCATCAAAGAAGATATAGTCGCACAGGTGCCCGATCTTCTCGATGATGGTCTTTACGTTGTAAATGGTGCCGTCGTAGGTGCAGTTCTCCAGGATAGCGACACGGAATGGACGTTCTTTTTTCCATCGGTCCGGATCTTTTATCAGGGGATTGCGCTTAATCGCATCACGGATTTTATCTTCATCCAAGGCGTAATAATCGATCGGGCCGACCATGCCGAATGCATTGCGGTCGTCGGGAAGATAAACAGGAATGCCTCCATTGGTAATCAACGCTGAATGGTGGTGTGATTTGTGATTATTGCGATCGAACAATACGAGGTCGCCGGGGGTGACCAGGGCGCCGTTCACCATTTTATTGGAGGTGCTGGTGCCGTTGAGCACAAAATAGGTGCGCTCGGCATTGAAAATTTTGGCGGCATCCTGTTCGGCTTTCAGGTACGCCCCGGAATGGTCGAAAATGCCTCCAAGGTCGGGGACGAAATTGAAATCCGCCCGCCAGAAATTCTCGCCCAGATAATCGAAGAAGATGCGGCCGATGGGGCTCTTGTGATAAAACATGCCGCCGTTATGTCCGGGCGCCAGCCACATTTCGTTGCCGGCCTCCACATAATCGATCATGCCGCCGAAGAACGGCGTTTTCAGCCCCTCGACGTATTCACGATATCCCCGGGCAACATACTTGGCGATGAATTCCGGGGTGTCCTCATGCGGAACAATGAATCCGCGAATTTTTGAAAGGAAATCGCTGTTCATGGTTTCGATTTGATGTCGCTCCTTGATGATGAAGATGGGCGCCTCCAGGCCGCGGTCGCGAATGTAATCCACCAGGTGCTCGGTACTGAACTCGGAGTTGTCCATGTCCCAGTCGATGAGGATGCAGCCGTACGCCACGTCCTGTTGAATGGCCAGTTTGGCGTCCAGCCCGCTGGTTACCGTTTTTACGATAAAACCGCGATCCCGGATGGCGCGGATCAGGTTATTGATCATCTCTCCGCTTTTGGATGGGTGATCCGCATCCTCGTCCACCACCAGGTACTTGAAAAGCCGTTCATAATCCATGACTGTTCTCCTTGCCGGAATTCTGTTGAGACCTTATTGCTTCATAGTTCGTCCTGCCTGCGAAGAAAGGTAACAGGGAAACGGCAGGCCGACAAATGAAAAACGGGGTGCGTTCGCCATTTTGCTTGAGGTTGCGGCGGGGACTTGGTATTCCGACAACCTGACAAACAGGGAGTTGACAGCGATGTTAATGACGCTGAGAATAAAAAATCTGGCATTGGTTGAGCAAATCCGGGTCGAGTTCAAACCCGGATTGAATATCATTACCGGGGAAACGGGCGCGGGCAAGTCGATCCTGATGGGCGCGCTCGGGCTGTTGATGGGCGGTCGCGCGGACAAGGGCCTGGTCCGGGCCGGCGAGGATGCCTGCGGGGCGGAGGCGCTCTTTTACCTGGAGGATTCCACGGAGATCGACGCGATCCTGGAGGAGTACGGCGTCGAGCCCTGCGAGGACGGAGAGTTGGTCATCCGGCGCATCATCAAGGCCTCCGGCCCCAACCAAAACGTGGTGAATGATTGTCCGGTCACCGCCCAGGCGCTGAAACATATCGGTGACGCCCTGGTGGATATGCACGGACCGCATGACCACCAGTCCCTGTTGCACCAGGAGTGCCAGCGGGATATCCTGGACGCCTTCGGGCACCTCGCCCGTGAACGGCAACAGTGCGAAACGGCCTTCAACCAATGGAGCGGCCTGTGCCAACAACGTGACGCGTTACTCGGCGGCGGCGAGAATGTCGCGGAACAGCTCGACCGCTTGCAGTTCAAGGTAAAGGAAATTTCCGACGCGGCGCTCGTGCCGGGCGAGGAGGAGGAGGTCCAGAAGGAACATGAGGTTCTCGGGAACGCGCAGCGGATCCAGGAGCTGGCCTCCGGCGTGTTGTGGAACCTGGTGGATGGCGACCACGCGGTGTTCGATGGCCTGGTCAACGCGCGCCCGGCGCTTGAGGAATTGTCCCGCCTGTTTCCCAACGGGACCGCCTGGTTGGAGGAGATGGACCAGCTTGTGCGCTCGCTGCAGGAACTGGATATCGATATCCGGCGTTCCTGCGAGGACATCGAGAGCAGTCCCGAACGCCTGGAGTGGCTGGACAACCGCCTTTCGATCTACCATCGGATGAAACGAAAGTACGGTCCCGGTGTAGAGGATGTCCTGCGGACGCTCGAAGAGGCGCAACAGGCGCTGGGCGACCTGGAATCGCGCGAAGAACGGTTGGCTCAGCTTGCCGCCGACATCGAAAAGGCCCTCGGCCGGTTCAACGAAGTGGCGGGCGACCTGCGCAGGAAGCGCCAGGCGGCGGCCGCGAAACTGGCGTCCGCCATCAAAAAGGAACTGAAAGCGCTGGGGTTGCGCAATGGCACGTTTGAAGTGGCCTTTGAGGAAAAACCGCCCGCACGCAGCGGCGCGGACGAGGTGGACTACATCTTCGCCCCGAATGTCGGCGAGGAGGCCAAACCATTGCGTGTGATTGCTTCGAGCGGGGAGATTTCGCGGGTCATGCTGGCCATCAAAACCGTCCTGGCCGCCCACGACCGGGTGCCGGTGCTGGTCTTCGACGAAATTGACGCGAATGTCGGGGGGGAAATCGGGAGCGCGGTCGGACAAAAATTAAAAGATGTCGCGGCCTCCCACCAGGTCATTTGTATTACCCATCTGCCCCAGGTGGCGGTATTTGGGACGTCGCACTACGCGGTGGAAAAGTATGTCAAGGCCGGACGAACCTTCACGCAAGTCAGCGCGCTGGAGGGCGAAGGGCGCGTGGAAGAGGTGGCCCGCATGCTTGGCGGACGGGATCTCACCAGCGTTACACTCGAACACGCCCGCGAGATGCTCGGGAATTGACGTGTGTAAAATGTCGCAGCAAGAAAGCATTGAAGATGGAAAAAGAGCAGCATTATTGTCAGTTGCCGTTTAATACGATACTGATCTATCGGTATCCGATCGGACGGGTTGTGCCCTGCTGTTTCAGTCCGGTGGTGACAGGCAACATCATGGAACAGCCCATCGAGGAAATATGGAATTCAGCGGAAATCCAGGAACTCCGGGCCTCAATCATCGACGGGTCGTACCGCTTCTGCCCCAAAAGCTGCTACATGATCTCCCGTTCGCCCACCCTCGATGAACTGCCGCCGCACCACCGGGAATTCGTGCGTACGGGCCAGACCAAGCTGCCCCTTACGGCCATCGAACGCCTTTCCGACGGACACGACGGACGCTGCAACCTGGCCTGCCCCTCCTGCCGCGACGCCTCGCACCAGATTTCCGAGGACGAATACAACGGCTATAAAATCGTCGAAGAACAATTGCGAAAAATCCTTACCTACGTCAAAGAATACGATACGTCCCTCCAGGGAGACCCCTTCGCCAGCCCTTTTACACGCGAAATGCTCCAAACCATGAATCCGAAGGACTATCCAAGGCTCGAAATCGTCAGTATTGAGACCAATGGACTGCTTTTAACCCCGAAAATGTGGCGTTCGATGCAAAAAATACACGATTTGATCCGAATTATCAATATTTCGATCGATGCGGCCACCAAAAAGACCTATCATATCAACAGATTTCCCGGAAAATGGGAAAAATTGTGCAAAAATATCGATTTTTTGGCCAAAGAACGCAAAAAAATGCAAAATCCGTTCCATTTTTTGCTGAAATTCGTCATTCAGCAGAATAATTACCGCGAAGTGGTCGATTTTGCCAATTTATGCGAAAAATGGGGGGCGGAAACCTTTTTGCAGCAGATCGAGAACTGGGGAACCTATACGGACGAGGAATTCTGGCAGCGGGCAGTGCATCTGGCGGGGCATCCCGAACATGAGGCCTTCATGGCCATTATGAGGCATCCGGATTTGCGTAAACCCCACGTGGATTGGGGCACTTTGAATACGGCGGGCATTACCAGGGACGCGATGGGAACATAAACAACGGCCCATGCGGCCCATTTTGGTGGGCGAAAGGAGCGACGGACATGCAGGATTTTGAAAAGTTGGGCGCATTCTACCTGGGCAAGGAATTCGACATCGAGGACGGGCAGCGTACGGACAACCTCCTGTTGTATGACGCGCGGGACCTGACCACCCATGGCGTGATCCTGGGTATGACCGGCAGCGGGAAAACCGGCCTGGCACTCTCGCTGCTCGAAGAGGCAGCCATCGACGGCATCCCCGCTATCGCCATCGACCCGAAGGGGGACCTGGGCAACCTTTTGCTCGCGTTTCCGGAACTGGCGCCGTCCGACTTTCGTCCATGGGTCGACGTGAACGAAGCGGCGCGCAAGGGCATGACGCCCGATGAATTCGCGGTGAAGACGGCTGAAACGTGGAAGCGGGGGCTTGCGGAGTGGGGACAGGACGGCGCGCGCATTCAACGTCTGCGGGATGCCGCCGAGGTGGCCATCTATACGCCGGGCAACGCGGCGGGGCGCCCCTTGCAGATACTGCGGTCGTTCAACGCGCCCCCGGTGGAATTCGTCCGGGACGCGACCGCCTTGCGCGACCGGATCATGTCCGCGGTCTCCGGCCTGCTGGGCCTGGCCGGTATCCATGCCGACCCCGTGCAGAGCCGCGAACACATCCTGCTCTCCAATATCCTTGATCACGCCTGGCGGGCCGGTCGCGACCTGGATATCGCCGCCCTGATCAATGAAGTTCAGAACCCGCCCTTTGCCAAGGTCGGGGTCTTTGACCTCGAATCCTTCTATCCCGCCAAAGACCGCTTCGGATTGGCCATGGCGCTCAACAACCTGATCGCATCGCCCGGCTTCTCCGCCTGGATGCAGGGCGAGCCGCTGGATGTGCAGCGCCTCCTCTTCACCCCGCAGGGAAAACCGCGACTGGCCATCCTGTCCATCGCCCATCTCTCCGACGCCGAACGCATGTTTTTTGTAACGATCCTGCTCAATGAAGTGCTGGCCTGGGTGCGTACCCAATCCGGCACCGGCAGTCTGCGCGCGCTGCTCTATATGGATGAAATCTTCGGCTACTTCCCGCCCAACGCCAACCCGCCCTCCAAAACCCCCATGCTCACGCTGCTTAAGCAGGCCCGCGCCTTCGGCGTCGGGGTCCTGCTGTCTACCCAGAATCCGGTGGACCTGGACTACAAAGGCCTCTCCAACGCGGGCACCTGGTGGATCGGTCGCCTCCAAACCGAGCGCGACAAGATGCGGGTCATTGAAGGCCTCGAAAGCGCCGCCTCCGGCGTCGGCGCCGGGTTCGACCGCGGCGCGATGGAACGTCTGCTGGGCGGCCTGGGCAAGCGGGTGTTCCTGATGCGCAACGTGCACGATGAAGCGCCGGTCATTTTTCAGACCCGCTGGGCCCTGAGCTACCTGTGCGGGCCCATGACCCTGCCGCAGATCAAACAGGCGATGACCGCGCACGGCGCGCCACCGCCGGTAACGTCCGCCGCGCCCGCGGTGCCTGCCGTGTCCGCGCTGAAAACCCCGTCGGTCTCCCCGCCGCCCGCCGCATCGCCCGCCGTACCGGCCGCTGCCGCCCCGCTCCGCCCGTCCACACGTCCCGTTTTGCCGCCCGAAATCCCGGAGTATTTTATCCGTCCGTTCAATCCGCTGGGCGCCCTGGTCTACCGTCCCAACGTCATCGGCGTGCTTAAGCTGCATTTTGTCCATGCCCGGGCCAAGGTGGATACCTGGACCACCCGGTCACTGATTGCGCCGGTTGGCGTGGACGGCTTTGTGGACTGGGAGGCGGCCCGTATCGAAGGCGACCTCAAGGACGCCCTGGAACAACAGCCGCAACCGGGCGGCCGGTTCACCGAGGTCCCCCCGGCGGCCATCCGCAAAAAGGGCGTGTCCCAGTGGCAAAAGACCCTCAAGGCTCACGCCTATCAGCACCTGACCCTTCCCCTGTTTACCTGTCCTGAATACAAACTGACCTCATCCCCCGGGGAAACGGAAGGCGACTTCCGCGCGCGCCTCGCGCAGGAGCTTCGCGAACGCCGCGACATACAGATGGGGAAGATCAAAACCAAATACACCGCCAAACTGCAGACCCTGACCGACCGCGTCCGGCGCGCGGAAGAAAAACTGCACCGCGAAGAGGCGCAGGCCTCCACTGTGAAACTATCCACACTCGTCGGCCTGGGCGCCACATTGCTCGGTGCCCTGACCGGCCGACGCGTCGTTTCCGCGGGCAATGTCGGCCGCGCGGCCTCCACCATGAAAAACGCCGGTAAAATCGGCAAGGAAACCGCCGATGTGGAACGGGCGAAGGAGACCCTTGAGCTTTCCCGGCAGCGGTTGGCGGACATGGAAGTCCAATTTGAAGAAGAGCTGGCCACCTTGCAGACGCAGTTTGAACCGGGGGCCGTCGAAGTGGAAAAAACCGAAGTGCGCCCCCGCAAGTCGGACATCACCATCGGCGCCGTAGGGCTCTGCTGGACCCCGTGGCCGGAGGCCGTGGAATAAAAAAATTTGTCACGACTCAAAAAACCATTTTCTAAGCCACGGATGAACGCGGATAAGCACGGATAAAACGTACCGAACAGCCATTTTCCGGCCAAAAACAGCGCCAGAAGGCCCCAACGGGGCGACCTCACCGGAGCCTCGGGCAGCGCCCGGGGGCTGATCAATCCGTTTCCCAACCCGGAGCGGCGCTTCGCTTGCCCTGGGTTGGGAGGAAGATGGATTGAAGCCTGAAGGGCTTCCTCAACGCCCATCGCCTATCCCCTGCGGAGCTGCCGGTCACCGACCTCCGACTACCGACCTCCGACCTGACCGACCTCCGACCTCCGACCTCCGACGACCTCCGACCCCCGCCCCGTCTTACAGGTCGAGCAGCGTCTTGGGCCGGGCGGCGCGATCCTGGAGGATGCCTTCGTAGTAAACCTCGACGACGTAACCAAAGTAGGAGCGGGCCTCTCCAAACTGTTCTTTTTCCATGCGCCGGAAATCGGTGGGGACGATATAGGCGGCGGTGGCGGTGCGGCGTTCGTCGGGCGGCCACAACCCGTCAAAGGTCATCGATTCGTCGGGAACCACCACCTGGGTGGGCGTAACCATGCCGGTGCCGCGGATACGATCATAGAAATAGACCTTAACCTGCACATCCTCGCCCTGGATGTTCATGGCGCCGATATTCTGCCGGACGGTAATGGTCAGGATGCGCATTTCGTCATACTCGCGTGTCTTTTCAAAGGTCTGCCGTTTGACCCCGTCGATTCGTATGTTTTCGGGCAGTTTCCCCGATGGCGTCTTTTCATTGGCTTTGTTGACCACAGGAGGTTTGATCGTGTTCTTCAACATCTCCGCGCGGGCCACGCGGGCGCGTTCGTTGGCGGCATAGGCGTGCCAGGTAGTGCCCGCGGCGCGGCGCAGGAGCTGACCCCATTCTTCACCGGCTTCGGTCAACATGGCGCGCTTTTCATATAATTTGGCGCGTTCGGCGTACGCGGGGAAATAGTCCGGACAGACAATCTGGACCCTCTCAAGCTGTTGATCGGCCTGCACGTAGTTGTGCCGACCGATCTCAATCAGCGCCTCTTCCATCATTTCGCGCGCGATTTCCATGAGGGGGTCGTCCTCGACATTCGGCATATCAGGCGGCGTACCCGGAAGGTCGATGTTGGCAACCTGTTCCTTCGCGGGCGTTGAGGCCGGGGCGGGACGGGGGGTGGTCACGGGCGCTTCCGGTGTCGGCGCGGGTGTGGGAGAGACGCCTGGTTCTTTAACAGCAGGCGTGCTTCGTACAATGGGGATGTCTGGAATCACCGGAATAGGTTCCGGCGTGGGGGCGGCCTGTTGTTGCGGCGGCGGTGTTGCGGGCGCGGTTGTCGGTTCCGGTGTCGGTGTTGGTGTTGGCTCTTCCGGTGTTTTCACAACAGATTCCGGCGTGGGGGCGGGCTCCGCGGATCGTCTGACAATCAGGGCCACAAGATTGGTGTCGATTTCCCCGCCGGGCAGCAGGGCGTTGCCGCTGATGGCGCCGAACCGCCAGAGCGAGAGGGCTAGCAGGAAAATGCCCTGCAAGACGAGGATGGTGATGACGGCGGTAAACGTGACGCGCTGAACATAGCTGACCTTGCGGGCCTGTTCGCTCACAACGGCCTGCAGCTTCTGATAGGTGAAGGTGGTGTTGCCAATGGTGATGCGGTCCGCATTGGAAAGGCGCGCTTCCCGGACATCCTGGCCGTTAACGATGATTCTATTCAGCGATCCCATGTCGCGAATGTAGACACTTCCGTCTTCCCTCAGTTCAATGGCAGCGTGCCGCCAGGAAATTTTGTCGTCAGGAATGTGGATATGGCTGTCGGGATCACGTCCGATCACGACCGTGCCCTGCTGCACGGTCAGACGCTTTCCCTTAAATGGGCCTTCCTGAAAAATCAATCTATACATGGCTTAATCCTTATTCACAGCTTTCTATGCAACATGCGGCGGACTTTTTCAACGTGAAATGGCGGATAAATACACATTAACTTGGAAAAGGGGGGTGTTTGCCGTGTTTATTGCTTGAGTAGAAGAGCAAATAGGCTTAGCTTGTTGGCTCAAATAAGAAAAGAACGCCGGGGAGTAATCGGCGCGAAACAGAAAAAAGGGCTGATTTGATGGAAGAGAAAGAAGTCCAGTGTAGCTTTTGCGGATACACCATGAAACTGGATGCCCGGAAACAGGGCCTTCCCTCGGTGGAATGTCCGGCGTGTGGCAAACTGATTATGAATGCGGAGGAGTTGCGCGAAGCGGACCGGGAACGCGGGTTTAACCTGAGTTACCACGCCGGCGCGGCGCGGCCCAAAAAGGACTGTCCGCACTGTGGTGGCGCGGTAGACCCGGAATCGGTCATCTGCCCCCAATGCGGATACAACTGGCTGATCGGGAAAACGCATATGCAGCAGCAGGCCTCGACGTCCGCGCTGATTAAATGGACCGCCATCGGCGCGATGGCCGCGGTGGTCGTTATCCTCGCGGCCTTATTCCTGAAAAACTGGAACAACGGCCATGAGCAGGTGGCCATGGCGCCCGCCGCCGATGTGTCCAGCGACGACAACGCCGCCACGCCGCTTCCAAAAGACGGTGGGCCGATCGCGCAGGAGCAGGAAGACGCCGGCGAAGAGAGCGCCCACCCTATCGCCATTCCCGACCGTCCGGGTTTTTCGGATAAAGACCGCGAGCGGTTGCGCGTTTACCGCGATACCCTGCTGGCCCAGTTGGACGCCCAGTATCCCGCCTACACCAAAGAGGAGCAGGTCCGCCTCCGCCAGGGCAACGGCCGCATCCGCCGGGGGGAATACCTGGGAATCAAGAGCAACCTCCTGGTCATTGTGGAGGGCAACGGGACGGCGGAAATACCCCTGGAACTGCTGGACCGGGACACACGACTGCATTGTGACGAGGCCTTCCGACAGCAATATGTGCGCTCACGCTTGCGCCGGGCGGCGCAGCAGCTTCAACGTGAAAAAATGTCGAACCCAGAAAATGTGGAACAAGAGTACTGATGGAGGTTACGGTTGTGATGAATATGCGCGGGTGGTGTTTAGCGGGTCTGTTGTGTGTCGCTTTCGCGGGCGTCTTGCGCGCCGGAGATATTTTAAACGCGGGGTTTGAAACCGAATTCGGATCTGCCGAGGATCAGAATGTATGGGGAGATTTTGGCGAGGCCTTTGGCGAGGCCTATATCGTGGATGAAGGGAACGAAAACGGTCCGAAAAAGGCGCATAAGGGATCGCGCGCCCTGTTAATCAATGTTCCTGCCGATTCGTGGAACGGGGTATGGCAGCAGATTCCGTGGGACGAAAAGATGCCGTTTACATGGACGGCCTGGTGCATGATAACCGGGGGGGAGCTTGCCCCGGGAACCGCTACCTTTATGAAGGCGGAGTTCATGGATGGACTCGACCAGCGTATTGGAGAAGCACTCGGCGAGTCCTACACACAGGACACCGGCGGGAAATGGGTGAAGAGTACCATCAAGGGCGTGACGCCCCCAAGTACCCGCGCCATCCGGTTCGTTCTCATTGCGGGCAGTAACCCCGAGGGCGAACCGGTGATGCATCGAATTTTCTGGGATGATTCCGACACTGTTGACTAGGACCGTGGATGGACAGCCCCCCGGACGGCGTGTTATGAAGGTTGGTTCATCAGGCAAAAGTGATTGAAAATGAGGATACGAACATGCAGAAACTCCAAAACAAGTATGATGCGTTAATTCAACAACTTTGTCCGGCGGAACCTTCTTTACCGCAAGTGGGCGCGACTTCGTCACAGCCCCTTTTTGTCGACCTTGGATTGGCGGCGGTCGGCGCGGATGACCCGGGCGGCCAAACAGCGAACGCGCTTCTGAATATCATTGCGCAGGCCCCATCCGCCACCCAGGAACTCCTCGAAGCGGACATTGCCCTGCTTGAGCGGGTCCGGGATTCCGCCACGGACCAGACCCCGCAAATGCCTTTCGGCCTGATGGAGGCTGTGTTGCCGATTTGCCTGAAAGGTTCCATCGTGTACTGCCTGTGGACCGGTAAATTGCGCCATCGCGATTTATTCGATGATGAAGTGGCGCGCCTGGCGGATGAATCAGGCCAGTCCAAAGACGACATCCTCGCCACGGTGGCAGATGTTCCGGTGCTGACGGAAGCGCACATAAAAAAGATGGTCTTCCTGTACCGCCGGTTGCGGGATGCCCTGGCCCAACGGTTGGAAATGGCGGAGCGTATCAACGAACTGACCGACCAGTTGGTGCAATCGGAACGAACCAGCTCCCTGGGGACCCTCTCCAGCGGTGTGGCCCATCACTTCAACAACCTCCTTTCCATTATTCTGGGTTATTCCTCGTATGTGCTTAACCGCGAAGAACTGACCTCGGAAGCGGAAACCGCGTTGCACCAAATATCCGACGCCGCCCAGCGCGGACGCCGCCTGACGGAAGAACTGCTCGCGTTCGCCGGCAGTGATGTCGAGGAGGAACGCATCTGTAATATCCATGATACCCTCGGCAGCGTAATGTCGCTGCTGAGTTCACAAATGTCTTCACAGATCCTTATGCAATCCGACTTCGCCGCCCGGCAGGCGGACGTCATGGCACCCAAGAGCTCCATCCATCAGATTGTATTTAACCTCCTGACCAATGCCCTCGACAGCCTGCCCGAAGGCGGACAGATAGACGTGAAGACCGGCAATGTAAAAGTAGAAGGCGAGGACGGACTGCAGGACTACATTCGCGTTGAGGTCCTTGATAATGCCGCGGTGGTCAATGACGAGGAGCAAATCGACGCCTACGGACCCGATGAAGAGATTGGGCTTAAGCTTTCCAGTGTGTATGGCATCGTCGGCAAGCTGGCCGGAACCGTTATGATCTCCACTCCGCCCGGCGGCGTGCGCAAGGTGGAAGTGCTCCTGCCAACCGTGGTCGGCGTGGGCAGCGACACCCCCCAACCGTCCGTGGAACAGGAAGCTCCGCCCCCCAGCGTGATCTGGGTGGTGGATGACGACAGCACCTTCCGCGAGATGTGTTGTGTGGTCCTGGCCGAAGAAGGGCACACCGTCGAGGAACTCTCCGGCGGCAAGGAACTTAAAAAGCAATGGGAGAGCGACGCCCCGCGCCCCGGCGTGATCATCATTGATTTCAGCATGCCCGAATACAATGGCCTCGAATTGTGCGAATGGCTGCATAAGCGTGGATCGGAGGTGCCGGTGGTGCTGGTGAGCGGACTTTCCATTGACCAGCCGCATATCAGCAAGGCCAAGAAGATGAAGCGCATCCATTTCCTGCAGAAGCCGTTCTCTTTCCGGGAGCTGGCCGACATGGTGACCATGGCGATGGGCGAATCGCTCATCACCGAGTAATGGCCCGCCCGTGCCCCCGCATCCGAAAGCCCCTGGCAAAAGAATGAATGAACGTGTACACATTGTCGGGATCGCGGGTGTCGGAATGAGCGCCCTGGCGCAGGCCGCGGCCTGGCGGGGATACACCGTTACCGGCTCCGACCGGTATCTTGACCTGGGCATTCGCGTGGAGGCACTGGACAAACTGGCCCGGGGCGGCATCGCGCTTTTCCCGCAGGACGGGTCCGGCATCACGCCGCAAACATCCCAGGTCGTGGTCAGCACCGCCATCGAAGCGGATAACCCGGACCTGATCGCCGCGCAAAGGCATCATGTGCCCGTCATTCACCGCTCGACGTTGCTGGCGCATATGCTGGGCACCCATCGCTCCGTGGCCGTGGCCGGCACCTCCGGGAAAACCACCGTCACCGGAATGCTCGGCTGGATACTCGAACAGGCGGGGCTCGACCCGTTTGTGGTCAACGGGGGAAGCATGACGGGCTGGCAGGATGATCGGCGTGTCGGAAGTGTGCGCGCCGGAAACGCCGACCTGTGGGTTTTCGAGGCCGATGAAAGTGATCAATCCTGCCTGGCCTTCAGTCCCCACACGGCCGTGATCACCAACATCTCCCATGATCATTTCAGTCTGGAGGAAACAACCCGGCTGTTCACGGCGTTCGCTCAACAGGTTTCCGGAACGGTCATCTGTGGTCCGGGGGTCAGAAAACAACTGTTGGCGCGCGAGGCCTCCCTCGCGGAGAAACTGGAAGCCCCCGAATGTCTGTTTGACGATCCGGCGGGTCATGGGTTCACCTGGAACGGCCAGCGCTATACCGTTCCCCTTCTCGGACGGCACAACGCGTGCAACGCCTTTATGGCCGCCGCCCTCGCGACCTCCCTGGGCGTATCGCCCACGCAGATACAGGGCGCGCTCAGGACCTTTCCGGGAATCGAACGGCGTCTGCAAATCGTGGGACAGGCCCGTGGCGCAACCATCTTGGATGATTACGCGCACAACCCGGCCAAAATCACCGCCTCATGGCGTGCCGTGCAAACCGTTCATCCCCGGGTCCTTGGTATATGGCGTCCGCATGGGTTCGGGCCGTTGAGCGCCATGTGCGATGACCTGACTGCCGCCTTCCATGACGTCATGGGCGCCGCCGACCACCTCTTTGTCCTGCCGGTTTACTATGCCGGGGGCACGACCGCGCGCACCCTGACCGCCGCCGGGTTTGTCGAGCGTCTTATCGCCGCCGGAGTAAACGCCGGGTATGCGCCTGATTACGACGCGCTGAAAGAGAAACTCCGGCAAATCATACAGGAGGAAGACGCCGTCCTCTGCATGGGCGCGCGGGACCCGGAACTACCGCGCTTCGCGCGCAGCCTTCCAGGCTGGGTATAATCTCCTGGCAGGGTTCAGGGTTCAACGCGGCCCCCCGCCACGCTTGTTTGAAGTAACGGCTTTTTTTGAACAGAGGTTGGACATTTAATGGATGGGGCTATAGGCTTAATGAGTGACGCCATGGATGCGTGTGTCGAGGTGAATGAAAGGACGGCCGGAAGCAGCGATGAAGAAGGACAATCAGGAAACGTTTTCGCCGGAGGCATTGCAGCGGATCATGCGGCAATGGTTGGGGGTGGTTTGTGTTTCCGTGGGGGTGGTGGCGCTGACGGGCAATCTCCTGATCTGGCGGTGGGCGATGCGGCCGGGGAGTCAGTTGGTCAGTGATATCTGCGTAAACGCCACAGCGGGATTTGAGACGATTACATCGACGGCGGTGGAAACCCTGAAAGGGATATCGGCGCTTTCGACCGTGCGCAATCTGTTGCGAGAGCACGGGCGCGCGTTCGGCGATGTGTCGGAGGCGGCCTACCGCCGGGCGACGATGAAAACGGAGACGCGATGGAACGATTTTTCGGAGCGGGAGTTGATTGTGCGCGATGTGCTGGACAATCCCGCGGGGCGGTTTTTCCGGCAGTTGTGTACGACGGATGTGCGGTTCCGGCAGCTTATCCTGACGGATGGCGACGGGCGGTTGCTGGCGGCGGCGGCCAAGCCGGAGCATTATGATTTTTACAACATCGGCTGGTGGCAGGATGTAGCGACGGGACATGTGGACCGGGTGGTTTCGCTGGGCTTCAGTGACGAGGGACAGTTAAGCCTGGCATACGCGACGATGATGGAAGACACGCCGGACAAGGTGGAGTCGGTATTGCGCGCGGATATGAACGTGGTGGACGTGTTCAAGTCGTTGCCGATCATGCCGTCGGATGACACCTTGTGTGTGAGTATTGTCGGTGAAAAGGCGGTCTATCTGGCGGGGGCGCCGGCGATACTGATGGGGTTGATACAGCAGCGGGCGGCGTTGGAGGGCATTCTTCGGCGCGGCAGCGGGAGCGTGGCCGGGCATGATGTGGTGGCATTGTCGCTGGGCGGAGACGTGGCCTGGAACGGGGTGCAGTGGATGGTGGCGGCGGGGCCGCGGGCGGCAGCGCCGGTTTGGGGCGTAGTCGTGGCGGGTATGTTCAGTGTTTTGAGCGCGGTAGTCATGTTCGGGCTGTACCGGTACGCCCGGAATCAGCAGCAGACCCACTTTTTAACGCCGCTGTACAACCGCCTGCAGGCGGGGGACTGGGTGTTGCGCAATGCGCTTATCCGCACGCCAACCTCCCGTGTGGCGGACACGGCGGAACGGCAGGACGGCCCGGTGGAGAATATGCAGGAGCAGTTGGATGAGTGGATGGAGGCCTTTGAACAGGACTATCGCGAGGCGGTGACCGCGCGGACCTCCGAGATGCAGCATGACCTGGACCTGGCCCGGGATTTCCAGCGCGCGATCCTGGAACGACCGTATCCCTGCGTTCCGGATGTCTATATCAAGGGGCGCCTCCACCTCGAATTCGCCCATTATTACCAGCCCGCCTCCGCGCTGGGCGGTGATTTCTACAACATTATCAAGCTCGGACGCAGCAGCGCGGGCGTCTTCATCGCGGATGTGATGGGCCACGGCACGCGCAGCGCCCTGATCACGTCCATGCTGCGGACACTGATCGGGGACCTGACCTCGCAGGGCCGCAATGCCCCGCATTTCCTTTCGGAAATGAACCGGCAGTTCTGCGGTATTCTAAAAAATGTGCCCAACCCGTTGTTTGCCTCGGCCTTCTATTTCGTGGCGGACACCACGGCGCGGGTGGCGACCTTTTCCACCGCCGGTCATCCGTCACCCTATCATGTGCGCCGGCATGTGGGGCACATTTCGCGGCTGAATTGCCCGCAACCCCGCGGCGCGGCCCTGGGCGCCATCCCGAATGAAGAGTTCACCGGCGGGCACTGCCGGTTGATCCCGGACGACGTGTTTTTGTTCTACACCGATGGCGTGTACGAGGCCTTCAACAAGGAGCGCGAAGAATTCGGTATCGCGCGTATGGAGAAGTCGATCCGGCGGCATATGTACGGTACAGCGAAGGACATGGTGGACGGTCTGGTGAAGGATGTGATGGCGTTTGTCGGCGACGAACCGATGGCGGATGATGTCTGCATTATCGCCGTGGAAGTGACGACGCGCTCACCCGGCGAACAGGTGGTCCGGCCGGTCGAAGAGGACGCCTGAGGCAATTTTTGCGGGATAAAGGCAAATTTCACTCTTGCCTAGTCCCGAAACAGGGGGTAAGTTGCACCCGTTTTCACCCGGATGTGCTCGGGTGGTGGAATGGCAGACACGTCAGGTTGAGGGCCTGATGGCCGCTTTAGGCCGTGGAGGTTCGAGTCCTCTCCCGAGCACCAGATCATTGTTGACAGCATGCCTGCGCTGCGGGACTGGAGGATGGGAGTCTGTGCATATGCAGAAAACCTGTTGTTCCCTCTTGCGGGGTTCGTTCTTCCTGATGTAAACTCGACCGTTTGAAGAAGCTGCCTGGAGGCGGCGGAAAGGTAGAACGGACTGATGGCGCTTGAGAGACCCGTAATAAGGCCTGCCCTGCCGGGACGGGGGGCTGAATATTGGCGGATGGCACTGATTGTGGCGCTGTGGACAGGCGCCCTCACTTTCATGTCCGCGCATGGGGAGGTGTTTTCACCGGAGAACTATGAGGTCCCTGGATACATCCAGGTGAAATGTGAGCCAGGGGTGCGTGTCTATCTGAACAACGCGTTGCAGGGGGAAACCACCCGGGAGCTGGGCGGACTGGTTATCCAGGGGGTCGCCCCCGGCGAGTACGTGATTGATTTAAAGAAGGAGGGGTATGTGTCCCAACAGGACACCTGCCGGATTTCACCGGCAAAGGTATACGTATACGAAGCGATGCCCTTCAAGGTTTTCATGGAGCCGGCCACCGCGATTGAAAACAAGGACGACAAGGGGCTCGGGCAACTGGTCATACAAAGCCTGCCGGTGGAATGCATCATCGCGATTCCCGCCCTGGGCATCGGCAAAGAGAAAAAGACCCAGGACGAGTGGGTCAAGACCAGTGTCCCGGCTGGCCGGTACGAAGCCGAGTTGAAGGCCCTGGGCGAAACGCTGACCTACATGGTGCATATTCAGCCGCGACGCGAAACCCGCCTGCTGTTCAATTTCATTGACCGCACCATTATCGATATCGGGGAACTCTCGCGGCGGCAGGAAGAACTCGAGCACCTGCATCTGCAGCAGCAGCGCCAGGAGCATATGATCGCCCGCTTTTCTGAAGAGAAAGAACAATGGGAACGCAGCGTGGACGAGGCGGATGCGACCAGGCGAAAGCGCGCCTTCCAGCGTCGGTTGCTCCTGCTGCTGGAACATGCGGGCAACGAGTACCGGTATATCCAGGGACGGCTGTTGCACACCTCGACGGTCGGTGACAGAATTTACGATGTGAAGTACACGATGGGCGATACCTATCCGGTTTGTAATTACGAACTGGTTGAGTATTATGCCGGTGATTGGGCCATATATTTCAAGATTATAAAGGACGCCACGGCCGAAGAGGCCCAGGGTATGTTTGATAATGTGATGAAGGAAATGGACATTCTGGATGAGCCGGAATGGACCATGATGGCGCTGGAGTACAACCAGCAGAAGGAACCGGTGGCCTTCAAGATGGCCAACGAGACCGAACAGCTTGCAATCATCGTACGGATGGGAAAAAATCCGAAGGGGGAATGGGATATCAATTTCGGCGTGGAGCAGTTGACGCGTGACAATGGGATGATGATCCCCTCGTACCTCGGTGATATATCCGCCGGCGGAAAATAGATGGAAAACCATAATGACAGGAAAGGGAACGGGTCATGGCCTTGAATATAGTGTTTGAAGAGCGGGATACAGGAACAGTGTTGGCGGCCTTGTCGGGACGGCTGGATTCAAATACCTATCTGCAATGCCAGGAGGCGCTGGAGCCTTATCTGAATGATTACACGCGGGTCCTGATGCTCGATCTGAAAAACCTGGAATTCATCAGCAGTGCCGGCTTGCGGGTGGTGTTGGCGGCCAGGAAAGCGTTGAAGGGGCACGGCGGGAAGGTGCTGATGGTGCATATGCAACCGCAAATCGAAAAGGTGTTTGAAGTGGCCGATATCCTTCCAAAAACCGATATTTTCGAAAGCATGGAGTCGGCGGACGCCTTTTTAAGCGCGGTCCAGCACAAGGAAACACTCAAGGATATGGACTGGGGCGCTATCGAAGAGGACGAGGATGGGAGATGATACCCCCCTTATGCAATTGCCGCCTTCAAAATGATACCGCCCCTGGAAAGTAATCCGTTGAAATACAACCGCGTCTCGGCATGCGCGGCAGCCTGAAAGCCAGACAATGAGCCTCATACGCCGTGCGGCAGTAGTTTAAACATGCACATACAATTGTATGTCTTATACTTCTTAAGCGTCTATAAATAGGGGGAATATTTCGGCAAATTTTCGGCATTTTTCACCGAAATCGGCCGTTTTCGGCATTTTCGACGCGAAACATGCGCGGCACGCCGTGCGCGGCAGGTCAAATCAGTACAACGAACAGTAATGCCTTGCGCCGTGCCTTGCGGACGCTGGTCATTGAGGACCCGCCTTCGCCTGACCGCTGCGGCGCGGCAGGCGCCGCCGGCCCCTGAGGCTCCGCGTTCGATTCCTAGACAATGTGACAGAACAACGTCTTGACGTTGTAACGTTATAGCGGTATATTGATGCATGAAGAATTGAGGTGAAACATGACTACATTGACCAAAAGAGCAACGGTGTACTTGAAACCGAGCCTCCACAAGGCTCTAAGACTTAAGTCTGTTGAGACGTCGCGCTCCCTCTCGGACATCGTCAACGAGGCGGTACAGATTTCTCTCGCGGAGGATGCTGAGGATCTTGCCGCATTTGAGGAGCGTGCGAACGAACCCGTTATTTCTTTCGAGGCAGCACTAAAGGAACTCAAGCGCCATGGCAAGATATGACGTCGTTCTCCGCAAGTCCGTTCTGAAGGACCTCGACGGCATACCGAAGAAGGACGCCAAACGGATCATGTCGGCCATCGGGTGTCTTGCCGATAACCCTGGCCCCCCACAAGCCAAGAAGCTCTCTGGACATGACCGCTACCGGCTTCGCCAGGGCGTCTACCGTATTCTCTACTCGATTGAGGACGACAAGCTCATCGTCTGCGTCGTCAAGGTTGGCCACAGACGAGAAGTCTATAGATAGCAGAATCGAACACCGGCTTCAGATTATCAGTGCCCCGGTGCTTGTTGTCCTGGGTTTATTCAACGAAGCACTGAACTGGGATATTTTCGGCCCAAAACTGGAAGCACTCCTGTACGGCGTCTTTGGATCGTGCATGGCACTCGCCGGTTTCGGAATCGCGATGGCCGTTATCATCTCGATGCAGGAATCGGTTCGCGATTTCAAAAAGCTGGTCCAGTCAAAAACAAATCAGGACGAGACTCCCGACGCTCCCAAACGAATTTATGCGGCACGGATGCTAGGCGTCGTGGTCGTCGTGGCCTTCCTTGTTGCGCTCTGCGCCCTGATCAACCACATCGTACTTTCGCAACGGTGCAAGGTGTTCAAGCGACTGGCCGCCGAGCAGATTGGTAATTTTCAGCCGAGGATCGCTGGAATTGTGGAAACCTTTTCCGCACCGCCACAAAACAACGTCCCGCATGACCTGTATGACGTAGTAAAGACACTCGACAACTTGGAATTCATCAACCGAGCAACCCTATACATTCCCGACCCGACAGAAGCATCCGCCATGTGGGGGTTCACTGCATGGCGAAACACCTACACAAACGTAGATGGCTTTGCGCGGTTCTCCGCGGCTAACAAAATGGGTTTTTGAGATGCTACTCATTTTTGGCCAAAAAATGTCTATGTCTGGCTGTTCGGCTAAATGGGCATGTCCGGTAATCAACATCCGAACAAAGAAGTTGCGCTTTGCCACGATTGTGTGAATAAATAACTGATCGAACGGATTGAACACACGCTTGCAGCGCAGTAAACTGCCCCGAGTTAAAGGAGACAAGCCATGAAGACTATGTTACTACAGATTGACGATGCAAAGGCTGGCGCCCTCCAGGAGAAGGCGCAACGAGTCGGGCTGGAAGCGGAACAGCTTTTGGCCATCACGGTTGATGATCTTATAGGACGCCCCGATGCCGATTTTGAAGAGGCTGTGCAGCGGGTGCTGACGAAAAATCGCGAACTCTATCGTAGGCTGGCCTGATGCGATACCTTTCCATTGCTGAGGTCCTTGATATACACGAACGATTGCTTGTCGCTTCGGGAGGTATGCTTGGTGTCCGGGATCTTGGTGCTCTCGAATCCGCGGTAAGTCAACCCCGCGCCACCTATGGCGGTCTGGATCTTTACCCCGATCTGGTCGCCAAAGCCACTGCCCTTTGCTATTCACTGGTTATGAACCACGCATTCGTTGATGGAACTTCCGGGGACAGAGAAGTCGGCTGTGGTCACGATGGCGGAGGGATGTTTGGGTTGTTTTGCTTGACGGTTTTAGGGGGGTGACGGATGCTTGATGGCTGATTTGGGTGGTCAGCGGGTATCTTCTCAAAAAGCCTTGTGTCCGCAGTTGCCCAACCCGCCGGGAGGGTCATTGTCCTCAATGACCAGCGTACGCAGGGCGCGGCGCAAGGCATCCTCGC
>RZZM01000341.1 GCA_009929845.1 Spartobacteria bacterium
CTCCTCTACAACCTGGCCAAAACCGGCGGCACGCTCGCCGCGCACCTGGGCGACCATATGCCCAAACGCCTGGCCCGCGCCTGCAGCCTGCACCGCTACTACTGGGACCGAACGGAAACTACATCTGGACCCAAACAACAAATTTAAGCAATGAAAGCCAATAACATTTGGAAAATATAACGGACACTCAAGCGGTTGCAAGCGACACGCAAAAAGCCAAAAAACACAGGAAAAACGCAAAAATAGCCTGTTTTTACCGTTTTTTTGTCCAAAATCGGCCATTTTTGCGGAAAAACATCGATTTTTTATAAAATTCTGGCATTTTTTCGGCATTTTTCGTCCCTGTGCATGCGCGGCTATGCGTATGCGGCAGGCTAAAGCCTGTACAACAAACCAGTTCCTGCCAGGGAGTTATGCGATGTGCTGTTCGTCAGCGATCCCCGATCCTAATCGCACGCTCCCATCCGCAATCCCCTGCGGAGCAGCTAGGCGGATGAAAAACCGGAGCCTGAACCGCCAGAACGAGCCTTTTTGGCCGAAATATGGCTGATTCCGGCTGTTCGATGCGTTTTCATCCGCGTACATCTGCGGTCATCCGCGGTCTAAAATAGTTTTTAAAAATTACCAACGGATACCTTCAGCAAACTTCTTCACTATTTATTTTTGCTTTGTCTATTGCGATTGTAGTAGTTTTACGCTCAAGTTGCGCGAAATTTACTAATGGATAAAGGTGATAACTAAATAATGCAAAATTGGTTTGATGTAATAACGGATATCTGGCGGCACCGCTATGCGTTGCGGAATCTGATCCTGAAGGATTTTCGCATCCGGTACCGCAACATGTCGCTGGGTGTCCTCTGGTCGGTACTCAACCCGCTGGTCCTGCTGGGCATGCTGGTGACCATTTTCACCTTTGTATTTCCCCGCGGCACGGAGAAGTACTTTCCCATCTTCATCCTGCTGGGCCTGACCTCCTACAATTTTCTTTCGCTTTGCATCCCGGTGGCTACAGGCTGCATCATGGAAAACTCCCAGCTCGTCAAAAAAGTGATTTTTCCCCGTCACATCCTCCCCATTTCCGTCGTGCTTTCGCAATCCATACACGTGGTGATTCAATTTGGGCTGGTGGCCATTTTTATCCTCTTTTTCCGGGTCCCCATTACGCTTTCTTTTCTCTGGCTTCCGCTGATTTTCCTGGTTGAAATCCTCTTCGTACTGGGCGCCGGCATGCTTTGTTCGGCCCTGAATGTCTATTTCAAGGACATTCGCTACATGGTCGAATCCCTGCTGACGGTCATGTTCTGGCTTTCCCCGGTCTTTTACTCCCTGCAACGCGTGTATGTGAGCTTCCCCCGCTGGGTCTACGGCATCTACATCCTGAATCCGCTGGCCGGGTGCATCGACGCCACACGCAACGCCATCATCTATAACCGGCCGCCGGACCTCATCAGCATGGGCGTGGCCACGACTGTTTCGTTGACCTTTTTTATCGTGGGCTTTTATGTATTCGGGAAAATGGAGCGAATTTTTGCGGATTGTATTTAATGGAATGTGGAGCGAATGACAAACGAGGATACTAAACAGATCATATCAATGCAGCATCTTGGGAAACGTTACCTGGTGCGCAGTCGGCGGCCCTATGTCGGGCGCGAGGTCATCCAGCGCTATGTGCTGCGGCGGGACAACCGGACCGCGTTCTGGGCGCTGCGTGACATCAATGTCTCCATCAATTGCGGCGAATCGGTGGCGATTGTGGGGCGCAACGGCGCGGGGAAATCCACCCTGCTCGGCCTGGTGGCCGGCACCATTTATCCCACCGAGGGGTCGATTCATGTCGGCGGTCGGATCGGCGCGCTGCTTGAACTCGGCGCCGGGTTTCACCCGGACCTCACCGGTCGGGAAAACATCTTTCTGAACGCCTCCCTGCTGGGGCTGACCAAAGAGGAAGTGGTAGCCAACTTCAATTCCATTGTGGCCTTTTCGGAACTGCGCGATTTCATCGAAATGCCGTTGCGCAATTACTCTTCCGGCATGCAGGTGCGCCTGGGTTTCGCGGTGGCCATCCATATCAACCCGTCGGTGATCATCATGGATGAAGTCTTCTCCGTCGGCGACCAGAGCTTTCAGAAGAAGTGCCTTGACCGCATCCACTCGTTCAAGGAAGAGGGCCGGACGCTACTGTTTGTCACGCACGGTCTTGCGGGCCTCAAAGGCATCTGTGAGCGCGCCATCTGGCTGGACCAGGGCCGCCTGAGCATGGACGGCCCCCTTGATGATGTCCTCGAGGCCTACACCGCCTCCTGCGCATAGGCCATTTGGAAGAGATCAATCGCGAAATTCAGAACTCCTTACTGCGTGGAAGTTAATAGGCTCGTTGTTCAGGCTTTAGCCTGCCACGCACGGCGAGCCGCGCACGTTCCGGGACAAAAATCATCGAAAAACAGCCGTTTTTATCGTATTTTTTTGTCGTCTCCTGCACTTTTCCGTTGCGTTCGCTGCTCGCCGTGCGCGGCAGGCTGAAGCCTGAACAACAAACGGCAGGCTGAAGCCTAAACAACATACGGCCGAGACATGTCCTTCGCTGATCCTAATCGCGCTCTTTAACTCGCCGATCCCTCCGGAGGCGTTGCTCCGCAAGGATGGGCGATGGAGAGAGTGCGATCAGGATGGGCGACGACGGCTTGGACGCGCATGCGGGATCAGGGAAAGTACTGAAGTAACTCGGCGGCGCCGATAACCAGCACCCTTTTCCCCGCAATTTCATGGGTCTTTCGATGTGAGCCAAAAAATCACCTGCATATCGCTGCCTCATAGTTGACTATTTTCATGTATGACACGAAAATAGTCAACATCCTGGTTATCCACAATTTATTTTTGCTTGTCCGGCCTGATTTTCAGACCTCTATATCAAGACTGTTTCCGGCTTGTATTTCGCGCAAGAACATCGCCCAGGATACGGGCGGGCTCCTTGAACCGGTTGAGCACGATCATCGCGGCCATGACATACAGCTTGTGCTCGGCCTCGTTGTAGGTGCGCAGGCGATAGCGGTCGAAGACGCTGGCGGCGACTTCCCCGGCCTTGCAGCTCACATCGGTAATATCCGCGGGCAGGCAGTGCATGTACAGGGCATTGCCGTTTTTTGTTTTTCGCATCAGGTCTTCCGTACATTCCCAGTTGGTGAATTTGGAATTGATGGCGATGCACTCTTTCTCAAGTTTGTCCAGTTCGCCGGCCTGTCCGCCGCGCAGCAGTTTGGTGCGTTGTTCCATGACCGTGTAGGGCGCCCAGCTCTTGGGATAGACGATATCCGCGTCCGCAAAGGCCTCCTCCATGCTGTTGACCACGCTGAACGATCCGCCGGATGCCTGGGCGTGTTTGGTGGCGATGTCGGCCATATCCGGCATCAGGTCATACCCCTCGGGATGGGCCAACGTGACCTCCATGCCAAAACGGGTCATCAACCCGACAATCCCCTGCGGCACAGACAACGGCTTGCCGTAGGAGGGTGAGTACGCCCACGTCATGGCAATCTTCTTGCCTTTGAGGGCTTCCAGGGAGCCGTAGGTCTTCTGCAGGTGCATCAGGTCGGCCATCGACTGTGTAGGATGGTCGCGATCGCACTGCAGGTTCAGAATCGCCGGACGCTGCGGCAGCACGCCTTCGCGGAAACCTTCCTCCACGGACTCCGAGACCTCGACCTGGTACTCATGCCCTTCCCCGATGAACAGGTCGTCCCGGATGCCAATGACTTCGGTAAGAAACGAAATCATATTCGCCGTCTCACGGACGGTTTCTCCGTGGGCCACCTGTGTTTTGGTCTCGTCCATATCCATCAGCGAAAGGCCCAGCAGGCTGGCCGCGCTGGCGAAAGAAAACCGGGTACGGGTAGATTTATCACGGAAGATGGAAACGGCCAACCCGCCGTCAAACATGCGGCAGGAGATATTTGCGCGGTACAGTTCTTCCAGGATTTCCACCGCCAGCAGCACGCCTTTGAGATCGTTATCGGACTGGTTCCACGTCAGCAGGAAGTCTTTTTGGAAAAGATCCGTGGGGGTGGCTTCGAGTTGTTGTATGAGCGATTTGATTTTGTCTGTCATGGCATTTCTCCTATAGGTTGGCAAGCAGTCCGGTTCCTTCATTGAACTCGGTGATCAACTTGTCCCATTCATCCACCTGTTCCTGGGCGAAGATTTCTTTCCAGAAATCTTCATCCCACAGGGCGTTCAGTTCGTGGATTTCACGCCCCTGCTGCTCGACCCATGTGAAATACTTGAAGTTGTGCAGGGCCTTGCGGTCAAAATAATTTAATTCACGCACATGATCGGTATTCATGCCGGCAAGGAAGCGGGCATACGTCACTTCCGCGTCAGTGGCGCTGAAATCGCCGTACTGCTCATGCATTTCCTGTTTACGGGAACCATACAGCTCCATGGAATCGGTCAGGGCCGTAAAGATCACATGACGCCCGTCCATGTCGTAATACTTGGCGGCCTTAATAGCGGCAACCAGGTTGCAGATCGACGAGATGCCCAGGTTCGGCAATTGTTCGACGACAGACGCCTCGACGCCCTGCCGGAGCAGCATGTCCTTGCCCTCCTCCTCATTGAAGAGGCGCAGAAGCTGCATAGTCTGCTCGTCGTCGATGGCGGCAATCATATCGGTATTGGCCACGTTGTGAATCCACGGCACGTGTTTATCACCGATACCCTCGATGCGATGGCCCCCGAAACCAAACTGATAAAGCGTGGGGCACTGGAGGGCTTCGCTGGCGATGATCCGAATACCGGGATACATCGTGCGCAGGTAGTCGCCCGCGGCAATGGTCCCGGCCGACCCGGTCGCGCTGATGTAACCGGCAAGCCGGGTACGGTCATTTTTCCGGTAATACTTTTCAAAGACCTCCTCGATGATCGAGCCGGTCATCTGGTAATGCCAGATGGCATTCCCGAATTCCTCGAACTGATTAAAAATCACAATCTTGTCACCGCGTTCACGCCGCAGCTCCCAGCACTTGTCGTAAATCTCCTTTACATTGGATTCACAGCCGGGCGTGGCAATCACTTCATTGGTTCCGATTTCCTTGAGCCAGGCAAAGCGCTCTTTGCTCATTTCCTCCGGGAGGATCGCGACCGCCGGACAGGCCAGCAGCGCGCAATCATACGCCCCGCCCCGGCAGTAGTTGCCCGTCGAGGGCCACACGGCCTTTTGCGTGGT
>RZZM01000342.1 GCA_009929845.1 Spartobacteria bacterium
GTGATGATGATGAGGCAGGTTCCGGTTTATCGGGCAAAATCCAGTTTGTTGCTCAGCAAGGGGCTCCCTGTTCCATCCCGGTTGCGCCAGGAAGAGATCGAGACACTGGGAGATTACATTATTACCCAGCAACGCATTGTTCAAAGCCCTATGATGGCGCAACGGGCCATGCAGCGCATGGGCCGCCCGGAAGGAGAGGTTCGTGCGGGGATTGTTGGGGTCAATGTCTATCAGGAGTGGAAGACGTCCATTTTAAGCATATCGGTGGATTCGTTGGAGCCGGTGATCGGGGCGGAATATGCCAATGCGTTGGCGGAGGAGTATATAGCATTCAAGTCGGAAGAGCGGCTCGACACCTCCCAGGCCACGGTGATCAATTTGACTCAGCAGGCCAATCGCATCCGCGAGGAACTGGATAGAGCCGAGGCGCGGGTGCTGGCATTCAAAAAGGAGAACAAAGTTGTTGCTATTGAGGATAGGGGCAACATTGCCGCCATGACGCTTGCGGGGCTTTCCCGACAGGCCGCGATGTATCGCACAGAGCGCATGTTGCTGGAAGCGCAGCAACCTATGCTAAGAGAAGCCGATAACGATATTGTTTTACATACACTGTCTATGTTTCCTGGCGGCGGGGCGAACGCATATCCCCTTTCAAGTGTCGCCAATATACATGCGGCGACAAACTCCTATGATAGACAGGAGGCGTTTGGCTCCGAGCTGGTGCAACATGGCATTGTGAATGAGGAGAGTTGGGTCGGGCTTAAACGTGAGAAGGCGCGAAAGCAGGCTGAATTGGCGGAACTCCGAAAACGATACCGGGACGCGCACCCAAAAGTGAAAGAAATGCTTCAACGGATCGATGAACTGGATGCGTCCCTGCGTGTTGAATTGCAATTTGTTCTTCAACAGTACAACTCAATGTTGAAATCACTGGAAATCAAGGAAATGGCTGCCCACGCGATTGAGCGGGAATGGGAAGACGAAGCGCTGGAGGTAGGGAAAAAGGCGGACGAGTACCAGAATCTGCAGCGGAATGTGGACCGGTTGCGCGGTTTGTACAATCTGGTATTCAACCGCCTGAAAGAAGTGGACATCTCTATAGGTATCGAGCCGGAGTCGGTGCGTATCATGGAGCGAGCCAAACCGGCGGGCGCCCCCATGACACCCCGGAAATTGCAGAATATATTCATCGCGGCGTTGATCGGGCTCGGAATCGGTTTGGGGCTGGTCTTCGGTCTCGAGTATATCGATGACTCATTGCGCTACCCGGACGAAGTGACCAAGGGCTTGGGGCTGCCCTTCTTCGGGGTGGTTCCGGCGGCCAGTTGGGATCCGGATGATTTGAGTACGCATCTGCTTTCCAATTTTGACCAGAAAAGCGGCTTGGCGGAGGCGTACCGAAACATCCGTTCCTCCCTGCTGTTCAGTGGGTCGCAAGATGCGATCAAGACCCTGGTGATATCCTCCGCGGTACCCCGTGAGGGGAAAACAACGACCTCGCTCAACCTGGCTGTGAGTCTTGCTCAAGCCGGCACGCGCGTGTTGCTGGTGGATGCGGATATGCGCCGTGGCGAGTTGCATAAGTTTTTCGGGCTTGATGCCGGGCGCGGACTTTCCGATGTGCTGACCGGCCAGACCAAGCCGGAGTCGGTGATCCAGCATACCCGATTGCCCAATCTGGACCTTATCGCCACAGGACCGTTTCCTCCCAATCCGGCGGAACTGGTGTTGCGTCCGGAAATGGGATCGTTTATGGAATACGCAAAACGCACCTATGATCGGGTCCTTTTTGACTGTCCTCCCTTGATGGCGGTGTCCGAGGCGGGCATCACCTGTTCGTTGGTGGACGGCGTCATCTTTGTTGTATGGGCGGGGCAGACGTCCCGGAAACTTGCGCAGTTGGCGGTCCAGGTGTTGCGTGAACGGGGGGCGGCCATCCTGGGTTGTGTGTTGAACAATCTTGAGTTTGGTCGCGTAGGGTATTACTATTACTCAACCTACTATGGATACTATGACTATGAATATCGCTATGAGCAGGCCGAAGCCGGGCGCAGTCAAAGGCGAAAGCGGTAGTTTCTCAGCTCAGTGCCATAGCGTAAAATGAGTCGGGCGACGGCTCTTGCGGATACACATGATGGATTAACATGTACTTTGGCAGTGGACACAGAATATCTACCCAACGGATTGTGTTGCTGGTAGCGGACATCATCTGTATAGCGGGGTCTATGTTTGCCGCCGCTATGATTCGCCTGTCGATTCCCGGCGGATGGGTCTACATACAGCAGCACCTCCCTTCACTGTTGGGCTCTTTTGGTATTTTTTTGTTAGTTTTCTATGCGGGCGGGATGTACGAGCGGCAACTCATCACCCGCAAAGAAGGCTCGTTCCAATTACCGCTGATTGTCGTAACAATCAGCCTGGTAATCATTGTGGTCCTTTTTTACGCCCGTTTCCGGCTGCATATCGGCCGGGGTATCCTGGCCTCGGCCGCAATCATGATCCTGTTCGGAAGCTGGTTTAGCCGCAGAGTTCTGCGGGTAGCTCTCGGGTACGGGGTGTTCTCCCAGAATACCCTGGTGCTGGGCACCGGTTCCGAGGCCATGGATGTGCTGGATCTGTTGAAAAAAGAGGAGCAGTCCGGGTATCGGCTCTTTGGGGTTGTCGGGGCTACCGGGGAACGTAGCGGTGATTTTCTGAAGGGGATTCCGGTATTGGGCCACATCGATCAATTGCGCGATTTTGTAGCGGCCTACTCAATCGAAAATATCATTGTGGCCACGTCCCTTTCCGAGGAGCACTCCCTTTTACAGGCCCTGCGTCCTCTCCGCTACTCGGGTATCGAGATTATGGACTACGTGGCGCTGCATGAAGAACTGGCCCAGGAGATACCCATTGACCATATCGATGACGAGTGGTTGATGAATGCGGCCATGAACAGTTCGCGGATACATATCCGGCAGATCAAGCGCATCATGGATATCGCCGTATCCGTTGTCGGGCTGCTCCTGTTGTCGGTGATCAGTCTGCTTGCGGCAATCTCGGTGAAGTTCAGCTCAAAAGGCCCGGTGTTGTACCGGCAGGTACGTTCCGGACTCGATGGGCGTGCCTATACCCTCTGGAAATTACGAACGATGACAGCGGATGCGGAGGCGGCCACCGGCGCGGTGTGGTCCGGTGCGAATGATCATCGTGTGACCGGGGTGGGGCGGTTTCTGCGCAAATGGCGGATTGATGAAATCCCTCAACTCGTCAATGTGCTGCGCGGCGAGATGAGCCTGGTCGGTCCGCGTCCCGAGCGCCCTGAGTTTGTCGAGCAATTATCGGAAATGATTCCCTACTACAAGGAGCGCTTGCTGGTGCCGCCGGGCATTACCGGCTGGGCCCAGGTGAAGTTCCCGTACGTAGCCGGTATAGAGGGGTCGTTGCGTAAGCTTCAATATGACCTGTACTACATCAAAAACATGAGCCTTGCGCTGGATGTGCTTATTCTTATCCGTACCTTCAAAACCATCATTGTCGGACTCAAATATGACGAGGGGGTGCAGGTCCATGAGTATTAGTTCCGAGACCGTCCCCTCCGCACTGGATACAGTGTGTGATGAAGCGCGCGGGGAAGTCTGGGTGGTTGTGCATGTCCGGCCCCGCTGCGAAAAAAAGCTGTCCCGCGTGTGTGATCAGCAGCAAATTACCACCTATCTACCGGTGCTGCGTGCCGCCCACTCGTATGGCGGACGAAAGCGTTTTTTTGACAAACCGCTTTTTCCCGGCTATCTGTTTGCTATTGTCGGCAGTGCGACGAGACCCTTTCTGCGACAAAATGATTATGTCGCCAATGTGTTGACCGTTGACTGCCAGGCGGAACTCATTCAGCAATTGCGGCATATACAACAGGCCTTGACAGCGGGCGCTATTGTTGATGTGCAGCCGCACCTTGAAAAAGGCAAGCGCGTCCGTGTCAAATCGGGGCCATTCAAGGGGATTGAGGGATTTGTACGGCACATCAAGGGCGGAACCCGTGTGGTGGTAAATGTGGACATGATTCAACAGGCGGTCGCTATCGAAGTGGATGCGGTAATGCTGGAGGCCAATTGAGCAGGTCCCATGATTAAGCACCGGATAAAACATGGTATCGTAAGTCTATGCCCTCGTCGCTTGATCCCTGTCCTGCAACGGTGGTATTATCCCCGTGTGGTGGAGCGGTTTTCCGCCGCTGATTGGGCGTATTACACCGAGGTTAAGCGATTGGTGGGACAGGGTGACACCGTTCTTGATGTGGGGGCCAACCTGGGATGTATATCCAAATTGCTTTCCGGGCTTGTCGGAAAAACAGGCTGTGTATACAGTTTAGAACCGGTGCCCCAAACTTATGCCTTGTTGTGCAATAACGTAAGGCGGTTGTATATGGATAATGTACAACCCCTCAACGTTGCCGCCTCCGACCGGCCGGGCCGGGTCCGGATGGTTGTACCGACTTATACCGGCGGACATGAGAATATCTATGAGTCGCGTATATCTTTGAAAGAGGGTCCCGATGATGATCAGCATGTATGCATGGTGGAGGCCCGGACCCTGGATGAAGTGACGGCGGATATTTCCGGGTCCATATCCTTTGTAAAAATTGATGTGGAAGGCCATGAATTGGCCGTGTTGCGCGGGGCGCAACAACTGCTTGCCCGGCAGCACCCGGCATTGCTCATCGAAGTGGAGGGCGATCCGGATGACCCCGATTCATCAGCCGGTCAATTGTTCTCCTTGCTCTCTGAATACGGATACGCCGCGTATGTATTACTTGAGGGTAACCTGACGTTGAGAACGAAGGGGTTGCATGCGGTGGATTATTTGTTTTGTTGAGGGTCGAAGGTTAGGTGGTAGGTGGTTAGGTGGTAGGTGGTTAGGTGGTAGGTGGTTAGGTGGTAGGTGGTACGTGGTAGGTGGTTAGGTTGTAGGTGGTTAGGTTGTAGGTGGTAGGTTGTAGGTGGTAGGTTGTAGGTGGTTAGGTGGTAGGGGTTAGGTGGTAGGTTGCTTCGCCGATCGTAATCGCACTCAACAATCGTCCATCAAGGCGGAGGCTGCTCCGCAGGGAATAGGCGATGAGAGAGTGCGATTAGGATTTGCGATGGGTTAGGGGTGAATTTATTCGCCGTTCCTAATCGCACTCAACAATCGCCCATCGAGCCGGAGGCTGCTCCGCAGGGGATAGGCGATGA
>RZZM01000774.1 GCA_009929845.1 Spartobacteria bacterium
AGACAGGCGAACTGTCCGGGGGCCGTGCGGAATGCCGAAACCTCATAATGCCGGTCAAGCGCGACTGAGTAGTTATCGAAATGCGCCGGTTCTCCGGTCAGGGCCACCTGCCCATAGGTTTCAATCCAGTACGGTTCCGTCCCGGGCAGGACTTCAAGCACGGTCTTTCCAATGATATCGCGCCCGAGTCCAGTCAATTTTTCGAATGCCGGATTGATGTCCAGAAAACGATAATCCACCGGCCGACCGGTATCGTCACAGATAATATCATGTACGGCAAAGCCGGACAACATTTCCACGAACAGGGTCCGATAGTTCTGCTGCAGGCGGATTTGCTCGGTTTGATCCCGGTAAATCCAGAGATGCCCGAACGTGCGCTGGTCCCGGAGGATTGGCGCATAGGTCCGCTCCAATACCCGTCCGTCTTTCATGTGCAGCAATTCATTTGCCACCACGTTGCCGGTGGCTATGCAGTGCTCAATGCCGGAGATAAAGCCATCGGGATCAATGAACAAGTCTGCGGCTTCAGGCAGGTGCTCCGCGCAATTGGCGCCAAGGATATCTTCAGGGGCCGGGACGCCAAAGATGCCTGAAAAATCCTGGTTGGCAAAAAGAATGCGCCGCTGGTTGTTTTCGACAAGCACGCCGCATTGCATGGAGTTCAGCAAGACCGTTAATTGGGCCAGGCGCTCCTCCAAGGCCTCTTGGGCGAACTTATATTGCGAAATATCGCGGGTGATGCCGAACATGGAAAGCGGGTTTCCCGCATCATCAAAGGTTACGCGCCCGAAGGAATTCAGCCAGTGAATGGACCCATCCGGGTGTACGACACGGTACGTGTTGTCAAAGGGTATTCGCTCATCAACGGCACGGCTGATATTCTTCATGCCCATGGACCTGTCATCCGGATGCACATGCTTCTGTACATCATCCAGGGTGCCGCCAAACTCGGCATCCGTGATTCCGAATAACGCGGCGTGATCGCCGAACCATTGCACCCGGTTGTCCGCGGCTGTCCAGCGCCAGTAGCCAAGCCG
>RZZM01000343.1 GCA_009929845.1 Spartobacteria bacterium
GGATGGTACAGCGCAACGGTCCCGTCACTTTCATCCGCCTCGGCCACCAGGACGCCGCCCGGTGTCCCGCCGGCAACGCCCCCCAGCGCGGCAACCTCGCCGCCGACACAAAATTCACTGGCCAACCCACAGGCAGCAACAACTTGCGCCAGCATGGCGGTCGTCGTCGTTTTACCATGCGTGCCACTGACCGCCACGGACGTCCCGTTCCCGCAAACAGCGGCCAGCGCCGCGCCACGCAGGAATACCGGGATCCCCGCTTCCCGGGCCGCGCACAACTCGTCGATGTCCGGCGGCACAGCCATACTCCGGATGACCGCCAGGACATCCCCTTGCATGTGAGAGGCCTCATGCCCGATGAAAACCGGGATGCCCTCACGCTCCAGCCAGGCGGTGACATGCGACGGCGCGCAATCACAACCGCTCACGCGGAACCCCCGGTTTTTCAGCAAGACCGCCAGGCCCGCCATCCCTACGCCTCCGATACCCGGCAGGTGCAGGTGGCCCGCCGCCTGCGCGAGCATCGCCGCAATGGCGCCCGTATCGCGTTCAGCACTCTGCATATCAAGCTTCAATTCAACACCCCTCATCCCGCTTGCGACGCGCACGAAATAACCAGCTCTGCCAGGGCCTCCGCCGCATGGTGCGGGGCCAGCCGGGTCATGGCTTCCCGCATGCGGACCAGCCGGTCCGGCACGTCCATGCATTCCTGAATGTAATCCGTCAGCCATTCCACGGTTACGTCGGCCTCGCGGATAACGTCCGCGGCCTTCTTCTTCTCGAGGGCCCGGGCGTTGAGCATCTGGTGGTCCTGCGTCGCGTACGGATACGGGATCAGCAACGCCGGGACGCCAAACATGCCGAGTTCGGCGCAGGTGGCGGCGCCGGACCGGCAGATGGCCAAATCAGCGGAGGCATAGAGGGAGCCCATGACGTCGGAAAAAGCGTTGGTCAGGTGGTGGACACCGCACTCATCGTAGGACGCCCGTATCCGTTCTTCATCCACGTGCCCCGTCAAGTGAATCACCTGCACCGGGGCGCCTTTTTTATGCAACAAGCACACGGTCTGAAGCGCCATGTCATTCAATACCCGCGCGCCGCGGCTGCCCCCCATAACCAGCAGCGTAAAGACGCCCGGCTGTTTCCACGGCAACGGGTCGCGCGGTCCCTGCATCAGCTCGCGCCGCAACGGCATGCCGGTCAGCACAATCTCCTGGCGCTTCAAATAAAAACGGGTCTCTTCAAAACAGCCGGCCACCGCCGCAGCCCAGCGCGACAACAGGGTGATGGCACGCCCGGGTAATACATTCGCCTCATGCAAAACCACCGGAATGCGCAACAGCAACGCCGCGCCCGCCGGGCCGATTGAGGCATAGGACCCCATGGCCAGCAAAACATCCGGACGTTCTTTGCGCATAAGGCCGCGGCACACCCACACGGCGCGCGCCAACCGCCACAGGGCCCGTACAGCGCGCAGGGACAACCGCCCCGGCAGTCCCTCCGACTTCACGGTAATCACCTTCCCCTTCCAGCCGGCAACCGCCTCCGCCTCCAAATCCTTGCCCGACAACCACAGGACCACCTCGTGCCCCTGCGCCGTCAATACATCGGCTGTCGCCAGTCCGGGAAAAATGTGCCCACCGGTTCCTCCACATGCTATTGCCACTTTCATACGTTCTTCCATTCAGTTCATAAACCAACGATTTTTATCGGCCAGCACCTCGCCGACCAGATACAACGACCCCGCAACCAGCACCATCCCCCCGCACGCGCGCGCCCATTCCATTGCTGAGGTAAGGCCACATTCCAGTGGCTCAATCTCATACTCGACGCCGTGCCTCGCCAGGCGTGTCCCGATCTCCTCCGGCGCCATCGCCCGGTCGCTCGATAACGGGACGACCCGGCAACAGCGCACATCATCCGCAAACATCGCGATCATCGCATCCACATCCTTGTCGGCCAGCACACCAAACACCAGCGCCAACGGACGTTTAAACGAGCGCATATGCGAGATTACCGCCCGCATGCCCGCCGGATTATGCGCCCCGTCCAAAAAGACCAACGGGTCCGCGCAAAGCAATTGGCACCGCCCCGGCCACTCCACACCCTCCAACCCGCGGCACATGGCCCCTGGCGTGACCTGTATTCCCGCGCGCCGGGCAAAGGCATCCGTGAGCGCCAGGGCCAGACGCGCGTTCGCGGCCTGGTGCGGACCCGCCAACGGCAACGCACAGGGCGCGAGCGCAACGCCATCCACCTCGCAATGCAACATGGCCGCCTCGCCGTCCGGGCCCGGCCCCCACGCGCACCGCACCCGTTCATCCGCCACCGTGACCGGCGCCTTTCGCGCCGCGGCGGCAGTCCGGATCATCTCCAGCAACGCCTCCTCCATGCGCGCACAGACCACCGGGGTGTGCGCCTTGATGATGCCGCATTTCTCGGCGGCGATCCCGGCCAGGGTCGCGCCCAGATAATGGGTGTGGTCAATGCTGATATCCGTAAGCGCCGTCACCACCGGGCAGATCACATTCGTCGCGTCCCACCGCCCGCCCATGCCGGTCTCGATCACCGCCACGTCAACCTGTTGCTGACGGAAATACAAAAAGGCCATGGCCGTGGAGAGTTCAAAAAACGTCGCCCTGCGCGCGGTGGCCTTTGCCGCCATCAATTCAGCGTCCACCGCCTCCACGCAACGGATCATATCGGCCAGCGCGTCGTCATCAATGCACCGGCCATCCACCTGGAACCGCTCATTGAAACGCACCAGGTGTGGCGAGGTATAGAGCCCTGTTTTCAGGCCGGCCTGTGTCAGCATAGACGCCGTCATGGCGCAGACCGAACCCTTCCCGTTGGTGCCGGCCACATGAATGGTCCGGTACGCCTCCTGCGGAGTGTCCAGCCGTTCGAGCAGGGCGCGCTCAACATCCAGCCCCGGCCTGACCCCGTCCGCCGTGCGCGAAAAAAGTTGTTCAACCACATCAGGCGGCACGACAGCACCCCGTTACGTTGCGGAGGTGAATTCGAGCATCTGAATCAGCGTCTGCTTCAGGTTTTTGCGATGCACAATCGCATCCAGCAACCCGTGCTCCAGCAGGAATTCAGAACGCTGGAACCCCTCCGGCAAATCCTGCTGGGTGGTCTCCTTGATCACGCGCGGTCCGGCAAACCCGATCAGCGCATCCGGCTCGGCGATGATCACATCGCCCAGGGTCGCATAGCTGGCCATCACACCGGCCGTGGTCGGATGCGTAAGCACCGGAATGTATAACAGCCCCGCGGCGGCATGGCGGGCCAGCGCCGCGCTGGTCTTGGCCATCTGCATCAGGCTGTACATCCCCTCATACATCCGCGCGCCGCCCGAGGCGCACGAAATAATCACCGGCAAGCGCTCCTCCGTCCCCCGCTCAATCAGCCGGGTGACCTTCTCGCCGACCACCGACCCCATACTGGCGCCCAGGAATTGAAAATCCATTACCCCGATCGCCACCGGGTATTCGCCCATCTTCGCCCGGCCGCACGTAATCGCGTCCTTGTGCCCGGTCTTTTTCATGTTCTGTTCGAGCTTGGAGCTATAGGACGCCGTCCCCGTAAACTCCAGCGGGTCCAGGCTGCAAAGCTCGGAGTCCCACTCTTCAAAGGTATCCGGCTCGATCAACATCGTCAGCCGCGCGTCCCGGTCCAACTGGAAATGATGCTCACACTTCGGGCACACCCCGAGCGCCTTGTCCAGCTCCCGCTTAAAAATGATTTCATTGCAGGAAGGACACTTCAACCACAACCCGTGGGGGATGTCGCGCTTCCGGACTTTCAATGTGGACTGTGTTCGTTTTCTAAAAAAAGGCATAGCCGTAAATCCTGTTATCGTAAACCTCGTGCCGCGGTAAGCACATATACCCGCGCCGCGCCGCCCTTCTTCAGGACGCGCGCGCACTCGCTTACCGTAGCGCCTGTTGTCATTACATCATCAATCAACAATATGCGTTTGCCTTCCAGCCAACGCCGCCATCTGAAACCAAAGGCTCCCTCTACGTTAGTGGCCCGTTGCGCCGCTGTCAAACGTGTTTGACTCGGTGTGTGGCGTTTTCGGACGAGGCACCTGGATACCACATCCTTGTCCAGCGACCGCGCAAGCCGCCGGGCCAGCAGTTCCGCCTGGTTGTAGCCCCGCTCCCGCAGCTTGCGGTGGTAAAGCGGCACAAAGGCCACACTATCGACCAGGATATCGCCATAGCGCGCCCGAAACCCGGCTTCCAGGATGGCGGCCAGGTCCGGAACCAGCCAGGTGGCGGCGTTATACTTCAGCGAAACAATCATTTCCCGCGCAAGCCCCTCATACAGCAGGCACCCGTAGGCCGCGTCATAGCCGGGTGTCTTCGCACTGCATGCCGCGCAAATATACGACGCGTCAATGTTCCCCCACACCGGTTGCCCGCACACCGAACAGAACGGCGGCTGGACCGGTAATAGCTCCTGGAAACATTCCCAACAGAGAAACGGCGTGGCCCCGATCTCCTCCGTGCCGCACCCCGCGCAGCGCCGGGGATACAGCAAATCAAGAAACAGGCGCCACGGATTAGTCACCTGCCCCGCCCTTTTGAACGCCATAGGCCCACCCCCCCACCGCCACCAGCAGGAACAGGAGCGAAAACATAAACGCCGCCCCGCTTTTCGCCACCGTCATACTCGGACCAAATACCATGGGCAGCACCTCCTCGTGGCGCGCGAACATAAGCGCCCCCATCCGCATCGCCCACACCCAACCCGCGTGCAGCCCGATACCAAAATACAGATTCCCCGTCGTCACATAAAAAAAACAAAGCATAATCCCCATACAGAGCAGGGTCAGGGCCAGGTATCCATTATGCGCAATGAAATCATGCGGCGTAAACATATAGGGAATCATCCGCAATCCCGCATACCAGTGACCATACACCACCCCATCCGGCGGCTCCGGGTCCGCGAAATGCACCCCCGCGAACAAAACCCCCGTAACCAGCGCCCCGCCCACCACGCCACACCCCCGCCGCGCCATCCCGAATATCCCCCCCCTGAAAATCAATTCCTCCACCACCCCCACGATCAACGCCCCGAAAACAAAAAGCGCACCCTGCGCCCACAACCCGACGGGCGCCAACCCGGACCGCACCCCGTACGCCCCCGACCAC
>RZZM01000344.1 GCA_009929845.1 Spartobacteria bacterium
TTCAAACACCGGGAAGTCATGGACCGCGTGATGCGCCGCCCGGAACTGGCCGGGGCGCCGAATATGCAACCGCGGTTGCTGCCCTATGATGTCTTCACCCCGATGAACCAGCTCAGGATGCCCGGTGTGATCAGGGACCTTCGCCTGGATGTCTTTCACTCGACCAACTACATGGCCCCCTTCCCGGCGTTTCCACGCCATAAAAAAGGCCGGACGGGCTGCGTGATCACGATTCATGATCTGATTCCACTGCTCTTCCCTCAGCATACTCCCAAGGCGTTGAAGACCCGCTTTTTCTTTGTCTTCAAACGCGTCATCCTGGAGGCGGGTAAACGGGCCGATATCATCCTTGCGCCCAGCCAGGCCTCACGCATGGACATCATCAAACACTTGGCCATCCCGCCGGAACGACACGACAACGTTGTAGTCATTCCCGAAGGGGTTGCGCGGCGCTATGCCCCCGCGCCACGTCGCGAACGCGCCGGACGGCAGGTCCTGTATGTTGGGCGCCTGGACCCCTACAAGAACGTGGTCACCCTGCTCGAAGCCTTCGCACAGGTTCTCCAGCGCGTGCCGGACGCGCTCCTGCGTATCATCGGCCCCGAAGACCCCCGCTACCCGGAGGCGCGTGTCCGAAGCCGTGAGCTGAACCTGGAATCCGCGATCGACTGGGACGGCTACGCGGACGACAACACCCTGCTGGATGCCTATCAACAAGCCGATGTGCTGGCCCTGCCCTCACTCTACGAAGGGTTTGGGCTGCCGGTCCTGGAGGCCATGGCCTGCGGCACACCGGTGGTCTGCAGCAATGTAAGCTCGCTGCCCGACGTCGGCGGCGCCGCCGCGCTGCAAATTGATCCGCGCGACACACAGGCGCTTGCCGATGCGTTGGTCGCTATTCTGACCGACCCGGACCTGGCCACGGACCTTTCCGAAAAATCCCTTCAGCGCGCACGGCAATTCACCTGGGAAAAAACCGCGCAACTGACCCTTGAGGCCTATCGGCGATTGCAGCCTACTTCAGCGTGATCTCGACGGGCAACGCGTCAAAAATGACCGCGCCGTCAACCGTATTCGCCGACGCGCCGTTCACCTCCACGCTCAATCCGTTCCACGCTTCCGGCAGGGGCACGACAAAACCACCCGGAGGCGTCGCTTCGCCGGAAACGTTCATCACGACACCGCCATCCGCTCCTTTGCGGATTGTGTAGTCGATCCATCCGAACTGCGTGGGCAGCTTTGTCACGGTTACGCCCTTGTCGTCGAGCCACAGCGGGTCCACGCCGGCCGCGACCACCAGGGTATCGCCCTCCTCATAGGCAAAGATGGAGCGGACCGCGTTGATGTAGCCGGACCCCACCCAGGTATGCGGCATATCGCCAATATATGACGGCGCGCGCGCGCGGGCATGCACCACCTCGGCCATATGATTCCAATCATAGGGATGCACCGAATTTTCGGTGAAATAGCGCAGCATGGCCAGGCCCTTTTCGCGGACGCCCATCCGCACAAACGCATCCGCGGTGCGCACTTCATACGGCGTGAAGGTCCGGCCGAACTCAGAGTTGTTGCCGCGCACGAAATCATCGTAATACCGATTGAAGGTATTGCTGCGGTACGGCTCCGGCAGGGTATCGCCTTCGCCGCAGGCCATAATAGCAATGGCCGTGGACGTGGCATCGAAATCGCCCTTCTCCACGCACCCGGGAATCGTGTCCAGGTTGTCGCGCTCCATGACCATCTGAATGGAGTCCAGCAGGCACTTGCGCAAATCCTCTTCTTCGGCGCGCATCCACACGGCATCCTCGGCATGGCCCAGTTGATCCGCCAGGTAGGCCCCGTCCTTATAGCCGCGCAGCATCCAGAAATCGTCCCAGTAGCTGTGCATAGCGGGGAAATAGCCCTCGTGGCTGTTGGACTCGGGGAGGATGCCGTAATACGCGCGCTTTTCGGGATCATTTTTGTATTCATCCGTCATGCGCATCGCGCGGCGCTCCTTGCCGAACTGCAGGACCTTCACCAGTGTCGGGTAGACCTGTTCGACCAGCGCTTTGTCGCCGGAAAAATCATAATACTGCCGAATCAGGAAGGCATACTGCCCCTGGCTGTCGTACTCCTGACCCTCATGACCGCTGTGATTGAACGAAACCGGGTTGCCGTCCTCAAGGATGATAAACGGCGCCCATCCGTTATCGGCCACCAGCGGGGTATAGGCGTTGATATAGTCCCTGATCGGCGCAATCAGCCCCATGCGCAGGAGGGTGACGCTCGTCATGGCCCCGTCACGAATCCACGCGTGCGCGTAGTTGCGTGAGCCGGGTTTCACAAACGGACCGTCTTTGTTGATCAGGATGTAGGCAATGTTGCTCTTCATCATCTTGACCAGGCGTTCGTCGGGCATATCGATATCGAAGCGGTTCAGCACCTCGTGCCAGTGTTTCTTCTGCTCCTGCCAAATGCGTTTGAATCCATCGGAGGGCGCATCCAGCAGGTCTGGCGGGACCTGATTGTCGTCGTACAGCAAATAGACCACCACGATCTCGCGTGATTCGCCGGGCGGCACATCCAGGTCATACAGGACGCCAATGCTGTTTTTCCCTTCGGGTTCACTGACCGTCAGCGCCTCCGGCATTTCGTTGTTCGAAAGGAACTCGACAATATCGCCATCCTCCAGCATCGCCGCGCCCATGGCGCTCGGGGGATTCGGTAAGACAATGCGGGTTTGCCCGTTGATGTTCACGTGCGCCGGCGCAGGTGCCGGGACGCACTCCGCATTCATGATTGCGCTGAACCCACCGTGCTGCCAGGTCGGATTGAGCTGCACCGGACGCACGGCCAGGGCCAGCTTGCCCGTGAAGGATTCGGCGCCTTTGTTGGTAAGGCGGTAGCGGGCCACGGTCATCGAATCGCCCACCGGGCCAAAGCTGACCGCCTGTATATCCAACCGCCAGTCATCCTTGCTCCAGCGCACCCCCGGCATTGGCAGGGAGTCCTCCTCCAGATTTTGCCGGACCGTCACATCATTCCAGGTCACCAACTGATCATTCACGATAATGAAGGGTTGAATGCTGAAGTCACCCTTGTGCGGTTCAATAATGCCGGTTTCACTGACCAGGGACTCCTGTTCATCGTCGATCACGCCTGTTACCGTCCAGAATTCCTGTTCCCGGAGCAACCATTGGGGAAACCAACCGCGGGGCGCATCCTTGGCCGCCGCCTTGTAATGCCGGATGGGTGTCGCCTGCTCTTCCCCGCTTTTAAATTCAATCTCGGCCACGCCATACCCGTTGCCCTCGTTGCTTTGCAACATATGCAGGCGCACCTTTCGCGCAGGCGCCGACGCGAAGAACATCATATCGCGCCCACCGTTTCCCCGCCGCTTCTCATAAACCGTTCGCCAGTCGCCACTGCCGCTGTCGATATCCACATTATATTCGACCGCGTAGTCATCTCCCCACGATACAAAAATACCGCCCAGGTCGAGTTGATCCGGAAGGGACAGGATCAAATCCTGCTTCCCGTCTTTTTCGGAATGCCATTGCGTAGCCGGATCACCATCCAGCGCATTCACCGGTCGGCTGCCGGCCTGTGTGCCGGACGCCTCCAGTGACGGCAGGCGGTCTTCCTTGTAAAAATCAATTTCCCAGATCGAGTTGCCCCAGCCGGTTCCGCGCTGACGGCACTGAATCTTCACAAACCGCGCATCCTGCGGCTCGAAGAAGATCAAATCAGTCAACCCGTCGCCCTCTTCCACATTGTAGACCGTCTTCCACGTCTCGCCGTCCATGGACACGTCCACATGGTACTTCTCGGCAAACGCTGTTTCCCAGAGGATTTTCATGCCTCCGATTTTTTCCGGCGCGGGGAACTCCACCTGCCACCAGTCCGCGTCGTTAAAGCCGCTGCACCAGCGGGTGGAGAGGTCGCCATCGATCGCCATTTGAGCCGCCCCGTCGCCGCCACCGGTCGATGCCGTGGCCACCGCCCCCTCAATCACCTCTTCGGTAAGCGGATTAAAATCGATTTCAAACAGCGAAAATCCCCACTCGGTAGCCCGTTCCTGCAGCGCCAACCGCACATACCGGGCCTTTACGGGATCGAAAACCACATCCTCCGTTCCGCCGCGCCCCGCCGTCTGATCAACCACCGTCTGCCACTCTTTCCCGTCCTCTGAAAGCTGTACCTCGTACACCCGCGCGAAAGCATCTTCCCAGAACAGCCGCATACTCGCCAGCGGCACTTTTTTTCCCAGGTCAATCATCACCCACTGGTCATTTTTGAACTCACTGCTCCACCGGGACGTCTTATCTGCGTCGGCAAGGAGAGCCGGACGCATCTCCGCTTCCTGCGAGGAAGCCGTCACGACCCACTCGCCACGGTTCAACACCGGCGCAATTTGCATTTCGGCCGCCTCAATCACTTCCGAAGGCGCTTCCACAGTGGGAACAGACACCTTGTCCACCTTCTTGCAACCGCTCACAACTGCAATTATTGCTATTACTAATCCAATTTTTCTCATGAGAGCACTCCTTAGGTCTGTTTTTAAGCGCGAATGCTTGCCGCATTCTTTCACCATTGTCAAGCGTCATTTTTTCAGCAAAAACTAAAGTTACCCGTCAAAACTAAAAAAATCAAGCATTGAAACGGGTTAAAATCGTAATTTTTTCAAAAATATGACTTTATTCACGAAAACTTACAAAAAAATGCCAATTTTCGTCATTTTTCAATGCATTTCCAAAAAAATCAGTCAAAAAATGGCCTCAAACGACACAAAAACACAAATTTATGAAAAATGAACCGCATTTTTGCCGTTTTTTGGCCAAAAAATTGGAATTTCAGAACTTTTTATCTCGTGGAAGTTCAGAAATCCTTACCTCGACCGTTGGCCGCAGGTGGAGATTATCGTCGATTTTTCAATCATGGCAGTCATATTTCTTGCTGTAATCCAGCGTCAAAGAGATCGTGAACCTGGAAAATAGAAATGACACGTCCATTTGCCAAAACAGCCTCTGGAGCATGCTAACCGCAGTTATCGTACAACCCCCATATCGGGGTTGGCATGGGGGAGGTCACGGTTCCGCGGGTTGCACCCGCGGCTATTCACGTTATGCCCTCCGGGCATCAGGATGCCGTGCCTTTTTGCGCCT
>RZZM01000775.1 GCA_009929845.1 Spartobacteria bacterium
TGATGATCTGGGCAGTGCCCTGAGCACCTACTTTTTTTATGAACAGCATGCCTATATGAACCGATCAAATAATCCGGCGGCATTCGACCAGATGATGAGGGACTCGATAAGCGCGGGTGATCCGGTGGTGGTGAGCATTCCTAGTCACGCCATTCTTGCCGACGGATTGTCTTCCGATGCCCAGACCAATTTCTTCCATATCAATTACGGTTGGGGAGGGATTAATGATGGCTGGTACATGCCCTCCGATATCAACGGAAACAGTCTCTCCAAAGGGGTGTTTGGTTCGAAGCCGGCCTTCCTGCCGATCCTGAGCGCATTCAGTGAGGCGACCAACACTTCAGGAACACTGACCAATGAGTGGGTCTTTCCCGCCTGCCGCCTGGCGGAACTGGACCGTTTCCAGTTGGCGCAAGGGCAGTATGTTCCCACGAATATGCTGGATGCCGGACAGTCGTATGATGCATGGACACAGTCGGGCGCGCCCTGGACCAATCTGGCTTCGGGTGGCCATCCCGGGGCATGTTACTTCAAACAGAATGCGTTCGCGTCCAGCGCCGGGGCCATGTCGTCGGGCCCCTTCATCCCCGCGGCGGATACCGTGTTGAGTTTCGATTACAAGGCACAGCTCAATACGGACCACTTTTATGTCGAGATATCGGATGATGACGGCGTGACCTGGGACGTGCTGTTGCATGAAACCAGCTACATCAATGGTTATACCAACGGCTGGTGGGAAGGAAGTTTCCCCCTGGGCGGGTATGCGGGACAGGTTTGTCTGATTCGCTTCCGATATGCGACGGGAAGTTACTATGTGGGTACTTATGGTGTCTATGTGGATAATATCTCATGCAGTCATGTGGACATGCTCACATGGACGGTGGTTGATTCCAACATCTCTTCCGCCGCGTCGAGTTATGTGGTCAGTAACCTTGCCGACGGGGTCTATTACTATTCCCTGGCGGCGGCTGACGCCTCAGGGCTTCAGGAGGCCGGTCCGCTGGTATCCGTTACAGTCCTGAAGCC
>RZZM01000345.1 GCA_009929845.1 Spartobacteria bacterium
TCTGCCGCTCCAGCGCCTTGGCTCTCCAGCGGTCACGCGCGTCGCGAAACACACGCAGCAGCCGGGAGACGGGCGTTTTCAGATCGTTCATGCGCGTCGTACCTCGGATCGGATGCCTGCCACGTTGGGCGCAGCGGCGTGCTCGCAGATCCGAGAATTGTTTAGAGTTCGGCGTGCTTCTTCAAGCCGGCTATCCGCTCTGTCCGCTAAACACCAATTCTGCATGAGCGACCGAAGGCGGTTTTGGCACAAATTGAACTACCTACCCAGCGCCAGGATCCAAATAGCAACACCAGCCCGCCCAGGCTTGGCGCGACCATCGGCGCCACGCCCATCACCATCATCACCAGGGTCATCACCCGCGCATAGTCATCGCGCGCAAAGCGTCAGGGCGGCAAGCGCCCCGAGGGCAATCAGCAGCGTCGGTTTGAGTTGCGCGCCGCTCATGCGCGCGCTCCCAGCCGCGCACGAAGGCAGTAACAGCATGCGAACATCATCGCGGCCATGATGTTACCAGACTGGCCGAGCAGCCTGGTTTCAGGGTTCCATCAAAGGCGCCTGAAATAAAGGCGTGCAGTCGCGAGCCGCGATAGGTCGGATTATCCGGGCTTGATGCCGCGACCAGACCCGTGATATCACTGTGGTTGGCCAGCGTTAGGCCGTCCTCGGCGGGCCAGATGTTCAGTTCAAGATAGCCGTTCTGGGCATCGGCTGGACAGTAAATCGGTCGCAAGCTTTCGTAGAGTAAGCTCGCCTGACAGCGCTCGGGCGCCGGGATTTGGTTTTGCTCATCCGCGGAAGCGACGCAGTGAACTAATTGGTCGTTGTTCCCTTGCGCGATATAAACCGGCGCGAGCTGACGGCCGCGTTTGGGTAATTTTTCCAGATCGTTGACACCGAGCGGCCCGAGATTGTTGTACTGAAACCAGGCGCACCAGTTGGCCAGGTCTTGTGATGGTGGTGCCGCGCAAGTCTGGTCGAAGCCGCCATGTTGGAAACCATCAATAACCGGCCCATCCGCGACCGCGCTCACCAAGAACGGCGTCGTTTTATAGGGAAGCGCTAATTCAGCGATTTTCGCGCCGTCCTCGCTACTCCAGCAGAGCTGACTCATGGCTTCGAGCGTTTTGGCCGACTCGGCCTCGGGCGAGATGAGCGCGCGCGGATCGAGGCTGCCAACATCCGGGGCCGCGGGCATTGCGTTGGGCCGGTAAAGGCCGGCGCTATTGCCAATGGTTGCCCAGGCATTGAACAGAAAGGAAAAAATGAAGGGGGCGCCGGGTATCGGTTCGGGAACACCGGTCATTTCCGTTTGCGCGTTGGCCAGCCAGTCGAGATCCGAAAATCCCAACGGCATGGTCACGCGATCAGCCGGGGTGACGAGCATGGCCGGGGCGGCTTCGAGGGCGACTCCGGACAAGGCAAGCACCGGGTCTCCGGCGCGAGCCGTTGCCGCGGTGTAGCTTGGCAACAACTGACCCGCAAACATGGCGGCGTGGGCGCCTTGGGAATGGCCCCAGGTCACCACGTCGTAAGCGTCCAGATGGTAGTTCGGCCGATACTTTTTTCGCAGCAACTCATGCCCGGCGCGAATGCTGTCGATGATATTCGCCGCCTCAATTTTGCCAAGGGCGTAAGGATGCAGGGCCCGGCGGCCGGTCCGGTCGACATGGTAATCGCTCGCCGCGATGATCAGACCATCCTCGATCATGCCGGCCATGATTCCTTCCGTGGCCGCACCCCGGTGTGCGTCACCGCTTTGTTCGCTACCCCATTGCACGGCGCCGATGCCATAAGGGGTCGGGCCCCAGATCAGGCTCTCCGGCGTGTAGGAGGGTTGGCAACGGGGAATCATGCCCAGGGTGCCGTGCGACCAAGCAACAACGCGGCCGGTGAGCCTTCCTTTTCTGACATGCTTGTGAATGTCCGCTGCCCGATCGGGAGCGACGATGACGGCGCAAACAGCGATTTTTCTTGTATTATCGGGTCCCGTCGATACATATTGAATACGCCAGGCACGGGCACTGGCGGGGAAGTCGGATGCATCCGAATCTGAGGCGACATCCGGCGTGATGTCATGCCAAGCCAGCAGCTCACCCGGGGCGCGCTTTTGCAACGCCGGCACGGGGAGATTGCAGGGATATTGTGGCCTCTGCGCGCTTGCTTGGACCTGCGCCGCGTGAGTCCCGGCGTTCAATCCGGTCGTCGAGACCCATGACAGCGCGAGCAACAGCAGCGCTGAGATGGGGACATATTTTTTTATTGTGTTCATATCGCGACCTTAGTTCATCGAGCGCGCGAGTATTTTAGCCTCGATTTCCGGAAGATAGCCCGGCATTTTTTTGAAAAAATGGCTTTTTTTATGTCAATTATCACGGATATCTGCAACCCCGCCCCGTTCTTGCCCTGGCACTTTTCACCGTGAAATCCACGCGACTGAATTTTCATTGGCTGGCCGATTCGAGAGCGCCCCCTTTGCAACTGGATACCCAGCAACGGGATCTACCGAGAACCGCACTGCCGCAGCCCGGCGAATGGGGCGACGGTTGGATTGAACTGGTCACCTTGGCCATGGACATGCATCTGTGCCGGGTTGAACATCAATTTCGCCCCGGCTTGACAGGCATGGAGTTGATGACTGAAGTCGTGAGCACGCCGACGGAGCCGAGGTTTTTCGTGAAGGCGGATCGTCGTGGTCGGGGTCTATTACAGGATGGCCATCTGGATGCTGAACTGGAATACCACCGCGATCTTTGCGTATTCGAGCACATCGATCAGGTCAATCACCGGCACTGGGCCGATCTGTCCTCACCGGTCGAGGTCACCGCCCTGAGCGTCGGGATGTTCAACCTACGACAGGCACTCGGGGAGGATGTCGCCACAGCGCTTTGTGCCGCATTGCGCATTGATCGCTTGCCCTCGGCGCGGGTGCACCCGATACCCGGTTTCATCGTGGGGCTGCTGCATGCTGGTCTTGCCAATCACTTGACCGGTCAACTGCGCACACTCCATGCCCAAGCTAAGGTGCTGGAATTTTTGGTTGCTTTATCCGAACATTTCCTCGGCGACGCGCCGACGGTTTCGACCAGGGTTCAACGCATCCGTGACTTGCGGGATGAGCTCGATCAGCACAATGGCGTCGTCCCCCACCTCGATGAACTGGCGCGGCGTCACGGATTCACCGAAAGAGTCATGAGTGAATTGTTCAAGCGGGAATATGGCCAGACCATTTACAGCTATATTACCGACAATCGTCTTCACGCCGCTTATGCCGCCTTGCTGAATAGCGATACACCCATGAAGGTCTTGGCCGCGCGATTGGGTTATACCGATGTCAGCCATTTCAGCAATGCCTTCACGCGCAAATTCGGCTATCGGCCCGGGAGCCTGCGGCGGAGGACGTGATTGTTCCCGACACTGCCAATGCCATCGACAATCGCTTGAGGGTCGACATTTCGACTGCCTAAAAACCGGGCTCATCGGCGTCCTAATGCGAGCTGCGGTAGCGGTGGATTGAAAGAGTGGTGACCATCACAAACGTCTCAAGGCGGGCTGGGACGAGCGATACTTGGAAAACGGCCGAGCGGACTCGGAACAAGGAGACTCATGGAGACCCAATGCATCCGCGACGCGCTCGATGATCGGTTAGGGATATATGTGCGAACCATGCGGTGCATCTCGATCATTAGGCCAATTTCTTCAGACCACTCCGGTCGCCCAGTTTCGGATAAGTTTCAAAAGACCTACGGCCAATCCGGATACCAACCAAATTGGTCAACCCCGATTTCACCAATGTCGCCCGTGAGTTTAAGCACTTCATCATCAGTTGTGACCAAATCTCCCGTTTTATCACTGATCACATAGGTTCCCGCCATTTCGCCAGCCGCAATCTGAACCCTGTAGATATCACCGGACGCCGCGGTTTCGGTTGTTATTCCGCTGTCGCCGAGCGCCGAATTGATCTGCGACACAAAGTCGGCGTGGTTGGCCGTTGTCACGGTTATCTCGTACAACATGTTGCGCCAAGTGCTCAGGATGATTTGGTCTTGGCCGGCAATATTGAAGTTGGATACTTCATCGATACCCGCGCTATTCGCGATCGTGTTGCTGCGGTGAAGGCTTGCCAGTTGAACCAAATCCGAGCCTGAACCCAGACTAAAATGATCGATGGTATTAGGATCATTACTCCCATTGAGGTAGAGGTGATCTCCTGCAGTCGAGCCGATAAAATCGACTCGCCCGCTGGTTACGTCATCAAATTGCACCGTGACCCCCCATTTATCCGCATGTGAAGCGTCAATAATCAATGGCGCGTCCGCGGGCAGCATTGCGTCATTCAGGTTTAATTCAAATATGGAATTACCGATAACATTGATTCTTTCGATGCCAGTTATATTAAGGGGAGTCATGGTCCAACCATTTTTATAGTGATTCAGGACATCATAACCCGCGCCCCCCGCGATTGTGACGGCATGTAATTCGCCAACATGAAACACATCGTCACCATCCATACCCATCAGAGACAAGCCACCCGTGCTGTCGGTGCTGTCGGCATAATTGAAGGTGTCGTCACCCGCGCCACCCATCAAAACATCCGGCTGGTCGTCGATTGACGTGTTGAAGGTAAAGGCGCCGTCGGTCTCCGCGGAGCCGTCAAAGTGCAAAGGCGTGTCCCCAGCGGCATGGTTGATGACGAGGTTGCCGCCCGCGGGGATCAGCGAATCCACGCCGATGATGCTCGTCGCACTGCTCAGGCTCAGGTTGATGGTCTCGACATTGGTGATGCCATCCAGATTTGCCGTCGCTTGGCTATCACCCACCTCCGTCACATTCAAGGTATCCGCGCCTCGGGCCCCATCGACAAACGAACCAGCCAAATTCGCAAAGATTGAATCAATGGTGTCATCGTTGTTCGTGCTGGTTTTAGTGGCGTTAACCTTTTTGGCCAGACTCACCTTGGCCGCGGGCGCCGTCAACGTGATGGTGTTGCCGATGATGCGCAAGCGGTAGCCGGCCAAGGCCATCGAGTATTGGGACTCAGCATGGCCCGACTCGCTAGAGCCGGAGATGATCAGCGAGCGCGGGTCCGTCACAAGCATGCCCCAGGGTTGATCG
>RZZM01000044.1 GCA_009929845.1 Spartobacteria bacterium
GGCTTGAAATGAAAGGCAGCATATGGCAGAGAAAAGCATAAAGGATGAAGTAGATATACGCCGCGCGAAGATTGATGATCTGGCGGCCATTTTTCATTTGGGGGAACGGGTCTTCACCTCGCAGGAGTTTTCTAATTTGTACCGGACATGGGATGAATATGAGGTGACCAGCCTGTTTAATATGGAGCCGGATTTGTTGTTTGTCGCCGATACCGGGGAGCGACTGGTCGGGTTTGCCATGGGGACCATGATCGAGAAGGCCCGTTCGGCCTGGTCCTATGGGCATCTGCTTTGGCTGGGTGTGGAGCCGCGCTATGCCCGCAGTGGTGTGGGCAGCCTGCTTTTTGAGCGGTTTCGTGATGAAATGGAGGAAAAGGGGGTACGCATGCTGATGGTGGATACACAGGCGGACAACTACCCGGCCATTCGTTTTTTTCGGCGCAAGGGGTTCGACAATCCGACCGACCATGTCTATATGACGTTGAATATGCAAAGGGAGGATTGACCCGTACGATGCCGAAAAATAAACAGCACAATCGCCTCTACAACCTATTTCGAGATATGGTGGACATTTACAGTCCTTCCGGAAAGGAGGAGGAGCTGGTTGACTATCTGGCGGCGTATCTCGAATCGGTCGGCCTGCCTTTCCGCCTGCGGGAGGTGGATGAAACACGGAACAATATCGAGATTGGACAACCTGGTGGCACGGCGGACACGCTGTTCCTCGGGCATATTGATACGGTGCCGGCATTTGACATCGAGCATTATGAACTCACCGAACGGGACGGGCTGTTGTTCGGATTGGGAACCACGGATATGAAAAGCGGTTGTGCGGCGCTTCTGGAAGCGTTCGTGGCGGTCAATGAGGCGAGCGGAGGACTGCCGGATAACGTGTTGCTGAGTCTGGTAGTAGGCGAGGAGGAGTCGGGCGACGGAACTCAAGCGCTGTTGGAGGCGCATAATCCGGCTTGGGCGATCGTGGCGGAACCAACCAATCTGCAACCCTGTATGGTCCATTATGGCTACATCGAAATGTTGTTGCAGACCTTTGGTTCACGGCAGCATGCGGCTGTATCCGACGGGGAAAACAATGCCATACGGGCCATGCTGCGCGCGCTTCTGAAACTTGAGGATTACATAGAGGCGGGCGGTGGGGCGGTTACGGTGCTGAACATTCGCGATTTGCACAGTTCCGAGTCGGGGTTTGCCGTGCCGGACCGTTGCGCCAGCGCGATTGATTTGCATTTTCCTCCGTCGGAAGACGCCACATTATTTGCTGAAGCGCTGCAGCGTTTCTGTGACGAGCAGTTGCTGGAGAGTCCGGCCAGCGACTACCGCGTGGAGTTTCCCCTTGTGGCCAACGGCTACACCCTTGATCAGGATCATGTCGTCCCGACCCTGCTTCGGGCCCTGTTTGATGAACGGGGGTTGCCCTGGTGTCCGTCCGCGTTCAAAAGCCATTCGGATGCCAATCTCCTCCGGGATGCGGGCTGTTCGCCGGTCATCCTGGGTCCCGGTCAACTGGCCAAGGCACACTCGCGGGATGAATCCATCGCGTTTGACCAGGTCGTTACGGCCGCGGATATCTATGCCGGCTTGTTGCAGAAGCTTCCGGCGCCTTGAGGCCTGTACCGGTTATCCTTTTACCGCGCCTTCGGTCATGCCGCGGATGAAGAGCTTCATCGAGAAGATGAAGAGGATGATGATCGGGATGGAGGCCATGGCATAGCCAGCCATGAGCGGTCCCCAGAGCTTGATGTATTCGCCGGCCATCCGGATTAGCTGCACCATAACCGGCAGGCGCGCGTGGTCGCGCATCACAATCAGCGCCATCACAAATTCATTCCAGACGCCCATGAAATGCATCACACCCACCGTGCCCAGGATGGGCCCGGAAAGGGGCAGCACGATCAGCCACATCTGCCGGAAATGGCTGGCGCCGTCAATTTCAGCCGCCTCATACAGGTCCTGTGGAATATCGGATATGAAATTCCGCAGCATGAAAATGGCGAATATCTGCCCTTGCGCCGCGCTCACCAGAATCAGGGCCGACAGGGTATTGAGCAGGTTCATGTCGCGCAGCAGCCGGAACAGGGGGACCAGGTTGGCAATCATAGGCAGCATCATCAGCACCAGGATGGCGTTCCAGAAAAACGTTGCGCCGGGCATGCGCAGCCGGGCGAAAAAGTAGGCCCCGGCCAACGCCATAAAGAGCATCAGCAGGGATGAGGTGACCGACAGGAATACACTGTTGGCCAAGGTGGGGGTGATCATTTCCCAGGCCACCTTCCAGTTTTCCGGATGAAGGGGCTGTGTAATGGTGGCGGGCGCCTCATAGAACTGCGTGTTGGTCTTGAAGCTTACAATCACCATCAGGTATAGCGGCAGCAGGGCAAAGGCAAGCACAAACCATATCGAGAGATGTTTGTTCATGCGCAGGGCCCACGAGCCGACTGAACGGCCGGCGCAGTAGAAGGCATTGTCCTCACGCGCAATCACCCGGGCCACGCGTTGGTCGCCAATGCTGATCTCGTCTTCTGAGCGCACGGAGATCCTCCGCCTCGCATCGCGCATGTCAGTATACATGCGCTCGAAGCGTTCAAAAAGTTTGGGGTAGGGAATAGCGCAAATCGCGAGAATCCAGGCCACATTATTAATGACCTTGGCAAATTCAATGGAATAAGCGAATTTCAGGCCAACGGAAAACCAGGTCTGCAACAAGACAAAGGGCCGGGAAAAAACCATGAGGAAGGACTGGTCAGAACTCCCCCAGAGCTGTATGGCGGGCGCCAGGATGCTGAGCACGATGGCCAGGATGAAGAGCCGAATGCGGGTTGTCCGCCGCTTTTCAATTGTAAAGGTAGGCCAGTCGTTGACGAGGGCGCTGAACTTCTGCAGGCTCATGACAATCAGCATGAGGATGATGCCGACGGCGCAGGCATAGCCCATCTTCTGATCGACAAACGCCTTGCGCAACATGAACAGGGCCGGAACGTCCACGCGTCCGCCTGGCCCCCCCTCCATGCCGGCCAGCGCAAGGATCATGCCGGCATCCTGGATAGTGCCGATAATTGTGAAGACCAGCATAATGTAGATGGACCCCGTGATCAGTGGCAGCTCGATCTTCGTGAATTTGGAAAGCCACGTCACCCCGTCGATATCGGCCGCCTCATAGATGTCCTTGCCAATGCTCTGGAGTTTCGCCAGGTGTGTGAGCACCGCAAGTGAACTCAGCCAGGGGAAGCCCCAGACAATGCAGGCGGTCATGATCAGGCGCGGGTCCCCCAGCCACGCCGGCTGGGAGGCCTCATTAAATACTTCCCCCCAGGGCACGATGCTCGTTCCAAATATCCGGATGTGCGCCACCCAGTTGAGCAGTCCGTCCAAATTCAGCAGCGCGATGAACTTGTTCAGGTAGCCGGAGGTGGCCTCGAAGAAAAAGGAGCGCCAGATCAACGCCACGATCAGCGGGGGGATCACCATGGGAATCACGAACAACACCCGGTAGAAAAACTGCATGCGATCGCTTTTGCACCGGTGGATGGCCACGGCGACAAACAACGGCGGAAGCATCTTGATGACATTCCAGAAGCCGAGGATAAAGGCGTTCTTGAACGAACGCCAGAACTCGGAGGAAAGCACCAGGTCCTTGTAGTTGAAAAACCCGACAGGCTCTGAAATATCCGCGCCGTTCCACCGGAAGAAGCTGTGGAATATCCCGCTTGTGGCCGGATAGTAAATAAACAACGCGATGGCAATCATGGTGGGCAATACAAATAGATATATCTCCCAGTGATGCCTGATCTGTCTAAGGTGTACTTTTTTCCCGTCCATAATGATTCATCCAACTGCTGTGCGTTTTGTTCCCTGTTGGCGCCGGTTTATGAGGGGCTGTGCAGGGACGTGTCTGACTGTTCATTGCTCTCCAGTTCGCGTTTTATCCGTTCACGGACCTTGTCGATGACCTCGTCGCTGTATTCATACGGGCCCACCGCGTCAATGGTGGGGCCCTCATACAGCATCTTGAGCTGCCGGGTACGGTTGATCTCTGGCCATATCTGGCGCGACGCGGAAAGAACTCGGTATTTAATCCAGTTGGATTCCTGATCCTCGGCGTCGCTGTACAGGGCCTTCGCGCGGAGCCCGGCCAGGTATTGCTCGTTGTTCTGCATGCCGCGACGCCAGTCTTTCTGCTGCTCCATCAGGTCCTTCAGACCATGCTTTTCAAAGTAGGGTTCAAACTCCTCCACCATCTCGTCATACGTGATCTGGTTGACCTGGTACAAGGTATATTGCTGCAACCATTTAATCCACGTCTCGCCGCCCAGGAACAGGTTCAGGTTGCCGTACACGCCGCGCAGGTGCGGTTCAAAGGCCTTCAGCAGCGGGTCGACCTGGGCCCCTATGATAGCCGGTATCCAGCCAATGATGCGATTGAGTTTTTCGTTGTTTTCCCGGGAGGCAAGAAAGAGCAGGAAGTCCAGCGCGACCTCGGGGTGCTTGCTCGTCCGGGTGATGGCAAAGGGAAAACCGCCTGTCAACCGTTCATAATTCGGGCCTTCAATGATGTCGCCATAGTATTCATCGTCGGGGGCTGGCAGGGGGAAGTCCATGACCCCGACCTCGAAGGTGCCCTCGGCCTGGGCCTGGAGACTTCGCGCGTCCCAGGTGCCGGTGGTCATAAACACGGCGCGTTGCTGGGCGAACAGGAAGACGGCTTCGTCCCGCGTCAGCCCGGTGTATCCGGTCTGAAAGTGATCGGTAATTTCGCGCAGCATTTTGAAGCGGGCCTTGATGGGCGGATAGTGGAAGTCGATACGGTCGGTTTTGAAGGCGACATATAATTCATCATTGCCGACAAAGCCGTCGCGGTTGAAATCGGCCACTCGGACCACGCCGTAGGTGATCGGATCAAACATGGGGCCTTCCCACATGGGCAGATGGTACCTGGAGCCGGCGATAGCAATATAAGGTTGGCCGCTTTCATCCTTGTGCCGCGCAATCTCTTGGCATGCCGCAAGGAAGCCGCGATAGTTAGTGGGCGCGATTTCATGCCCGGTGAGCTTGTACAAGAGATCCTTGTTGTAAAAGATGCGAGTGCCGAACTGAGAGAGCGGGACACTCATGTATTCCTGCAATTCCTCAATGTAGGAATTGCGCATGCCGTCCTTATAGGTCATGCGGACCGGCGTATTTTCGTAGTCTGTCCCCGCATTGTAAGGATTGGGGGCGTCGACATAGCGCGTGATGGGGATAAAGTAGCGGTTGTAGTACTGCACCCAGAGATGGTAGGGCAACATGGCGCCAACTTCCATGATGTCCGGGGCGGTATTGCCCATCAACTGGGTGGTCGCCCACTGGGCGTACGTCATCTCGGGAATGGCATCCTGGATGATGATCACCGGCTTGAGGCCATTGGCCTCCCGGATGGCGCTGTATTCCGCAGCCATCTCATCCAGGGCCTCGCGCACACTGGCCTCCAGTTGCCAGTGCCCGATGCGCAGCACGATGGCGTCGCCCGGCGCTTCTGATGCGCGCGTTACAAAAATGGCCACCATCGACCAGATGTACACCGCGATTACAACCATGATTGCCAGATAACGTTTAATGAAGTTTAGCACGGCTTATGATCCTTGTTTGAGTTCCTGCCGGATTTGTTCCTCGATCCTGTCCATACGCTCCAACGCCAGCGTAACGGAATACACACGGATGTCCTGCGGGTATTCATCCAGCAGCTTTTGATAATATAACCGGGCCGTGTCGAAATCGCCACTTTCGAATTCCGCGAGGGTGGCCAGCATCCAGTACCGCCAGGAATTGTCCTGGAACGGATTGGTGGGGTCCACCTCGGCGGTCTCATGGGCCTTGAGTTCGGCGTCCAGCCGCTTCTCCGGTTCATCCAGCACTTCGTAACAGGTGGAAAGGATTGAGTAACAGGGACTGATGAATTTCGAGTCCGGATTCTGTTCAATAAATTTTGTCACCTGGTCGACAACCTTTTGCGCAGAGGTCTTTTCCAGATCCTGTACATAGGAGGCCTGCAGGTACAGGAAGGCCTCGTCGGCAGCCAGATGATCGGGGTAGGTCTCGATGACGTTGTAGTACCCCTGCCTGACTTGCTCGTAGTCGGGGTCTTCACCCACCGGGACCAGATGTTTCATGCGGGCCAGCCCCAGCATGGTCCACGCGGCCAACTCGCTCTCCGGCGCCAGTTCCAGCAGCCGGTTATAATATCCTTCGGCCAGCGCCGGGTCCTGATTGGGACGCCGGAGATTCCAGGTAGTGGCCAGTCCATAGAGGATGTCCGGATACAGGGGATCGTTTTCCGGGGTGATTTCCCGGGCCTGCTCAAAGAGACGGATAGCCAGCTTGAACTCGCCCAACTGATAACTCTCCCAGCCTTCCTTCAGCAGCGTCGCCGCGTCTTTGTCCTGTTTGACCCCGGCACAGCCGCAAAACCCAACAGCCAGCAGTACCACCATCGCAGTCGGTATTAACTTCATAATATCGCAATATCTCGTTTAGTAAACCGCTTCAATTACCTTGCTTGCCTTTATCAATCAATGTGTGCGCAATGTCAATATCAACCCTCCTCTTTTTTTTGTTCCGTTTACATCTCAACGAAACACCAGTCCGAACCGGGCGAAGAAGGTGTCATCGCCTTCGGCGTCCAGATGTGTGTACCCAAGCTCACGGTATTCATACTTACGGTCAAAAGCGAGACCACCGGCCAGGTGCAGCCACACATGCCTGCATACGCTGTATTCAGCGCCCAGGCCAAATCGATACCCTTCGAGTTTGAAGTCGGAATCTTTTTCCGTTCCGTTCACATTCCACAGGGCGCCGGCCGGACGGAGGTCCGCGAAGAAATTCCATCTTGTGTTGGGCGCATACATGATGGAGGGGTACGGCAACACGAGATTGATTTGCCACTCGTCATCAATGTCCCACACGCAACCGATGAGCGGATAGAGCTGGTCCTTTCCGAATACCCGGTCATAGGCCGCCCCCAGTGAGAGTTTGAGCTTCTCTGACCAGATGTAGTTGGCCAGCAGATAGCCGGTGACGCGCAGGTCGTCATCGGTCAGGTGGCGCAGGTCGCTGTAGACCCCCGGACCAACGCTGCCCATGAACAGCCATGTATCGTCCTCGTAGATCCCCAGGAACGGCACGTGAATGGTGTAGAGGTCTTCCGTATCGTACGCGATATCCTGAAAATTAAACCGCGTCCAGTGGAATTCCGTGCCTACCCCGAACATCCACCGGTCCAGTTGCTTGATGAAGGGGGTAATGGCGATTTCATATTCATAGATTTCCACCTTGCCCTTGCCGGCATCCGTGGACGAGGCGGGCGTGTCCGCGTCGCGGGGCGTCAGGGGCTTGTTATCGAAGGACGCCGGCGCCTCGTAGGTGAAGTACGTCCACGCCACCGGCTCGGGCGGCACGTTGCTTTCAAAAGTATCCTGTTCCTGCGCAAAGGCCACAGACAGACATGCGCCCATCATGCACACCACAACACAACGACAAACCGACTTCATGGCAACTCCTTTGTTTGACATGAACCTGTTTACTGCAATCCCTTTCCGAATGCCAGCTTTTTTCAGGAGGAATCAGCGGGTCCGTTCAACACGCTTGCGCTTCAGGGCCCGCAGGATATCCCGGATCTCTTCCTGGCAGTCATCATCCCGCTTCCGGGCGCGTTTCAGGAACAGAATCAGTCCACCATCTTCAAAATTACCCAGGGCCTGGTAGGCTTCTTTGCGCACGTATGCCGGGGTTTCGGGCGCCTCCAGCGCCTCCATGATGACGGAAAGCTGATTGGTGGCGTCCGTCAACCCCGCCAGGATCAATCCGAAATATTGAATATCCGGACGCGGATCGGACAGCAGGTCCGGGATGGCGTTCGCAAGATCGCCCGGCGCGCACGCGGGGTCGTCCCGCACGCGCCGGCAAAGCAGGTACACGTCCGATGGGGCGCGCAGGGTGGCCTCCATCGTTCCCGTGTCTTCCGGCCAGGCGCCGGTTCGCAGATAATGGCCATAGGGCAGCGCGGTTTCCGGGGAGGTTTCCAGGAAGGTGTAATGCCGCATGATACGGCCGCTCAGGGAATAGTCGATCCGCAGGTTGGTGTAGACCCCGGAATCCAGCTCCTCCAGAAAGCCCAGGTTGTGATTGATACTCCGGTTGACTTTGTCATACGCGGAATGAAGATTCAAGATCGACGCGCTGCTGTATTTCAAATCTTCCAGGGCCTCGCCGGTGTCAAGGGCGGTGCCCATCAGCAGTACGTGCCGGAAGGTGATCCCGGCATTTTGATGGACGGATAAAACCGCGGCCTTGTTGAGCAGGACCGAACCAATGCTGTGGGCGATGACATCTACCGTGACGGGCGTTTCGCGTGTGCCCTGTATGGTCGCAAGGAGGTCAACCAGATGCGCCGCGCCCGCGTCTGTCGTTGAAAACATCGCGATCTTTCGGGTAAGGTTCCCGGCTTCCCAGTCATAAAAGACAGCCAGGTCATGACCGCTTTCCTGCTGGATCCTTTCCAGGAACGCCCGGTTGTCATCCATGTGGCCCGAACTGATCCCGGGAATCATAAGCAACAGATTCGTCACAGGCTCCAAACGCTCCCGCTGGGCCGATGTCAGGTCCTGTTTGCCAAGGATCAGGACGGAGGGCGCGGTCTGCCCATCCGCCACGGTCAGCGCCCCCAAAAAAAGCAGGCTTGAGAGTACCACGGACGAGAAAGGACATTTCATGGCGACGCATCCGAAATCAATCGTTGCAGCAGATAGGCCACCTGCACCTCTTTGTTCAGCGGGATTACCCATTGCGCGTAGATGTTGCGCACCAGGTCCGGGTCCACCTTGAAGCCCTCCGAATTCCGGTCCAGTTCCCGGCCATAGGTCGTCGCCTTCAGGTGCACCCGGTCCAACACATCCCGCTCCACCTCCGCGTTGGTGATTGCGCGCATAATCCCCACCTCATCACGGGCTCTGATCAGCGCATCGAAGGGCTCCCGTCCCCCTCGGAATTTACTTTCCGCCACAAATTTCCCGTAATGTATCCGCTTGGAAAGGGATTGGAGCAGGATGACATCGTTCACCGCGCTCGAACCATATTGCCGGTCGTCCCCCGGACGGCACAGTTTCGGGATCAGTTCCTGTTCGTAGAGCCGGCGGATACGCCGGTTGATGTTGATGGCGTTGGGGTGGAGCGGCGTTGTGCTGAAATCCAGCGCCGGAAGAATCGGCGCCGGAAGATCATCAAAAAACGGGTGCTCATCCGGGCTCGTGTACCGGCGCACAAGCGCATGCGTCTTCTCGGTCTCGTGCAGCATGAAATCCATCAGGCTTTCATGCGGGAGTTCATCGCCCACCCCGCCCTTTTGATAAATTACAAGGTTCTGCGCGAATTGCGCCCGCTCAATGAGTCCGAAAATAATCGTCTCTTCAAGGCGAATCAGCACATGCCGTATATTTGAAAGCTCTAATTGTCTGTCCATACGCACTCCTGTATTGCGTCCGATACTATACAAAACCCTCGAATGAATAAAAAACGTAAACCCAAAAAATAAATGCGGGTGAAAATGGCAACCAGCAAAAACCGGGTTTTTCCGGATTCTTCGTGAGAGCGAAACGGAACGCCTTCCGGAGGGGCCCCCTCGCTCTTCTTCTTGACCGGTCAACCCTCAATCCGCTACCTTTCCATCATGCAAACGCTATTTCAGACAAGTTTCAGCGGGCATGTGCCCACCCTGTCACACAAGCGGAAGAAGGGATGAAAGATATGAGCTTTACACTGGATATTAATGCGGTCGCCCCTGATTTTGAACGGCCGGCGACGGATGGCGGGATCTACACCCTCCGCCGTTTTTCAGAGGCGCCGTACCTGGTTGTTTTCTTCACCTGCAACCACTGTCCCTATGTCATCGGATCTGACGAAGTGACACGCCAAACCGCTGAAAAATATAAACCGAAGGGGGTGGTGTTTGTAGGGATTAATTCGAACAGCGAGAATACCTACCGCGAAGATGATTTTGATCACATGGTGGCCCGTATGAAGAAACACAACTTTCCCTGGGTCTACCTGCGTGACCAATCGCAGGAGGTGGCCCGCGCCTACGGCGCGTTGCGGACCCCCCACTTTTATGTGTTCAATCCGGAGCGCAAACTGGTGTACACCGGCCGCGGCGTGGATAATCCCATGGATGCTTCCAGGATAACCGTCAACGACCTGGACCGTGCGCTTGATGAACTGACATCCGGGAAAGCCATCAGCGTGCCCAGGACAAACCCCATTGGCTGTAATGTGAAGTGGGAGGGCAGGGATGCCCACTGGATGCCGCCCGAGGCCTGTGATTTGATCCGGTAAACATGCTGCGATCCGGGACTGCACCTCGACCCGTTTTGCGCGGCCTGATGATCGAGGGCCCCGGCTGCACCCTGGAAAATATCCAGACCGTCACAAACTACAATGGCGCCTGGCTGGGCCTTCAGGCCCGGGTCGCCAACTGCCAGGCCATCGCCAACCTCAACATGGGACTTCGTGCCAGTGCGGGGTCGCAAGTATCCGGGTGCATGGCCAGCCTGAACGGGAGCCACCAGAATGCGGAAAATATAAGCGCTCGAATCTGTAACGGCATGGTGACGCAATGGAACGATTCGTTCAGGGGCGCTATCAATCTTGAGGGCTATAATAATGTTTCGGATATCATTGGATGTACCGCGTTATCCAACACAACCGATGGTATCTATGCCGTGCGTGCCAGTGTAGTGGATTGCACCGCCAGGAAGAATTACACCGGAATAGACGCGGTGTATTCCACCGTCACTGGTTGTACGGCATTCGACAATGATCGGCATGGAATGCACGTGTCCGAATCTCATGTCTATCGCAACCTAAGCAGCGACAACGGTTCAGACTTTAACGGCGCGCCATCTGCTCCTGTTCGCGGCGTTGATCGTGGAGACGTGCGCCCTCATGGTAAAGGGCCGCCACTGACGCGCCGAAAATGCCGAAAACGGCCGATTTTAGTGAAAAATGACGAAAATCTGCCATTTTTCCTTGAAATCAAGCCGCATTTCCCTGTCCCCAAAAAATCCCATCCGCGTTTATCCGCGCCCATTCGCCTACCTTTTTCCGGCGTGACAAGTCCGTGGCTTTATAAAGAGTTATGGTGTTGCCGCGGGGGCCTCTTCCTGCACATAAGCATCCATGCCGGACAGGGTCAGGAGCCGGATGCCGGAGACCTTCTGGTCCTCTGTCCCCGCATACTCCACGTCGCAAACCGCGTACCCCTGCCCGCTTCTTATCAGGGCGCGGATGTCGGATTCCGTGTGCTTGTTGCAATAGCGCGCCCGGGAAATTGACCCGGCGTTCTGATAGGGATTTACGCCTCAAAAGCCATCGATGCGATAGTTGGTCACCCCGCCTTCAACGGCCGGAATCTGGGTGGAGAGGTCGATCTGGGCATACGGATCGCTATTGCCCTCGGCGTCATGATACTTCGGCGTGTTCATGGGTTCGCTGGGTAATTGCACCGGCGGGTTGAACGCATAATCGGAGCCCACGGACCGATACTGTTCGACCCGGTCCGGGAAGACCCGCACCACGAGCAGGTCGAATGCCCAGGTCAGGTCCTCTCCAAACACAACATTGGTGTGAGCTTGCACACTTTGCAGGGCAGAGGCGACAGTGTCGTCGGCCACCGGAAAATGACAGGCCACCGTCAACCGTGGCTTGGGTTGGATGAGACTAAGCAGATAGCCGAACGCGCCCTGGGGCGTGTGCGAACTGTTCTGAACGGTCGTCAACTCCTCGACGCCCTCCAGGTACGTTTCGTACAGCGGACTGTTGGTCGGCGGCGGCGCGTTCAGGCCCATGTTCTTGTAGGTCCAGACCGATGGCGGCACGACCATCTCGTGGATAAAGACATCCACACCCTTCCCGCCGTTGATCGCCTGGTTCACGGAGTTGGTCTCGGGCTTGGTGTCGCTGCTGTAGACCATGGTCAGGTTGGTGCCGTCGGGCGTCTGCCATTCGAGCTTGTAGCCCATTGAGCCCTTGCGGGCGTGAATCACGGGGTAATGCGTGATCTTCACGCCGGTGGCCTGATTGCTGTAGGCAACCCCAATCTCGTTCCATGGCAGTTGGATCGGCACCATGGCATACGCATCGTCGGGTGCGTCCTGGCCCACGGGAATGGGATCGTGCGGTAAACCCCAGCTTGTGCGCGTGGGCACGTTGTAATTCGTATAGCTTGTCGTCTGGAAGCTGAAACTTTCCGTGTGCCAGCGGCAAGCCTCGCGCAGGAGCGCGCAGAAATTGCTGACCCCGTCGTCATAGTAGATGCCTGAATTGGTCGGGCTTTCCACGCCCGAGGGACTCTGCCCCCAGATGTAAAGCGGCGACTTGCGGTCCGCGGCCGGACCGAAGCAATAGATGTGGGTCAGGTCGCTCATGTGGTCGCCATGCAGATGGTTGATGAACACCTTATCCATCCGGCGGAAGCCTACCTTGCCTGCGGCGTAGTTGGCGGAAACGCCTGCACCGCAATCGAAGACAAACTGGTCGCGCGCCCGGCCGCCATAGACCAGGTCGCTCGGATCATTGCTCCAGCCCACCTCCACGAAGACGCTCATCTCCGCCTGCGCCTTGCGCACGGGCAGGGGGATCATCGACCCCATGAACGTAATCCGCATCTCGTTGGTCTCGAGGGGCGTGAGCGGATTCATCTCCGGAAGCTCGTAGTAGTACGAGTAGGTTTGCGTCTCCTGGTAGGTCGGATCGGGCGAGATCACGCGGTAGAACATCGGCACATACACCGTCCCGGTCGCGCCCAGGCCCGACATCTCCGCCTGCGCATCCTGCCACGACGACCAGTTGGTAAGGCCGTCGCTGGACCACTGCACGGCGTAATGCGTTCCGGTTCCGCCCGGATCATCCCAGCTTAACTGCCCATTACGACCCCATGCATTGACCGCTAATTGCCCGTATGTCCAGTTTGAAGACAGCATCATCAATGCTGACAGCGTCAGGCAAGTTAACGTGAATTTCCCGTTCCTGGTCATACTGCTCATGGCGTTCCCTTTCCTGGTAAAAACCGTAAAACGGACTTCTTTGCATGGGAAGCTAGCATAACATGGCAAGGAAAAATGAGAGGGTTTTCCCTCTCATTTCAAGGAGGGCCTACTCGGTCATCATCATCAACGAGATGCCGCGTTGAATCGTGACCATGTGGAAAACCGACGTCGGGTTGTTGGGATCGGTCATGGCGACGTATTCGTCTTTCAAGGTCATGCCCTTGCCGAAGGGGTCGCGTGCGTCGGCGAGATAGTTGCTGGCGCCCGCGCCGATCGGAGCGCTGGAAGACGGACCATAGCTTGTGCCGCCGGCTCCGGTGTACGTGAACAGGACCGTTTTTACCTCCGGCTCGGTGGTCGCGCTGGCGGCCCGCGCCGTACCGTCAAACGTCTGGCTCAGATCCCCGAGGGTCACCGTGGCCAGCGCCTTGCCGACCCCGTTGCCCACCAGTAATCCACCCGCCGCGAACGTATCCGTATTCGTAGCCTGGTTGCCGCAGATAAAGAAACGAAAAAGACCCTTAACTTGTTCTTTTCATGATGATAACAACGGTTCTTCTACGGCCCAATGCCCACACGATAGAAATATGGCCCCTCCGTCGTCGCTGTTGTGTCGGTCACGGCGGTGGAATCCGGCAGGCCGATCACGCCGCTGAGGATGTTTGAGAAGGATGGGGGAGCCGGCAGGTTGGTGGCACGGTCCACGTTGTATAATTTTCCCGCGACGCTGGCCCAGCGCACGACGAGGCCGGACGCCCCGGAAGGCGGAATGCTGAATGCTGAAAGATGAAGGAAAGAGGACGCATTCGTCGGATCGGTCCCGGCGACATGGACTTCCGTCCAGTCCGTGTAGCTGTCCCCGTCAACGTCCGTGAGCATGCCCCACCAGGCGGACTCGCAGGCGCCGATATCCACGGCGGCATTTTGAATGCGCGGATTACCGGCGAAGTCGGTGGCGGAGGCCATCCAGCCTTCGTTGGTGCCGGCGTTGACACAGGCGGAGGCGGCCGTGAGGGAATAATCGCTCGATAGCATGGGCGCGTTGGTGAAGCAGCCCGCGCCATCCGGAAGCGGCGTGGTGCAGGTGTGCCTGTAGTTCGCGCTTATAGCGCTTCCCCAGTTTCCGCCCGCGTTGTCATAAAGAATGCAATTGACCGCGCTGCCCTGTCGAATTCCGCTGGAATTATGGACGACAGTGCAGCTTTTCAGATGCGTGTTGTCGGCCGCCGCGCCTTCTCCCAGCGACGAGTTCCCGACGAAGAGCGAATTGACAGCCTCGCCGTTGAATATCCCGCCGCCGCCATAGACGGAGCGGTTGCTTTCGATGCGGCAGTTCGATAGATACGAGTCATAGGATCCCCCGCCATACATGGCGCATTCGTTGTCTCGCAGGGTCGCATGCGTGATCCGCCCCCTCCATGCGCCGCCGCCCAAATCCTTTGCGACACAGTTCGTGATGACGCAGTTCGTGACCAGCTCCGCGTGAGAATCGCACCAAACGCCACCACCGGCAATCTGGAATATCAGGGCACTCCCCGAATACAGTTCGTCCTCCGATTCCGCCCGCGTACGTCCACCGGCGACGGTGAACCCGGAAAGCGTTGCGCCTTGTTGGAGTGCGACGCAGCGAACGGCGTTGGAGCCGAAGCCGAAGCTGTTGGTGGAATCGGGATCACGCGCCCCCACAATGGTGGTGACCGCCGGCCCGTTGACGCTGCGCAGGATGACGGGACGCGTGACGAGCACGCGATTGGACAGGCCGTACATGGCTCGCCCGCCCGCATCATAAACGCCGTTGGAGGCCCAGATCGTCCCGCCGGGCGCGTTGCACGCATCCACCGCCGCCTGAAGCGTCTGTCTGGCCGTGGCCCAACTCAGGCCATCCGCCGCATCGCTGCCATTGGTCGCGACGTAATAGGCTGCGTTCCAGACGCGCACAGTGACGGTGGCGGAGGCTTCACCAAGCAGGTTCGAGGCGGACAGCGTGACTGCATAATCGCCGGTAGCGGCGAACGCATGACCAAAAACGGCTTCATTGGTCAGGAAGGTCCCGTCGCCCATGTCCCAACGGGTTTGTTGACAACGACCGAGGATGTCGGCCTGGAATGGCAGGGGATAGCCGGGCGCCGCCTGGTTGCCCAGGGGCAGGCTCACGGCCACATGCAGCGTGTCGGTGAGCCCGCCCGCCCATAATTCGTCCGCGCCGATATCTATGCCTCCCCCATTGAGACGCGGTTCGCCATCTATATCAACATCTTCGAGTATCCATACCAGGTTGGTTCCGGCGTCGATGGCCGGGGAACCAGGCAGCAAATGCGGATCGGCGACACTCACGATGCGCGGGTCCGCAAAGAGCGTGTTGGTGAGGCTCTCCACCGTTCCGTTAGTCGTTGTGATGCAGGAAATCAAGCTTTCGCAAGCGGCGTAATCCGCGTTGAAGAGCGCGGAATTGTGGGCGATGACACAGTTGATGGCTTTCACTTGCCAAAGTCCACCGCCAGTGTTCGCTTGATTTCCAACAAGGGTCGAGCATTCGATCCCATCGCCGGCCATCACGCCACCGCCGGATTCCGTGGCCGTATTTCCGGCAATCACGCAATTGCGAATCAGCCTGTTGAGGTAGATGCCGCCGCCGTTCATCGCTCGATTGCCGATGATGCGGCAGCCAAGTGCAAGCGACTGAACCATGCCGCCGCCTTCTGATTCCGCCACATTGCCGCGCACGAGGCAGTTGTTCGCCAATGATTTGTCCATGCCGCCGCCGCTCCATGCGGTGTTGCTTTCCACGATGCACCCGTCGGCATAGACGTACGCGGCGCCACCGCCCCTGTGTGACGCGTTTTCCGTGATCACGCAATTGGTGACGAGCCCGAATGGAAGATCAGCGTAGAGGCCGAACGGATTGGACCGGCGCAAGGCAACATCGTCGGACGCCACCCCGCCTCCATAGCCGTTGACCGAAGTGTGTCCCCCGCGCACCGTGAAGCCGTCCAGCACGGAATTTGACATCAGCAACACGCCGCGCACGGCCGCGGGTCCCAGCCCCAGCTCGTTGGTCGCCGACGGATCCGCCGCGCCGACAATGTGCGTCACCACCGGCCCGTTCATGCTGTGCACCACGATGCCTGTGTTGACCATAATGCGATTGGTCTGGCCAAAGCCGAACGCGCCGCCTGTGTCATAGACCCCGTTGGTCACCCAGACGATGTCGTCGCGCCGGCATGCATCCAGGGCATCCTGGATGACGTGCGCCGCCGTGGTCCAATTCGTGTAGGGCGCGGCGGGCGCCGGACTGTTCGTCCAGACATAGCGATGCGTGCGCGTGAAGCCCTCGCCCGAAATCGGAATCGTCGCGATGCCATTCTGCGCATCGCTGGCCACCGTGCAAAGGCCGGTGAACACGCCATCCGCCAGCGGCGCGAACGTCACCGTCACCGTGCTGGTTTCACCTGCCGCGAGCATGCAATTCGTGGGCGTGGCCGTGAAATGCGTCGGAAGCGAAATGCCAGAAACCGTCAACAACTCATCGCCCCGGTTGGCCACCTGGATCGTCTTTTCCACCGAGCCGCCGGTTTCCACGCGTCCGTACTCGAGTTCGCCGGTGACCTGGATAAATCGTCCCGTGAACGGCTGAAACGCCACATCCGTCATCCAGCCCGTGTCGTCGCCTTCGCTGGCGCCTTCATCCTTCACGTATTCCCAGCGCAAGGTGGACACGCCCGCCACCTCGTATTGCCGTTGCTGCCAATCCATCTCGCCGGATATCTGATATTGATGCGCGCCGTTGATGCGGAACCGCAAGAAGTCCCATCCTTCTTCCGACGACACTTTCCAGTAGAACGAGAGCAGCCCGTTGCCGGCCACTTCCGTTTGAATCCACGACGATGCGACGTTGGAGATCATGCCCGCCTGCGCGGCGCAGGAATCGGCCGTCCGGGCCACGTTGGTCTGCGCGAACCAGATGGCGTCACCGCCGGTGGTCCAATCAAAGTCCGGCGCATGCGTGGCATCCGCCAAGGTGGTGCAATCCGCCGCCCGGCACCATGCCGCCGCGGCAAACAGCAGCGCCATGAAAGCGGCTTTCCAGGCATTGAAAACCGCGACACGATAGAAATCGCCGCGCCGCAAGCAGCCGGCAAGGATATTCGTGCTCTCATGCTTGGCGACGCTCTCTCTGTCCATGTTCATTCTGCGTTCCCTTTCAGTAAGCGGTAGAACACCGCGTTGGTCGGCGGGACATCAGGGTCGTTGAACTCGAATGCGCCGTCGGGTCCGGGGATCAACGGACTATCGAGCGTGAGATTGGTCCATGCCCCCGGCTCGGTCAAGCAGATTGTTCGCTCCACGAAGTAGCTTGCGTCCGGATTGCCGTAAATTAACCGCGGATGGCGCGGATGAACGCGGATACATTGGCAACAGAAGGACCCCCGGATGGGGGTAGCAATCCTAGCTCGGGGCCGGTGGCCCCGAGTCCTGATGAAAAAGCAGATTGGCGCCCCGGAGTGGGAGCACGAGGGGGTTCTTGTCGCATGATAATATGAGCAACGATTTTTGGATTAACGGCTCCACATCACCTCGTGCACCCCATCCGAGGTGCAATTAAATAGATATTTTTTGCTTCTTTTTTTTGACAGTTGCCGCCCATATTTCACAAATTCATACCAATGCCAATCAACTGGCAGTTACTCACTGCCTTACGACAGCGGATAGGGTTTCCTGCCCCGTGAACCGGTTTTAATCACGGGGCATTTATTCTGCACCGAAACGTGCTCCTGTAATAATTCTATAAAGTTGCGCGGTATTAAACCCATGCTTTAATGGACTTCTACACATTTAAGCTCTCAGTTTTGAGCGACAACAGCCTTTGGCACTCATTATTGCTCCACCATGATTGTCAAATCGATTTGATTCACATAGATGATTGTCAAAAAACATCATGCCCCTCCGCAATATTCAATAATTCAGAAAAGGCATAGGTTGCCGGACGACGTCCCGATGCCTCAACTAAAGTAGTTAGAATATCATTCCCCCGGAAAAGGGATAGAATTCTGCGTGCTGTAGGAGCCGGTATTCCGGCACTTTCAACAAAATCATTACTTTTGAAAATTGGTTTTTCAAAAATCCAATCCAGCGCATGAATAGTATACTGAGAATGCGTCAGGGCAACCAAGGCCGTTTTTTGAGCGTTGTATAGTTCGAGGATAGTGGATGCTCTTTTTTCATTTTCTCGAGCCTGGGTGCAAAGTGCCCGCAGAAAGAAAGCGCACCACCCCGACCAGTTCCCATCGCGTGAAACGGCCAATAACCGCTCGTAATACTCATCACGGTTTTCCTCCAAAAAAGCGCTGATGTAAAACATTGGCTGCCTGATCAAACCGGCCTGCCACAGAAAGAGAGGCACAATCATTCTGCCAAGCCTGCCATTTCCGTCCAGGAAAGGATGTAACGCCTCAAACTCCGCATGTATAACCGCTAATTGGATTAAAATATCGGGAACACTTTCCGCGTGAATGTATTTTTCAAGCGCCGTCATGGCATCGGGCAGTTTATCAGCGGAAATCGGGACATAGCGGGCGTTCTCCATTGTGCAACCCGCCGGGCCGATCCAGTTCGGTATTTTTCTGAGTTGCCCCGGTGCTTTGCCATGGCCGCGAACACTATCCAGAAGAACCCGGTGTGTCTCCAGAACAACCCTCAGCGAAAGTGGAATCGTTTCAAGCATTGTCATGGCGTGGCGCAGAGCTCTGCGATAATTGAGCACCTCTTGAATATCATTGCGTTTTTCTTCCGCGTAAGGCGTCTGTTTAGCTTCTGCTTCAAATTCCAGCACTTCGCCCATTGTTGCCTGCGTTCCTTCGATCCTGGAAGAAAGTACCGCCTCCTGTGTGGTTAAAGGACTAAGCAATATGGCCGCGTTGGGAATCGCCTCCAGTAATCCATCGTATCGGGCAATGGCTGCATTCGCCGGACCAATCAGTGGAATCAGCTCGTTCCACTCAACTATATCCGGCGGAAATAGATTGTAATGATAATGAACCGCTTGATGGTTGATGTGTGAAGTTTGATGGTTGATGGTTGATTTCTTCATTTATTGGAACCCTTTTTTGCAGTGCGCACACCTGATGTAAATATCGCAGTAAGTTCATCGGCTTCTTTATACAAAGGTTCTACCTGCTCACGAGGCAGTAAATTGCCTTCTATGACCAGCTCCAGCCAAAAACAGGTTTCATCTGCCTCTTCTGCGACAGTTCCCAGTTTAGCGGCAAATTCAGCTTTTGATCGCCCACGGCATGCAGCCCGATAGTTGGCCCCCACCGAAGTTCCTGACCTCACAATCTGATTTCCGATTGCGCGACCAGCCATCGTCTTTGGCAGCGCATCCACCAATCGCATAATTCGCAACGCAAACTGCTTCGTTCTAGTTTTCAGTTCATCACTATTCATTGGGAATTTTGATGGTTGGTCGTTGATTTTTGGTTGTATTCTGCGTCTTACTATTCTTTTCCATAAATCACACGTCCTATCCTATCCTCTCCTTCATCCATCAAACTTCAAACATTCTCCATCATCCATCACACATCAGACATCAACCATCACACATCAGACATTCTCCATCATCCATCACACTTCAGACATCAACCATCACACTTCAAACATTCTCCTCAAAAATTCTTCTTCAATCAGACGCAACTTCCACGTTTCCTCATCCTTGCGCAGATTTTCGAGGTTGTTATCGCCATTTACATAGACCACATCAAACTCCATATCCTGTGTGTTGTAGCCCTGCTTAACAAACCAGGTGTTCAGTGCCTCGCTATCTGTGTCCACCACCTAGCAGCTCACAAGCATAATATTTCGCATGATAGTCTGTTATTCGCATTCTCTATTCCATAAACAGTCCTGCTGCACTCCGGCGAATTGCGCATGGCTAGGCACGCACAACGGTGGTGAATATAGCACAACAGTAGAAAAACGAACTAGATAAATGCTGCACTGTTTGCGTAATTATGGCGTCACTGGTACGACAATTATTCACGAAAAGTGACCGATCAGGTTGACCGATCAGGTCGAACCAGAACAATTCATTGCAGGGCAAGGAATAACTCCTGGTTTTCGGGAATAACAGGGCCTTAGAAGCTATTTTGTATAAATTTGCCATTTTTGCCCTTCAAGAACCCAGTTTTTGCCAAAATCTGCATTCCTCTTTTCTGTTTTTCCCACATATTGCTGATGATATCGGTGACTTAGGTTATGGTGTTGCCGCGGGGGCCTCTTCCTGCACATAGGCATCCATGCCGGATAGGGTCAGGAGGCGGATGCCGGAGACCTTCTGGTCCTCTGTCCCCGCATAGACCACGGCGCCGGCTTCTATCCGGGAATCCAGACGGGAGAATTTTCGCAGGTTTTTTGCAAAATCGGTGTGGTAGCTTCGTGCGGCTTTAATTTCTATCGGAAACAGGTGGCGTTGCCGCGATAAAATCAGGTCGACCTCCAGGCCCCGCTGGTCCCGGAAATAGTAAAGATCGGCATCCTCTCCCCGGTTCCACCGTGATTTCAGCGCCTCAACAACGACAAGATTTTCAAATAACGCGCCCAGCAGCGGGTCCCGACTGACCTGGGAAGCTGAACGAATTTCCAGCAGGTAGGCGGCTAAACCCGGCTCGGTAAAATACAGTTTCGGCGACTTGACAAATCGTTTCCCGAAGTTTTCGAAATACGGGGGCAGTCGAAAGACTACGAAAGAAGCCTCCAGCACAGAGAGCCACTCACGCAACGTGGGTGAACTCACGCCGATATCTCCACTGAGGGCATGCAAGTTCAGCGCCTGTCCGACCCGGCCCGCCAGCAATTTCATGAACAGCTCAAAGGCCTGCAGGTTGCGTAACTGAATCAGTTGCCGGACATCCCGCTCAATGTAGGTCTCATAATAATTCCGGTACAGCTCCGTGGGCGGAAGCCCTTCCTGATAGAGGCGCGGCAGGCAGCCTTTGAACAGCCATTCGTCGCGATCCTGTCTATGTCCCGCAAGCTCCAGTTCCCGGACCGAAAAAGGAAGCAGTCGATGCAGCGAGGTGCGCCCTGCCAGTGACTGGGATATCCCCGCCCTCAATTCAGGCTGATGGGAGCCCGTCAAGATAAACCATCCCTTCATTCCCGGTTGCTCATCCACCAGGACCTGAATCAGGCTGAGCAGTTCCGGTACGCGCTGTATCTCGTCCAGAATCAGGGGCGGAGCATGTCGATGTAAGAATTCTTTCGAATCGGCCAATGCCAGCGCGCGCAGTTCGGGGTCTTCCAGATTGCAATATTCATGCCCCGGGAAGCAGTTTCGCACCAAGGTCGTTTTGCCTGACTGCCTTGGTCCCAGCAACGTCACAACCGGATAACGGCCAGCGGATTCCTTCAACGATCCGGCTAAAATTCGCGGAATAAGCGATGATAAAAAATTAGATTCCTTTTCTGTCATGTATTTATAATAATGGGGTGTTTTTTAAAGTACAACTTTAAAATTAGCAAAAAATGACGGTAATCTCAGAACTACGTACCCCGCGGAAGTTGACTTGACACCTTCATACCGAGGGTGTTGTGGTGGCATCCCGGATGGCCTGACGGCGGAGTTCCTTGATCCCCTGGACCGTCAGCTTGTCCATGATGCGTACGCAATAGGATTCGAGGGTGCGAACGCTTATTTTGAGCTGCCGGGCGATTTCATCATTGGACAGGCCCTGCCCCATGAGGCGGTATATCAGTTGTTGCTGTCCGGTCAGCGTGTCAACCGGCAACGTTCGCGCCAGCGCCTTTTTGGCGCGGGGGCTGAGGAATGGTCTGCCCGCCTGAACGGCATGGACGGCTTCATTCAGCGACCCGGAGGCCTCGCGCTTGGTGACGTATCCCCCGGCGCCGGCGTCCAGCGCCTTTCGTATGACGTCCGGGCACTCGTGCATGGAATAGACCAGTGTGGCCAACCCGCGTTCCTTCAGTCGTTTGATCAACTCAATGCCGCTTTCTTCGCCCAGGGCCAGGTCAACAATGACCAGCTCGCTTTCCGGCAGGGCGGGGTGTCGTAGCGCTTCATGGACACCTTCCACCTGCCCGGTGATCTGGAACCCCGCGCCCTGAAGCATATTGGCCAGTCCCTCGCGCACCATCGGGTGATCATCCACCAGAAATATCCTTGTTGGAGCGGTCATACCTCACCTCCCGGATACGGTACTAGGCAGGTGACGGTCGTGCCCTGGCCGGGGGCCCCGGAAATTGTCAGGCTGCCGCCGATCAACCCGGCGCGATACGCCATGATCCGCAGCCCCAGGCCTTCTCC
>RZZM01000776.1 GCA_009929845.1 Spartobacteria bacterium
TCCAGGATATTTCCGGGATGCCCAACGATGGCGGCTGGCATCCGGCTTACATCACGGGCTCGTGCGACAGCAACACTATTGACAGTGTGCGCGTGGCTGTGCGCGGCGTCTTCCTCCCGAAGAGCGGCGACCCGAGCGCGACCATGTTTGATAACGGCGCCTTCTATGCCGGTGAATATACGAAAAGCCATTACCTCGTCAACGGCAGTTTCGAGGATGCCATAGTCATGGGCGCCTGGCGCGGATCAAGCTGGTACAGCATTCCTGATCGCACCAGCGATGCCGCTGGCGCTTCCCGCAAAGACTGGGCATGGCGCTCCGGCACCGCCGGCGTGGCCTTGGTGTGCTTCACCAATGAGGCGCAACCGAGTCTGACGACCAACTTCACCATGTATGTGGCCCAGAGCGTGACCCCGGAACCCGGTACCTACACGTTCTCGATCTGGATGCAGCAGGAAGATAATGCCGATCTGACCCATGCTGAGTTGCGCATGGAATGGTATGACAGCAACTACAACCAGCTCCAGCCTACCATCACCAATGAATTCACGGTAACGCCGGGCGACTGGTGGAGTATCCACAATATCACGGGCACATGCGACAGCAATGAACTCTATGAGATGCGCGTGGGTATTTACACAGAGTGGTCGCCGGTTGAAAACGCTGATATGGGCCTGCAAGCCTGCAAGATGGACGACGCGCATTTGGTTCCCGGCTCGGTGCCGTACCTGGAAAATGGGTTGGACTGGGTGTATTACAACGCCGGGCCGACGTCGCCCCAGGTCGAAAATGTGCCGTCCACGAATGTGGGCGAGTTCATGCAGATCGAGTACGGAGATGGCAAGACCGTCTTCTACATCCTGGCCGATTCGGATTACTCGCCGATAGAAAACGAAGTCATGTCGATGGGCTTCCGGTACTACTATTACAACCATGTGAACCTGTACGGCGTATCGAGCAACGAGAACGCTACGGAACTGGGTGATGTGGTGATCAACGCGGGTGCCTTCCACGGGCTGCCG
>RZZM01000777.1 GCA_009929845.1 Spartobacteria bacterium
CGGCGATCCAGCGTGAACCGTCGCGTTCATTGATCTCGACGGCGAGCTGGGCGGTCAGGGCATCACCCTTGCATTGCATGGTGAACAGCGCGTCGCCCTGGCCGAATAACGCGGGCAGTCTGGGCGACTGCCGACCGTCCCATCCCTGGAGATCATCGATATCCATTCGCAGGCAGGGCGCGCCATCGGGTCCTTCATCAGTCACCTGGAACCCGGCGGAAGTCTCCCAGTTTGCGCAGGTACGCGGCCATGTTTCAGGATCGACCACGGATTCGACGCCGAAGGGCCGATGCCGGGGCGACACGTCCCGCAGCACACGGTCCTCTTCCATCCAACGCCCGTCGATATACCACAGCGGATGATCCAGAAATGGCCCTCCGAGGAAAACAAGATGTCCGCCCTCGCGTTGAAACGCTTGCGCGGCGGGGCCCAGCGCGGCAGGAGCAAACGCGCACCGCGGAATAATCGCCACGTCGAACAGCCCGGTCGTCAACACATCGGGCGCGACCATACGTTCGGCCGTCAGGCGCGTGACGTGGCATTTGCCGCTTTCCAAAGCCCGCGCAAGCCGTTCATTCGCCCCTTGATCATGTCCCGGCAGCGCGTCATCCAACAACGCCACACGCGCGCTCGGCGCTTCCGCCGCCGCCACACAGCTCATCCACACCAGGACACCAAACCATACCAATGAATTGAACAGGAACCGCATACGATGTGTCTTTCTATACATGATTTTCGCAGGAAGGAGCGTAACGTAAGCGGACAAACACAGTCAAGGTGAACAAAATCATGAGTTTTAATAAAAGTTTGCTAAAACGCTTTACTTGGCTTGTTTTCGGGGGTATTTTGCGTATATTGAATAGATTTACTTGGGTGTGTGAGTGTTTACAGCGCAGGAAAGGCAGTTAGAGATGAAAAAAGAGACCGGTTTTGTGTTCGCAGGGTGTTTTTTGCTGGTTTTTGTGGTTTTTTCGGCTGTTTCGGTCGGGGAACCGATGCATGTGACCTATCTGTGGCATA
>RZZM01000346.1 GCA_009929845.1 Spartobacteria bacterium
TTTGCCAACCAGGTTGAAAACCCCGGATTTGAAGTCGAGGGCTCCGAAGAAAAGTTCGCCATGCACTGGGAAGACAATGCAAAGGGCGGATGCTGGGGCAGCGCCAGGCGCACGGACTGGCAACAACGTTCAGGCACCCATGCGGCGGCTGTTCAGGGGTCTTTCTGCGGGGCGGATTACGGCGGCTGGTGGCAGGATTGTCCGGTCCAGGGCGGCTCACGCTATGAATTGTCGGCGTACTTCTTCTGGGACAACGGATGGAAGGCCGATTCCCTTGAATATCGCATCGAGTGGTACGCTGATGGCGTGAAAATCAGCGAGGACAAAAAACAGGTCGGGAAGATTCCCGAGTCGCGCTGGACCGAGAAGATCATGACCGCCATGGCCCCCAAGGAAGCCGACAGCGCGCACGTTGTTCTGGACGCCTCCGGGTTGGACGTGGAAGGCGTGCTGTATATGGATGATATTTCTTTTGAACAAAAATAGCCATATCGCCCTATATTGTGTAGCATGCGTGAAGTGATCACAGCATCGGCATCTTGCTTGGTCTGTGTAGTAATGATGTTGTACTTTTGTAACACTTGATTTCCGAAAGGAGTAAGGCCGTGACATTCAGAAAATATATCATCTTGTTACTACTGGCCGTCATGCCTGCGGGCCTGTGCGTTGCCGCGGACTATGAGCTGGAGAACCCGACGCTGGAGGCGGATTCCGACGAACAGCACGCCCCGAACGGATGGCGCTACTGGGCCGAAGAACAAATGGAACTTGAACGGGACAAAACCCTCAGCGAAGGGGCCTCCTGGAAATTCTGGTATGACTCGGGTATCTGGCAACCCATCAGCGGTCTCTTTCGGGCGGGCACCAAACTCAAGTTCGGAGGTTATTTCATGACCCCGTCGGATGACCGGTTGCGCAATGGCATGAAGAACGGAAATATAGCGCTGGAGTTCTATGACGCCCGCGAACAGGGCAACATGATTCATAAGGTCAGCGCGTCCCCCACCGTGAATGAAACCAGCTCCCCCGACAAGTGGTTCGTGGTGGAGGCCATCGCCATCGTACCCCCGAAAACACGGCGGATTCAGTTCGTTGTCCGTTGCGAGGATGGGGACAGCGGCGATGGCAGCTTTTTTGTGGATGATGTCTTTTTGAAGGAGTACAGGTAATTCACCGTTAATTCGTAAACAATGAGGATTTTGTTATGAGTACCAATAGTAGTTGTGTGCAAAAAATCAGCGCCGTGCGCCTGGCGCCCCCCCGGTGTACGCTGGGCATCACCGACGGCTCCGAACGCGGCGACTATGTGCCACAAGAGCACATGTTCACACAGATCGGGCGGCCGCATCATGTGGTCAACCTGATGTTCCAGTACTATCCGGACCTGGAGGGCTGGCCGACACAGGGCGTGAAGTGGCGCGGGTTTTACCGCAATAACCAGTTGAACAAGGGCGACGGATATTTTCCGCTGGCTCTGGAGGAAGGCGGCCCCTGGAGCGCATTCTTCAAACGCCAGATCGAGGATGTGCGCGCCTACGGCCAGGAGCCGCAGTTGACCCTGACCCTGCATGCCGATACCCCGGATGAAACCCTCGTCCGCATCGCCCAGGCGCTCGCGCCCTACGGACAAATGCGTATCCGGATCAATCACGAATGCAACGGTTGCTGGTTCTACTTCAACCAACGCTGGTCCTATAAGGAGGTCAGCGACCTGTTCATCCGCTTCCACCACATCATCCACGAGCACGCCCCCTTCCTGAAAACCGTGGCCTGCTGGAACGGCAAGGGCGAGGCCTATAATGAACCCGAGGGCAAGGCGGCCAACGGCGGGCAGCTTACCGACGACCAGCTCGGCCCCATGTTCAAGACGGCGGACATTGTCTCATACGACCAGTACGCGTCGCTCCACTACGGATGGCCCAATCCCCATTTCGACCCCGCACATCCGGATGAATATTTCAAGATACCCCTGGATGTCTGGTGGGATCTCGTCGATGAAGTGCACGACGAGATGTCCGAACTCCGCGGCGAGGATACCGATATTGAAATTCACGAGATCAACGAGGACGCCGACCTGCTCGGCTTTGACGGACAGGCGGAATGGATTCGCAAGTATTACCAGGAGGCCGTCCAACGCAACTATCCCTGGCTTAAGAATATTACGTTCTACATGTTCCGGGACCGCGGCGGATTGGGGCTGGAACAGGAAGATGTCGAGGACCCGGCGGTCTACACGGAACTCCCCTCCCTCGCGGCCTACCGGGAAGCGACGGACCACGAGATGTTTAAACTCAACATCCTTCCGGGCGACCCGGTCCATCCCGCGGCGCCCACGCCCATGCGCTGGGTCGGAACCTGCGACGCCACCGGCCTCGGCGTCACCTGCCCGCTGCCCCCGGGAACCGAACGGATAAAACTCATCCTGCCGGCCGACCAGCACCTGTTGGTCAATGCCGGTAAAACCTGGATGGTAAAGAAGGCGGGCAGCGACCACGTTATCCTCCCGGTTACGGGCGATGCCGCGCAGCTTTCCATATTCGCGCCACCACCCGATGGACGCGACAACACCCACGGCGCGTACGAAACAACACTCGCAACCCCTCCGGTCATCGCGCCGGCCTGATCGCACGACACCAAAGAAAGCCGATACCATGAAAAAAACATTGCTTCTACTCGCCGCCGCCTGTCTCTCCGGGTGCGCGATGCATACAGGAACCCCCTCTGGACGCGCATCCGGCGGGGCCGCGCCGCTGTCTTTCCTGAAGGCGGAAGGAAGGCATATTGTCAATGAAGAGGGACAGGTCGTACAGCTCCGCGGCGTGAACGCGGGCAACTGGCTGCTGATCGAACCCTGGATCATCAATTGTCCGTGGCAGGAAGGCATTGAGTCCGAAAAGGACATCTGGGACCTCATGGAAAAGCGGTTCGGTCGCGAAGCCAAGCTTGAGCTTATTCGCGTTTACCGCGACAACTTCTTCACCGAAGCCGATGTGCAGCGCATCGCGGCCGCGGGCATGAACTGCATTCGTCTGCCCATCTGGTGGCGCGCCACTGACGATCCGGAATACGGCGGCGATATCGCCTATGTCGACCAGTGCGTCGAGTGGTGCGAAAAATATGGACTGTATGTCATTCTTGACCTGCACGGCGCGCCCGGCGGACAGAGCGACATCGCCAAGATCATTGGCGAGCGCAGCCAGGGCGACCTGTGGCGCAGCGAGACCTACAAGCAGCAGACCATCGACTGGTGGGAACGGGTGGCCAGGCGTTACCGCGACAACCCCAACGTGGCCGGTTATGATCTGATCAACGAGGCCATGTCCGCGCAGATGCCCGACCTGCTGGCCCTCTACGACCGCATCTATAAGGTCATCCGCGGCGTCGATCCCAAGCATATGATGTGGATCGAGGACGGCCTGATCGGGTTCTACCGCCTGCCGCATGCCCGCGAGTTCGGGTGGGAAAATGTGGGCTACAGTTTCCACTACTACCCGCAGGACCCGGAAGAGGCCTTCCGCTCCAACCAGCAGATCATCCCCCTCTTCCACCGCGCCGCGCTCTATTACGAGGTCCCGATCCTGATGGGGGAATTCAATTCCATGCACTTCGAACGCGGCGGCGCGGAGATGTTCCATCGCTATATCGACGTCTTCAACTTCTATGGCTGGTCCTGGACCTTCTGGACCTACAAAAAAATCGAGAACAATCACAACGATATCTGGGGCCTCTACGGCTACTACGATGATATCCCGCAGATCAATTTCAACAAGGATTCATTCGAGCACATCAAGCAGAGTTTTGAGCGGATGAACACGGACCACAGCAAGGTCAACCCCCTGATGAAGGCCGCGCTGCTCTCCCCGCGCCCCTGGCCCGCGCCGCCGGGCGAGGCCGCGAAAGCCCCCGACGCCATCCTCATGGACTTGAGCGACATGTTTATCATCCACGGCATCGACAAGGAAGGGCTGCGCGCGGAATGGCGTTGGAGCTATCCCAATGTAGGCTACTGGACGAAACACGACACCCTGGCGCTGGTCGCTCCCGTGCCGGAAGACGGCGTCTACGAGCTGGGCATCCGCATGGCCAACAACGCCAACAATAACAAGATGAGCGTCTGGGTGGACGGCGTATACGTCGGCGACACCAGCCTCCCCAACACCGGCGATTGGAACACCTATAGGGACGCGCCCCTGCTGGACATGCGCCTGGCAAAGGGAACCCGCATCATTGAATTGCGCCAGGCGGACGGGAATGACGCCTTCATCAACGCGCAATACGCGTGGCTGCGCCCCACACCGAATGACCCCGTGACCTTCAGCGAAAAGGCGATCCACCTCAATCCCGTCAACCACCGCAACTATAATTTCGAGGACCCCATCCGCGTGGAATGGAATCAGACCCCGCCCAATTTCGGCTACTGGTACTCCGGCCTGGACGTCGTCTGGGATCTCCACCTGAAAAAGGGTGGCGCCTATACCCTGCATGTCGAATACGCCACCCCCAACGACGACACCCGCCTGACCGTCCTGCTCGACGGCGTGGAGGTTCTCGCCGAGGCCCTCCCGACCACCGGGGACTGGCACGACGTCAACACCCAAAAACTTGGCGGCATACAACTGCCCGCCGGCGAACACACCCTCGGCCTCCGCTGGGATACCGAAAATCCCGATGGCGCCGGCAACCTCCGCGCCCTCCGGTTGGAACGATAACGCCGCACACCGCCCAAAGATCAGAACTCCTTACCTCGTGGAAGTTAAAGTGACACCTTCTTTCCTGGCGGTGTTTGCGGGTGGACATAAACGCCTTGGTTATAGTGAAACCCCATTCGGGGTTTATGTGTTGTTTATTCCTGACCGCGGGTTGCACCCGCGGCTATTCGTGTTTTACCCTGTCGGGTAACAAACCGCAATATATTCAGTGAAATATGCGCAATTATAGTCCATGAGGCGCAAAAAGGCACGGTATCCTGATGCCCGGAGGGCATAACGTGAATAGCCGCGGGTGCAACCCGCGGAACCGTGACCTCCCCCATGCCAACCCCGAATGGGTTGTACGATAACTGCGGTTAGCATGCTCCAGAGGCTGTTTTGGCGAA
>RZZM01000347.1 GCA_009929845.1 Spartobacteria bacterium
CATCAAGGGCGTTTTTCAGGATGGCGATGACTTCGGGCTGGAGCTGGGCGGCTTTTTCGTGGCGGTGGGCGACGGTGGCGCTGTAGAAGCGGGCGAGGGTGGCGCGTTGTTTTTCGGTCCATTGGGCGGTGAGAGATGGGCCGGCGGGGTCGATGGGGGCGGCGCTGTCGGCGCGCAGGGCGTGGGCGCGGTTGCTGACATGCCGGATGTACAGCAGGGCGCGGTCAACCAGGATGAACATGAGCTGGGGATTTTTCATGGGCCCGACCGTGATGCGGCGTCCGCCGAGTTCCCCCGAGAAGGGGCCAACATGGATTTCGAGCCGGGAGAGCGGGCGTGTGCCCGCGTAGCCGCCGATGCCGCCGGCCAGCGCGCCGGCGGTCATGAAGACTCCGAAGGTGATTTGCGCCAGCGCGAAATCGGCGGCCGCGCCGAGCGCGGCCCCGGCGGCGGCCCCGGCCAGGGCGAGCTGTTTGCGCGTCAGGCCCAGCGCGCTCCACGTTTCTTTCGAAAAGAGGTCGGCCTCCATGATGTCGCCGGTTTCGAGTTTTGGGTTGAAGACGTGGTGCTGAAACAGCTTCTTGATCTGGGTGTGCGCGGCTTCTTCTTCCGCGGCGGCTTTGCGCCGGTAGGTTTCCACCAGCTCATGGCGTACGGTGTCCTGCGATTCGCGCTGCGTGCATGTGCGCGCGCACTGGAGGGTGATGATGCGTTTGAGCATGCGCGTGATGTGTTCGGCGGACTCTTCCATGCGGTCGGCGCGGTTCTGTTTCAGGGCGCGGATGACGGTGTCCAGCGCGGGTTCCCAGTCCTGTTCAATAGCCTTGAGGGTTTCCAGCAGACGGATGCGCTCGTCAAAGTCGGCGTTGTGCGCGTTGAATTGCCGGATGGTGTTGAACGATTTGTTGAGGGCCTGTTTCCATTCGGGCAGGTGAACCGAGTCGTTATCCTTGCTGTTGATGACCGCCATGCGCGGCAGACCGGTCAACCGGAGTATCTCCATTTCGGCCAGGTCGTCGCGGCGCAGCGGTTTGTTGGCGTCGAGGACGTAGATGATGCCCGCGCCTTCGCTTAGCGGGGCCAGGAGTCGGCTGTCATGCAGGAAGCGGGCGTCGTCGCGATGGGCGTCGATAAAGGCGGCGACGATCCGGGTCGGGTCGCCGTGGTAGGCCTGCATCCATTTGAGGGTTTGCCGCGGCATCTGGAAGCCGGGGGTGTCGATAAATTCCAGGATGCGTTGTCCGTCGAGCATGACCGGATAGGTGTGGCACGCCTGTGTTTCGCCGGGGATGTTGCTGATGGCGATTCGGTCATTTTCGGCCAGGGTGGAGACGACGGAGGATTTGCCCTCGTTGGGGTGGCCCATGACAGCATAGCGGGGGAGGATGTTGTTCACGGGGCGTCTCCGGGTCCGATGGCAAAGGCTTCCAGCCGGGGGTCGCGGAGGGTCGCCAGCCGCTGGTTCCAGATGTGGAAGTGCTCGTCATCAAGGAGCGCGTGGTTGCCGTCTTTATCGGGCCGTCCGGTCAGGGCGACAAAGAGCAACCGGTTGCCGATGGCCCGGCGCAGCACGCGCAGGTAGTGCAAATCGGATTCCAGACAGGGTTTCCAGCCTTCGAGGACGATAATCACGTTGTTTTCGCCGTCGCCGAGGCGCTGGAGCAGGGCGCGGTCGTCGTCTTCATCCAGCAGGACGTTTTCGTTTTGTTGAATTGTGATGCCCAAATGGCCTTCGAGCGCGCGCGCCAGGGCCGGAAGGTCCGCCGGGGCGGCGCATTCTTCGGGAATGAGCAGGGTGGCGGGGCGGTCCGTCGCCGGGGCATCGCCGGGCGGGGCCATCGGCTGTTGGTCCGGTGCGCCGGCGTACGCCGGGGCGTCATCCCGGATGCTGAGCGAGGCGGAGGTCATTGTCCGGAGGAGTTTGCGCGAGGCCATGTCATCGAACGCGATCCGCCGCAGCGCAACCGACTCACCCACCCAGGCGAACAGGAACAGCAGCAGGCGCGGCAGCACCGCGTAGAAGAGGATCGACCAGCACAGGAACGGCCACCAGGCCGTCAGGTCGCTGTTTGCCAGCCCGCCCAGGCCGTCCTTGAGCGTAACCTGGCTTCCCGCCACCTGGCCCAATGTCGGGTGTGCCAACGGTTCCGAAACCAGCCAGCGCCATCCGAAAGACATTCGGAAAGCCAGGTTATAGATCGTTTCCGGGCTTATGTTGGCCGACGTTTGCCATGCAAAGGCCATATCTGCCACCCAACCGCGCAAAAAAACCGCCAAAAACAGTCCAAATTGGCAAAAAAGGGCAAAAAGTTGCATCCTGAGCATCAAAAACCACCCCGGAAGGCCCCTATAAAGGTCTAAACGGGTCCGCAGGAAGCCCGTGAAGGCCTGTTGGGTCAACAGTTGCTTTCCCGAGAAAAAGCGGCCGATTTGACGATAAAACCACTCGATTTTGCGCCTGAAAACGTCCCCGAAGGCCGTTTTGAGCCTGGTTTTTCGAAAAATCATCGAAAAAATGGAAAAGATCGACATGGCCAGCGGGAAAACGACCAGCAGGCCGTAGCAGACAAAGAGATTGATCGCCTGTTTTCCGGTGTAATAAAGCACGCCCTGCGCGATTCCGAAGCCAAAAACAGTCCCAAAAACCATCAAAAATGCGATAATTACGCCGTCTGTGAGTCGAAAAACCGTCCCGGGTGTGTTTTTTTGCGAATTTTCGCGTTTTTTTTGCCAATCGAGCCATTTTTTAAGCAAAATTCGCGCAGAAAATGCCTTTGAAGGGTCCTGTTGCTCCAAAAACCATTTCCGGGACGCCGGATCGCCCTCGGGGGCGTTCAGACTCTCTTGTCCGGCCAGAAAGTACTCGTAATCGACGACATCGGCCACGGACCATTTTTTTGCGCTGTTTTTCATGAAAATTGCTATTTTTGGCTGAAATCATCAATTTTTATGATGGAATCATGCAACGGAACGATTTTTTTGGGGTTGCAGGTCGTATTCAGGTAAAAATGGGTCGCTTCAGGCCAGTTTTCGGCGAAAATATTGGCATTTTGCGACTCATTTTCGGCTGTGATGAGGACTTTTCCGATGTTTTTTATGTTTTTTGCGGCGATTTCCTTATACGTAGTGTCTTTTCCGCGGATTGTTGGTTTCATGATCAAAACAGCGGTGCTTTTCATGATCGGGAAGCCGTTTTGACGCAAACTTTCAATCGTGCCGGCCTTCATGCGGTCTTCGCCGCGGCTGGTAAGGTAAACGATGGTGGCGCCGGCGTCGTGGAGGGTGTTAACGAGGTCGACCGCGCCGGGAATGGGGATGTCATAGATGCAGTAATCATCGGTGAAAAACCGGGCGGACCAGTAGGCCTTGAAGCGTTTACGAGCGTCCCGGTCGGTTATGCCGGCCAGTGTCAGGGAGTCGTCAACCCGATACGGCAGTTGTTGGGGCAGTTTCCGGATATGTTCGGTATACGGTGTCAGGGTCGGGTCCACTTGCGCCGCCTCTTCGAGCAGGCGCCGGGTGCGTGGACTGTTGTCAAAAAGGGTCGCATCGAGATCAAAAACCGCGACCGGGGTCTCGCCTGATGCCCTGGTTTGCGCGACTGCTTCAAGGACTGCCGGTAAATCGATCCGGCCGTCCCGCGCCGCCGATTCCCGTGCGCGACACGAGAATACGGTGAATAGCAGGCCGACCATCACCCCTGTCCTGAAAACAACGCTGCTTTGTATTCGTTTATGCTCCATATCCGCACAGTATGCCCCAACCAATTCTGCACGTAAACAAAATCGTGGGGAAATTTTGACAACAAAGCGTCTAATATCCAAGCTCAACAGCATTGTTCAAGTTGATGCACTGCAATGGAATATCCGGGTATTGTTCCCGAAAGTACTTATATTTTGATGGATTGAATTGCTTGGCAGAGTACTTCACTTCGTAGGCGGATTGTCCGCCGGATGAATCCTGTACAATGAAATCAACTTCCTGCTGATTTTGTGTGCGCCAGTATTTAATTTGCTCTTCATCCCTGATATTGCGAAAACAGAGGTACGCATAGTTCTCCAATAGTGCGCCACAGTCTTTACGTCCACCAATCGGTGAAAAGTTATTCAGGAGGCTGTTGCGTAATCCGAGGTCCGAAAAATACACTTTTGGCATCTTGCGTAATTCAGATGTTATACGTTGATGAAAGGGGGACACCTGATGAATGTGAAATGATTTTTGCATTACCCAGAGATGCTTTTTCACGGTTTTGCTATCTACACCCAACTCGCTCGAAAGATGGTGGCTGTTAAGCAAGCCTCCGGTTTGATCAGCTATGATTTTCATTAGGTTCATGTAAATGTCGGCATGGCGTATCCCGGAATCCAATATATCTTTTTTAGCGTATGAGTTTCGCAGTTCGTTCAATACGGCCCTGCGTTCATCAATGGAATCTGCAAGAACAACATCCGGATATCCGCCGTAAACCAGGTAATCAAACAAATATCGTTGAATTTCCTCTTTGTAAAGCAAAGGAATTTCAGATGTATGGACAAATCTGCTTTTTGTCGAGGTGAGTTGCCAAGTCGTTGTATAGTGCTCTTTTCATGATAAAATCCCAAAATATTAAAAAATCAGGGCAAGTAAATCCAAAAATATATGAAAAATCAAGGATTAATATCCGAAAATATTTGGCAGGACGGTATGCCCCAACGAAATCATGCGAAACAGAATCGTGGGGAAGTTTTGCGGGACACATCGCACATTTAAGAAAAATGCAGACTTGCCGGGCATAGAGTTCTTATTTATTGAGCATTAAATTCGCTGGAATGAGAAAACTTTTGGAGGGTAAAGCGGTTAACAGGGCTTCGATGACTTATAGGGAAACCTGTGTACAGATAATTTTGGCACGACCCCTGCTTAATAAATATATGTGTGCAGGTTGTGTTAAAGGAGTCACTATGAGTGCAAAAGTAAAATGGGTTGTTTACCAGGTGTTGGGTGTGGTTCTCGCGATTGCCGGCGGGGCGGCCTTTGTGCTCCATTTAATGTCCAGCCTGCCTAGATAGGGGGTTAGGTTTTAGGTGGTTAGGTTTTAGGTGTTTAGCTGTTTAG
>RZZM01000045.1 GCA_009929845.1 Spartobacteria bacterium
TGGGTATGCATATAGTGTTACGTGTAACCGGATGATGACGGTACGGCAATGACGAAGGACGGCATAAGAGCTGAGAGCGTTCACAGGTGACAGGCGTATAATATATGCAACAAAACACACATCCTGATTCGGCGAAGGCGCAGCTTCCGTTTACCCCGGGTGACGAGGGCGGCGATTCTTTGCTGTGGGTTTTTAAGAAGCAGTTGAGTCAGATGAAGGAGCTGCGACATTCCCTTTCGGCGCTGGGGGACCCTGACGCTCTGTTGAAGGAAGTCTCCGACGGATTGCTGAACGATGGAGGGCTGCAGGATTGCCTGCACGCGACGGCCACGGAAGAGGAGCGCGTGCGCAATGCCTTTAATCTGGGCCGCCTCTATGCGCGTAATGAAACCGCGGACAGTCTGAAGAAACTTGAAACCCAATTGCAGGAGGCGCAGAAGCTGATTGCGTTGGGCAGGCTGGCCGGGGGCATCGCGCATGATTTTAATAATCTGCTTACGGCGATCATGGGCTATGCGCGCCTGGCGCAGTGCCAGATCAATCCCGAGGATGAGATTTACGATGATATCGACCAGGTGGTTCATGCCGGGGAGCGGGCGGTTGAGCTGACGACGCAACTGCTGAACATGGCCCGGAAGCAACCGGTATGTGTCCGTCCGATCAATGTCAATACCGTGATTGAGGAAACCGCAAACCTGTTGCGCAGGACGATGGGCACGGATATCGAAATGGTTTGTCTCCCGGGAGATAAACTTGAAGGTGTGGAAATCGATGCCGGCCAGTTGCAGCAGGTGATTATGAATTTTGCGCTGAATGCCAGGGACGCCATGCCTGAAGGTGGAAAGCTCACCATTACGACGCACCAGGAACAGGTCACGGACACCCTGGCTGAACAGTTGTCCCTCGATGCAGGAACCTACGTGGTTATCACCGTCAGCGATACGGGACATGGCATGGAACCCGCGGTGGTGGAGCATATGTTTGATCCGTTCTTCACAACCAAAGAGGTGGGCAAGGGGGCCGGCCTGGGCCTGGCCACGGCCAATGAGATTATTACAAAGGCGGGGGGCACGGTCCGGGTCCGCAGTGGAAAAGGGGAGGGGACAGAGATGCGGATGTACTTCCCGGGCCGGGATTCATTGTGCGCGGAAATTATTGAGGACGGGCAGAAAATGGAGATTCCCCGTGGGTCGGAGGCCATTCTGATTGTCGAGGACGATCCCTCGGTGCTCCAGTTTGCGGAAAAGGCGTTGGCTTACCTCGGCTACCACACCTATACCGCTACAAACGGCGAAGAAGCCTTGCGAGTTTTTGAGGAGCATGATGACATTCAACTGGTACTGACCGATATCATCATGCCCCTGATGAACGGCAAAAAGCTCATCGAGCATCTTTCCGAATTGGGTAAGCCCTTCAAGGCCATGTATATGTCCGGGTTCTGCCAGGAAGTTTTTCTGCAAGGGCCTCAGGAGTTGGCGATGATTCCGATGTTGAAGAAGCCCTACAGCCAGTCCAAACTGGGCCGGGCGGTCCGGCAAATTCTTGACGCGGATATTCATTCCCTCACTTGTATCGGGTGAGACTCTTTCGTATGCTGTTCCCATGCGAATAACAGATACGTTTGATGTAGTGACAAGCGCGACGGCCGCCGTGGCTGATGCGCTTGCGATTTTCTGTGGTTTTTTAGTGGCGATCTGGATACGTTTTGATTCAGGGTGGATCCCCATGTTTCACGACGGCTATCCCAGTCGTGTATTGTATCTTTATGGTTCCGGCGTGGCCACGCTGCTGTTTCTGTTCATCTTCCGCTCGCTGAACCTCTATGTGCGTCCGCAACTGGGAACCTTTGTGGACAGCATTCCTCGCCTTGTCCGGGCCAATACGTGGGGTATCTTCCTGGCCGTGGCCCTGGCGTTTATCATTCGCACCGACCCGCCGTTCTCGCGTATTGTGGTGTTTATTTCTTTTTTCACGGTGCTGACATTCCTCCTGATCGAGCGCTACATCCTTTTCCGCCTCGAAATCCATGCGGCAAAGAACCAGGAACTATCCAAACGGGTGCTGGTGATCGGTACCGATTCCGTGGCCGCGCACCTGCGCCATGCGCTTGAGAACGAGCCGCGCCTGCGGTCTACCGTTGTCGGATTCCTGCGTACCGCGTCCGGAAGCGATGACGCCGCGGTTCCCGGGGCGTTGATTAGCGGGACGGTCGAGGCGTTGGACCGCCTGATCCAGGAAAAGGCCATGGACCATATCATCCTGGCGGATACCTCGCTGCGTCATGAGCGCATGGTGGATATCATCGTGCAGTGCGAACGCAGCCTGATCACCTTTCACCTCGTGCCGGACATCTTCCGGGTACTGACCAGTGGTGTGGAAATCCAGTCGGTGGACGGCATCCCCCTGCTGGGGGTAAGCCGGTGGCCGCTGGACATTTTCTGGAACCGTATCATGAAGCGGGCGGAAGATATCCTGGGCGCCGCCATCGGGCTGGCGGTTTCCATTCCCGTTCTCATCCCGGCGGCCTGCCTGATCAAACGCGAATCACCCGGGCCTGTGTTGTACCGGCAGACACGGTGCGGGAAAAGCGGAGAGCCGTTCACCATCTACAAACTGCGCACGATGCGCACAGATGCCGAGTCGGAGACTGGGCCGGTCTGGGCCAGTGAGGGCGATCAGCGCAGGACGCGAATCGGCGCTTTCCTGCGCCGCCACAACCTGGATGAAATGCCGCAATTCTGGAATGTGCTTAAGGGGGAAATGAGCCTGGTGGGGCCGCGGCCCGAGCGGCCGCACTTTGTGGAACAGTTCAAGGAAGATATCAGCCGCTATATGTGGCGACATGTATCCAAGCCGGGCATGACCGGGTGGGCGCAGGTGAACGGGTTGCGTGGCAATACCAGCATCCAGGAGCGTATTAAATACGATTTGTATTACCTGGAAAACTGGTCCTTGTCGTTCGATTTCAAAATCATTATCCGCACATTTTTCACACGGAAGAACGCATATTGAGATAGTGTTCGATCTGTCGCACCTGTCCCATTCCCAGCACTGCGGCGGCCTGGGATTCCGCGTCGTCGCGCGAGATTTTTTCAATATGCTTCTGGACACGCGGTATCGCCTGGGCGTGCATGCTGAAATGGCGCAAGCCCAGTCCAATCAGGATGGGAAGAATAGCGGGGTCGGAGGCCATGTCGCCGCATAGCGAGACCGGCTTCCCTGCCCGTTGCGCCGCGTCCACCACGCGCTTGATGGCGCGCAGCACGGCCGGGTGATAGTGGACAAACCAGTCGACTATCTGGTCGTTGGTGCGGTCGACAGCCAGCATATACTGCACAAGATCGTTGGTGCCCAATGAAAGGAAGTCGGCCTCGGCGGCGAGTTCATCAATCACTTCAACGGCGGAGGGCAATTCAATCATGACGCCCAGCAGGGGCCGGTCGTTGTAGTCGGCGCGTGTTTCGGCCAACTGGCGTTTGCACTCGTTTACTACGTCGACGGCCGCCAGGAAATCATCGACGGAAGAGATCAACGGAAACATAATACGCAGTTCATGACCGTAGCCCGCGCGCAGGAGGGCGCTTAATTGCTGGCTGAAGATGTCCTTGTTGCGCAACGAAAACCGGATGGCCCGCAATCCCAGAAACGGATTGGCTTCGTCCACGTGAGAATAGTACGAGAGCATTTTGTCGCCGCCGATGTCCAGGGTCCGGAAAACAACCGGGCGGTCTTCCATTTCTTCGACAATGCGGCGGTAGATGCGGAACTGCTCCTCTTCGGAGGGGAAGTCGTTGCGGATGATAAAAGGAAACTCGCTGCGGTAGAGTCCCACACCTTCCGCCTTGAATGATTTGGCAATGGCCAGGTCACTCAGCAGGTTGATGTTCGCCGCGAGATGGATGCGGGTCCCGTCGCTTGTGCGGGTCTGCTCGTTTACCTGGATGCCGCCGGAACGCGCCGCCTGCGTGGAGGCGGCCAGCGCGCGGTAATTGTTCATCACTTCGTCATCGGGATCGATAAAAAGGTGGCCCTGGTTGGCGTCCATCAGGACCCGGTGTTCCGCGGTCAGGTTCAGGAGTTCAGGTTCCTGCACGTGAATCATGGGCAGTTGCAGGGAGCGCGCGAGGATAGCCGCGTGGGAGGTGGCGCCGCCGGCAAGCAGGACCAGGCCCTCGGCTTTCTGGGCGGAAAACTTGACAATGTCGGAGGGCAGCACATCCCGCGCGATGACAATCTGTCCGCGGTAGCCACGGGATTCCTCTTGCGCGCCGACAAGGTTGCCCAGCAGGCGGTGTTCGAGATCGCGCAGGTCCTGCACTTTTTCGCGCAGCTTGGGATTGGGGCTTTTCGCGAAGATATCGACATACCTGCCGATCTGGCGCTCGACCGCCTCGAGCGGGGTGAGGCCTTCCTCTTTAATCGCGTTCAGCATGGCGCCGGCAAACTGGGCGTCTTTGAGCATCAGTAACTGCGCGCTGAAAATCAGCGACACAAAATCACCCAGGCGTTCTTCGGTTTCCACCTGCAGGCGGTTGAGCTGCTCTTCCGATTCCTGCAGGGCGCGCCGAAAATCATCGAGGGTCGCTGCCGCGGCTTGTGTGCGCACGGTCTCGCTGATTTCCAGGTCTCCCATGACAAAGGCGGTTCCCCATGCGGCGCCGGGGGACGAGCCTTTGCCGCGGATAATGGAAGGCCATACATGCGGCCCTTCCGGCGCCTGGGGCGGTTCCGCGGGGGTGTGCATGTTCATCAGCAATTGCGCGTTCTCGATCGTGGCGGCCAATTGCGCGGCGATGGCCTTCAGGGCTTTGACATCGTTGTCCGTGAAATAATCGGGGTCCACATGCTGGACCACCAGCACGCCAATGCGCCCGAGGCCGCGCAGGATCGGCACCGCCAGGAAGGCCTCGAATTTTTCCTCAAAGATGCCGGGAACAAATTTAAAATGCGGATTCTCGCTGCCTCGGCCCTCGCGGATGGGGCGCAGTTCCTTAAGGGCCATCCCGGTAATGCCCTCGCCGATACGCAGCCGGACCTGGCCGACCGAGTCCTTGCTCAGTCCTTCCGTCGCGCGCAGGACCAGCGACTGGCGGCTTTCATCCATCAGGTAAATCGAACAGACTGAGGCGTTCATGTGCCGCGCGATGATCGAGACCGCCTGCTGGAGGAACTCCTCAATGCTGTGGCTTTTTTCAAATGGCGCAGCCAGTTCGCTGATGCTGCATATCATGTCCACATTGTCTTTCATCATACTCCACATGTCGTATCCGCGTAACCTTGTACATCCCACTATAGCGCATGGGTTGCGGCCTGACGAGTATCCGATCAAAAAAAAAGGGTGTCCGCGACGCGGACACCCTTGCGAAAAAACTATGCGTTCAGCGCTTAGAAGGCATAGGCGAGGTTCAGTCCGCCATAGAAGAGGTCCTTGTCGTCATAGATTTCCTTGGCGCCGTCCTTGATCTTGGAATCGAGCAGGAAGGTATACGCCACCGTCGCGCCGACGCTGACTTCCTCGGTCACGGCGTAGGCCAGCGATGCGCCGATGTTGCAGTCATTGAACTTCGCGTCATCTACGCCGAAGTACGCATTGTTGTAACGATCCGACGCCCAGCCGATGGAGGCGCCGATTTCCGCGTCGAGTCCTTCCGCCAGCTCAAAGCCTTGAGCCACACTCGCGTTGATGTACCAGCCGTTGACGGCGTCGCAATCATAGTTGACGGCCAGGCTGGGGGAAAGAATGGTGTCCAGGCTGAGGACCGCGAACAGTTCCCGGGTATCCGCGTCGTGACCCTTTGTTTCCACGTCCGCATGCGTTTCATCTTCAGGCACTTCAGCGCTCCAGTCGCCTTCCTTGGGGAACAGGAACTCCACCGCGCCGATCTCGATGCCGATGATGCTGTCTTCGGGCATGGGAATGACGTACCCGACAGTCAAATCCACTTCCGTGAATTCCCATGAGTTGTCGAACTTGTCGGTCATATCCACATTCGCCCAGGTATTCAGGTAAAACCCGATGGGGGCTTCCAGCGTGAACGCAGGTTGCAGGACCGCCTCGTTGTTCAGGACCTGACCACGCCATACATATGCGGACATGATATCGGCCGTTACATCATTGGCCACGGCGCTGCCTGTCGCGGACAGTATCGCCAGGACCACCAGGGTGCTCATCAGTATGCCTTTTTTCATTCTCTACTCCTTTGTATTGGGGTTGTTCATCACCCAATCCCGGCCAGGGGATCGGACACGTTTTTTTCTTTTTCAAACGGCATAATGTATACCGTGTTTCTATTTATTGTCACTCATCAAATAGGGGATTCGGGTCCGGATTTCTATAGACACCACCTTGTCAAAAATCCGGACCCGTCCCTGACGTCAGGCGGCCGCGATAACTGGCATACCGCGGCGCGCCTGTTGGAGGAGGTGGCCGCCTAATGAGAATTATCCAATCGCATCGTGTCCCGTTTCGCCGGTGCGGATGCGGATGCATTCCACGAGGTCAATCACGAAGATCTTGCCGTCACCGATGGTCCCGGTCCGGGCGCCCTGGATGATGGCTTCGATCGTGGCGTCCACGAAATCCTGGTTCACGGCGATCTCCAGGCGCACCTTCTTGAGGAGGTTGACCTCGACATCTACACCGCGATAGGTCTCGTGGTAGCCCTTCTGCTGGCCGCACCCCATGGCGTTGGTGACCGACATTTTGAACACTTCCTTTTCATACAGCGCTTTTTTCACCGCTGTCAGCCGCTCGGGCTGTATATAGGCAATAATCAGTTTCATTTTCCTTCTCCTGTTGGTTGTTAACTACTTATCCGACCGCTCATTGTACGGTAAACACCTGGAACCCGTTGTAGGCCTCCATGCCGTGCTCGCCGATATCCAGTCCACGCAGCTCCTCATTTTCACTGACACGAATACCCAGCGTAACCTTCAGTACGACAAAAATGGCTGCGGCCGCGAGGAAGCATACCGCCCCGGCCGCGCCGACCCCGACCAGTTGTGTCAGGAAGCTGAATTCCGGGCAGAATATTCCGACGGCCAGGGTGCCCCACACGCCGCAAACCAGGTGAACCGAGAGCGCGCCGACCGGGTCGTCGAGTCGCAGCCGGTCGAATCCGAAAACCGCCAGCACCACCACCAGGCCCGCGATAAAGCCGACCAGTATCGCCCACTTGATCGGCAGCACATCCGCGCCGGCCGTCACGCCGACCAGTCCGGCTAGGCAGCCGTTGAGCACCATCGACAGGTCCGGTTTCTTCTGGATGGACCAGGACATGATCATCGCGCCGATGATTCCCGCGGCCGCCGCCAGCGTGGTCGTTACAAAAACGTACGATACCGCGCCGGGATTCGCGGAAAGGACCGATCCGCCGTTGAATCCAAACCAGCCCAGCCACAGCAGGAAGACCCCGATCGTGGCCAGCGGCATGCTGTGGCCCATGATGGGTTTGGACACGCCATTGACATATTTGCCCAGGCGCGGACCCAGGGTGATTACCCCGGCAAGGGCCGCCCAGCCGCCGACGGAGTGTACAAAGGTTGACCCGGCAAAATCATGGAAATTCATGCTGCTGAGCCAGCCGCCGCCCCATCCCCAGGACCCGACCAGGGGATAGATCAGCATCACATACAAGGCCGAAAAAATCAGGAAGCTGTCCAGCTTGACCCGTTCCGCGACTGCGCCGGAAACAATGGTGGCCGCCGTCGCCGCGAACATGCCCTGGAACATGAAATCCGTCCAGTAGGTATAGCCGGGATTGTATGCTGCGGTCAGGCCGGCGGCATCCGTTCCGACGCCGAAGCCGGCAAACCCGATCACATGGCCGAGTATCCAGGAATCGCCCGGATACATCAGGTTGAATCCCATCAAGGTATAGGTCAGCAACCCGATCGCCACAATCAGTGTGTTCTTGAACAGGATGTTAACCGTGTTCTTGGCCCGGGCCAGTCCCGCCTCAAGCGTGGCAAACCCCAGGTGCATGATAAACACCAGGAAGGTGGCCACCAGCATCCAGGTGTTGTTGATCGTGAACATCACGTCATCAACCGTCGGGACGCTGGTGGCCAGGGTGTCGGCGGGGGCGGGGAGGACGGCCGCCGCGAAGGCGGCCGTCATTATCAGGATGGTGGTAAACAGTTTCTTTTTCATCTCATTAGGCTCCTCAGTTCTCTTCTCTTTCTCTTTTGTTTAACTTGTCCGTGCTTGTTGCCAGCATATTTCAAGTGGTTAGTGCGTAGTGAATATCTGGAATCCGTTGTAGGCTTCCATGCCGTGTTCCCCGAGATCAAGTCCGCGCAGTTCTTCATCGACACTGACGCGCAGGCCCATGGTCTTCTTGATGATCAGGAACAGCGCCACACCCAGGCCGAACGCCCAGACAAAGGCCGTGCCCGCGCCGATGAACTGGCTGATCAACTGGCTCACCCCGCCGCCATAGAACAGGCCGCTGTTGGCTTCGCCGATGCCCAGCACGGCCTCGGCGTTGAACAGGCCGCAGGAGAGCGTGCCGAACAGGCCGCATACCCCGTGCACGCTGACCGCGCCGACCGGATCGTCAATCTTCAGCACGCGGTCAATAAAGACCACGCTCAGGACCACCAGGATTCCCGCAAGGACGCCGATGATGACCGACGCCATCGGAGTTACTGTATAGCAGGGTGCGGTAATGGCCACCAGGCCGGCCAGCGCGCCGTTGAGCGTCATCGAGGCATCCGCCTTCTTGAACATCACCCACGAGGTGATCATGGCAAAAATAGCGCCGGCCGCCGCCGCCAGATTGGTGGTAACCGCCACGCGGCCGATTTCACCATCACCCACGGTGGTGCTGCCGGGATTAAATCCAAACCAGCCCATCCACAAGATGAACACACCCAATGCGGCCAGCGGGATATTGTGGCCAAGAATCGCCTTGGGCTGTTTGTCCAGTCCGTACTTTCCAGTACGCGGTCCGAGAATCAATGCGCCCGCCAGGGCCAGCCATCCGCCCACGGAATGGACCACCGTTGAGCCCGCAAAATCACAGAAGCCCCCCGTCTTCAAGCCTTCCAGCCATCCCGCGCCCGCATCGCCCAGGAACAGCGAACCCCACGCCCACTTGCCGAAAATGGGATAGATCAGCAGCGAGATGAACAGGCTGTACACCAGGTAGGCCGAAAACTTGGTTCGTTCCGCCATGGCACCCGAAACAATGGTGGCCGCGGTCGCGCAAAACACGGTCTGAAAAATCAGGAACGTGTAGCCCCAGGCCGCGCCACCCTCTTTAACGATCGAACCTATGCCGAATAAGTCGGTCCCGATGATGCCTGATTTCGAGGCGCCGAACATCAGGCCAAACCCCACCAGGAAGAAGGCCAACGAGCCCACCGAGAAATCCATGACATTCTTCATCAGGATGTTCACCGCGTTCTTGGCGCGTGTAAATCCGGTCTCGACCATCGCGAATCCCGCCTGCATGAAGAATACCAGCACGGCCGCCAACAGGGTCCATACAATATTGACATTGTTCTGAAGCGTCTCCACTTCACTTACCTCTTCTGCCCACGCGACCCCCGTGCCGACGGTCACCAGGATGGCCATCAGTACGAGCATTAACTTACCCGTCATGTTTTTCATTGCTGCTGCTCCTTTCATTTCATCATCTCTTATGCTGCCGAATCCACACCATGTGGCTCACGGGATGGCCATGTTGCACAGACCGTGCCAAGTTTTTAACTTCGAGCATTATAATTTGCAACAACCTGCAAATAAGGAGGATATAAGAATAGAAAAAAATTATTAAGAAATTTCATCCAGTAGATTATTTTACATATTTGTTTATATATATCCCCTTATATACAAAAATGTAATTTATTTGCTTGCCGGATCCGCGCCGGTTTGCTTTCATCAGTGGACAGATGAACGGAGCCGAACACGAGGATGAAGATGAAATCGACGAAAGACCGGATAGCGGACAGCCACAGTTCCCTCGAACTCGAGGTGCTTTACCATATATCCCAGTCCATGGCGCATAAACATGATGTCGCGGAACTGTTGAATGCGGTACTGGATATCATGGAAACGGAGATGGGGCTGCTGCGCGGCACGCTGACCCTTCGACGTCCAGATACCGACATTTTTGAAATCCAGGCCTCACGCGGACTTTCCGAACTGGAAATGAAACGCGGACAATACCAATTGGGTGAGGGGATCACCGGGCGCGTGGCCCAGACCGGAGCGCCAGCCCTGATTCCGGATATCACCAAGGAACCGTCTTTTCTGGACCGTACCAAAAGCCGCCGCCAGGCGCAGGTGGCTTTTTTGTGCGTGCCGATCATTCATCAGCAGGAAGTCATCGGCACGATGAGCATTGATCGGCCCACAGCCAATGAAGAGGAGCTGGCCCGCGACCTGAAGTTTTTGCATCTCGTGGCGGACATCCTCGCCGAAGGCGTTTCCGGCATCCGCGAACAGAATGAGGAACACGAAAGCTTGATGGCGGAAAACCGTCGCCTTAAACAACGGCTTGACGATATGTACCATCCCAATAATATCGTCGGCAACTGCAGCAGCATGCGGCTGGTCTATGAACAGATCGCTCAGGTGGCGGACAGTCCGGCCACGGTGCTGATCCGCGGGGAGTCAGGAACCGGTAAGGAATTGGTGGCGCACGCCATTCACTATAGCAGTCCACGCAAAAATAATCCGTTTATCTGTGTCAACTGCGCGGCATTGCCCGAAAACCTGATCGAGAGTGAGTTATTCGGACACGAAAAGGGGGCTTTCACCGGCGCAATGAACCAGCGGGCCGGGCGCTTCGAGCTGGCCAACGGCGGCACCCTGTTCCTCGATGAAATCGGCGATATTGCCTTGGCGGTTCAGGTCCGCCTCCTGCGCGTCCTGCAGGAACGCGTTTTCGAACGCGTGGGTGGCGCGCAGCCGATCAAGGTGAATGTGCGCATCATCGCGGCGACCAGCCGGAACCTGGAGGAGGCCATCAGGGAAGAGCGCTTTCGTGAGGACCTGTATTACCGTTTGAATGTCTTCCCGATTCATATTCCGCCCTTGCGCGAACGACGCTCGGATATCATGCTGCTGGCGGACCATTTTGTCAGTCAGTATAACCGCGAGTACAACAAGACCATCAAGCGTATCTCCTCGGCGGCCATCAACATGATGATGGCGTATCACTGGCCGGGCAATGTCCGCGAACTCGAAAATTGTATCGAACGGGCCGTGCTGACCAGCACCGACAATGTCATCCACGCCTACAATATGCCGCCCTCCCTCCAGACCAGCGAGCAGACCAACACCTCCCTGCTCCCGGCCGATGGGGCCAGCCTGAGCGATATGCTCAAGGCCTACGAACGCGAAATCATCGTTGACGCATTAAAAAAGCACCGTGGAAATGCCGCCGCCGCCGCCCGACAGCTTCAAACAACGCAACGTATCATCAATTACGCGATCACCCGACTTCATATTGATACAAAACGCTATAAATGATGGGGAACAGCCAAAGCGCAATCTATATTCGATGGCTTTTACGAGCTTAATTGCTTGACTTCACTTCTCTTCCTCGTATAAACCATTCGCGTGTGCAGGAGTGACGTGGAAACGATCTGCTTTCTGGGAAATAGGGAAGAGCGTTTTTTTGTTTCATTAATCGTTTGGCAACTGACGGTCGGCATATAATGATATGTACCATACATGAAATGAAGCGGCATCGAATTTTTCTTTCGAGTGTGTTGCTGTTGGCGGGGTGGGCGTTGCCTGTTTTCGCGCAGTGGGAGACGCAGGAAGTGCCTCTTCAGGCGGGCTGGCAGGCGGTGCATCTGCGGGTGGCGCCGGCGGTTGATTCGTGCGCCGATGTTTTCGGGGGGACCGATGTGGAGTCCGTACACTGGTGGCGGCGCGAAACCACGCGCGAGGAGTTTTCGCTGGATGTGAATACGCTGTTTCCCCGTCGGGCCGACTGGGAGGTCTGGTATGCCGACGATCCCGATCTGAGTACGTTCTCCCGTCTTCTTCCGGGTGAAACCTACCTGATCAAGGTGGCGAGCAATGCCTCGCCCTGGGTGCAGAATATTCCCGGTCGCGTGTTGCTCAACCCTATCGAATGGATTCCGGCGGAACTGAATCTGGTCGGGCTTCCGGCTTCGAGTAACACCACCTTCGGCCAGTTCTTTTATTTCACCGATGAGATCACGGCGAACTCCTCGACGGGCACGATTTTTCGCGTGGATACCAACGGGCAGCCGGAGCGGATTTTTCTTCCCTGGTCTACATTGATCGAACCAGGTGAAGCCTGCTGGGTGCAGGCCGGGCCGCAGACGAGGCAGTACGAGGGGCCGGTGCGGGTCTGGATGGAGTCCGGGGTTCGTCTGCTGGATTTTGGCCAATCCACCATGCCGCGCGTCTTGTTCATCGAGAACCGGACCGGCGCCGAACGAACGATTCAACTGACGCACGCGCCATCCGAAGCGCCACCGGCGGGCGCGATGCCTTCGCTGGGACGCCCGGCGCTGCGCTACCGGGCGGACGCCATCACAGGCGCCTACGCCCCCCTGCCTGATGTGCTCGTGACCAACGTGCCGGCGGGAGAAACGCTGCGGATCAGCCTGGCGCCGAATGCGGCGGCCATGACGAACACGGTGGATGAGGCGGCACGGTGGCAGAGTATCCTCGAAATCATGGATGCGGGTAATACCGAGTATGCGGTGGCCACGGTGCGGCATCGCATCGGCGTGGTGTGCGACGGAAACATTGGCGCGCTGTCGAATCCGGCGGGCCTGTGGGTGGGCGAAGTGACGGTGAACGGCGTGAGTCGGGCTCCGGCACGGCTCGGTGCGGATTCTTCCTGGGACAGCACGACGCCGTTGGCGGTGTCCGAATCCTTTCGATTCAGGCTGATCATCCATGTGGACGAGAACGGACAGGCGCGCCTGCTCCAGCGGGTATTGATGGCATGGCGTCCGGATGGCGAGGTGGTGGAAACGGTGGCGGGCGCGTTTACCAATGGCGTCGTGGAACTGCTGACCGATGACGCGCTCGCGGAGGATTATGTGACGGCGAACCCGGATGCAACGATCCACCGGTTAAGCTCGGTCAACCTGCCTCTGTCCGGCCCGTGGCTGATGACCGGGGCCTTCGGGAGCGGGCAAACGCTCACGGTGCTGGTCGATCTGCCTTTCGACGATGCGGTCAACCCGTTTGTTCATCGCTATCATCCGCAGCATGACAATCTCGACTATTTGAACGATGCGCCGGTTGCCCTGGAAGAGGGCGCTGAGTCCTACACGGTAACCCGCGACATGCAGTTCACCTTTCTTTCCGACGATCCCGATGCGGGGGGAACCAGCCTGCTGTGGGGCACCGAAGAGATGGGCGGAGATTTTGCGGAACATATTGATGGTTTGAACAAGACCCTTTACGTGGAAGGCCGCTTCCGGTTGCGCCGGGTCAGCGATGCGTCGGCCCTGATGGATGAGTAGACCGGGGCGAAACAGGAATTGAATTAAAATAACTGGAGACAGACTATGAAAAAACGAACGGCACTCTTATGCGGGATGGCGCTCGCCGTTGTCGGAACAATGGCAAGCCGGGGGGAGGTTCCAGCCTCTATCGAATCGGTAACTCCCGGGGTCATCAACTACCAGGGGACGATGGTTACGGGTGAAGGCGAAGCGTACACCAATGGCGTATATTCGATCCAATTCCGCCTCTGGACCGCTTCAAGCGGCGGCACGGCGCTGTGGGGTGCGCAGTATTCGGTGTACGTGCAGGATGGGTACTTCAACGTCCTGCTGGGTTCGCCGGGCGGCCTCGAACTGACCAACACGGTATACGGCACCGGCGAGATTTGGAAGGCCCTGTGGTTTGATCCGGCTGACCCGCAGAATGACCTCTATCTGGGGGTCAAGGTACTCAACACACCGGCCGGCGAACCGATTCCCGAGGCGGAAGCGGCGGAGGCGTTTCCGCGCCAGCAACTGGTGTCCAGCCCCTTCGCGGCCAGGGCGCAGATGGCTCAATACGCGCGGGAGGCGCAGGAGGGTTTCACCGTGGCCGAGGACCTCACAGTTCACGGGAGCGCGGTATTTTCCGGCAACGTGACCCTCTCGGGGGCGGCACAGTTGTCCGGCGCCACCACGCTCTCCGGAACATCGACCTTCCAGACCGGAATCGTGGTCAATGGCGCGGCGGCCGATCTGAACCGGGGCCTGGATGTGGACGGCGGCAAGGCATATCTGCGCGCAGGGGTGGAAGTGACAGGCCAGGCGGCGCTCAAGGGCGGTGTCCTGGTTAATGGTGACGGCGTGTTCAGCAACAATGTGGCGGTCAACGGCGTTCTGACCGTTGGCAACTACGCCAGCATGGAGAAGTTGGTCCTGGCCGGCGCGGAGAGCGAGGAGGACCAGGTGATGGACCTGGGCGAGGACTACGGCGTGTATGTCGACGATGAAGGATCGGGCGACGGCGACAGCCGCCTCTGGATCACGGGTCCCGACGACGGCGAAGTCCACATCGGGCCGAGAGAGGACGCGAATCTCGAAAACTTCGAGGTCAAGGCGAATACATCCACATTCATCGGGGACTTGGTCAATCTCAGCGTTGACGCGGTGAATGTGCAGGGCCGCAAGCCCTTCGTCTTCAAGACCTATACAGCCATTAACGTACGTGAAAAGGACTGGAACACCTATGCCTTGACGGAAGATTGGTCTGCCTGTGTCGTGGGTTACGATTATGGGTACTGTGATGTAGAAGAGAACGATGAACAGTGGTCCTGGAAGGTCATTTGTCATCCATCCGGGGACGGCTACTGGCACCTTTATGTCCGGGGCCATACCGAGGAAGGGTATAGCGCCCCCCGCCATCCCGACTGGACCGTGCATGTCATGTTCATTCGCAAGGAACTGGTCGATGATCAAAGGTGATACAACACCCATGAAACGCATGGGGCTGATGGCGGCCCTTTTGCTGATTTCGGTGGCGCCGGCGTTGGGCGCTGTACCGCCGCTCCTGACCGATGCCTACCGGAACCCGATTTGTCCGCAACACACCAACGCCCTCGCCGCGGGCACCAACTATGCCTTCATGGCCTGGGTCGGCGGGTTTGCATCGGACACCGTGACCGGGCCGATGGTGGTGGATGCGGGTGGAACGACCAACCTGGTACTGGCCCGCACCTCGATGGGCGTGCCGATGGTGGGCATGAACGCCAATTTCGAGCTGGGTGAAATACTCGATCCGCCCGAGGGCGCGGACCTGACGGTCGCGCCGACGCTCAACTTCCTCGGCGGGCCGGAATGCGCGGTATGGATCGAGTACGAAAAGATGCTGATCTCCAGCGACATGGGGGTCGTGCAGGCGACCTGGACTTTGGAGGGTGGCGGCAGTCAGTCCATTATCTATACGGTCTCGCCGAACCCGGCCAAACGCCCCGTGCGCCTGTACTGGACCGAGGGGCAAAATGCCGGGCCGCGCATCATGCTGGGCAGCAACTACCGGGCGGACCTGCACTACAACAGCCAGATCACCTCCAATGAGGTTTGGATTGCGGACAGCCTGGTGCACGCGGCGCAGGGCGCCGAGGGACGCATCCTGCTGACCTATTCGCGGCTGGACGAAGGCACGGGCAAGCGCCGTCTGCTGGCCTACGAAGTGGTGGATGTACTCGAACCGATGTCAGCGATTCTGGATGCGCATGTGGGCAACCGCCTGCTGCCCAAGAGCGGGGCCTACAGCACCGACGGCCTGTTCCCGGAAGTAACACGCGGCGCGGTAGACCCCAGCGGGCAGGACACCCCCTTTGTCTATGTGCACGATCAGGGTGCCAAGGCTGGATGGGTGTGGGCTATCCGCGAGACCTCCGAGCCGTGGGAAATTGAAATTTATTGGAAGGCCAAAGAGGAACTGGACGTGCTGTGGCCCTTCGAGGTGGATATCTACGATGTCACCTGGAGTAGCAACGCACAGGTCTATGTGCGCGGCGACACCGCTTCCGGCGACTATGCGCCGGTCATCCCGATCCCGACGGGATTGAGCGTCGAACCTCAGCCGCATCAAAAACCCGAGGGCCATGCGGTTGTTTCGGGCAGTTCATTCTTCACCACCAGCGAGGGCTACGCCCTGCTGAAGTATGTGCGCGAAGAGGAAGTCTGGTTCGAGGCGGTGCGCTCTGTCTCCTGTAACGATCCGATGTTTGGACGCACCAACATCACGGCCTGGACCATACCCGACGAACTGCGTCCGGTGGAACCCGGCGCGGGCACGTCTCGCGAAGCCACGCACGGGGCCTGGCCGGGGTATCTTGCGGACGGGGCGTGCTACAACATCGAGCGCTACGTCTATCCGACCGTCTATGCCGATCCGGCATCCCTGGCGTCCTGGCTGTTTCCGGTGAACCGGGGCGAAGTCGAGATTTGGTGGAGCAATGCCAGCACGCAGGAGGGCCTTCCGGAACCGTTGTATTTCCCGAGCCTGGTGAACCGCTACGCCTGCGCCTGGCCCGCGCAGGCGCCGGAGATTGTTATCGCCAGCGGCAAGGGAAGCCAGGGCGTGACGTTGTCCAATGACGATGGGCGGGGTATGGCGTTCGACCGGGCCGGGCTGTCGCTCGAAGAAATGCAGCTTTACGGCGCGCACCTGATTTGCGAAGCCCCGAACAGCCTGTCCTTCTACGAGGAACTTACTATCGAGTGCTGGATCAAGCCTGCGAATCTTTCCGGCATCAAGTACCTCGTGAGCAAAGGCAACAACTACCGACTGCGGCTGGTTGAAGGAGAACCCCAGGTGCGCCTCGGCGGCGCCTGGTATGGCATGGGCGTACCCGTCGCGCCCGGTGTCTGGCAGCACCTGGCCGTTACTCTGAACGACGAAAAATGGCTGACGTTCTTCCTCGATGGCGTGGTCCAGTCGGCCTCCATGATGCAAGGCGCTTTGCTGGTGGACGGCCTGCCCCTGCGCATCGGCGCACGCGCCGATGACCCGGCGTCTCCTGAGGATTTCTACACGGGCGAGATGGATGAACTGCGCATCTGGGCGCTGGCGCGAACGGCTGGAGAAATTGAGGATGATCGCCAGGTGGTTATCGAGGGCGGTTCGGCGGGACTCCGTGCTTATTATCGCTTTGAAGAGGATGCGCGCGCGGCGGAAGGACTGGTTTCGGACCATAGCGCTTTCGGCAATCACCTGACCATCCCCGGCGCAGGGGTGGCCTTTTCCACACCGGGTGTACGGCAAGGCCTGCCAGGCGTGGATTTGTCAGGTGTGGATGTCTCGCTGTACTATCAGAACGACCAGGCGGTGGACGGGTTCAACCCCAACGAGGAACATGCCATCATCCTTCAGGGCGTTGCCTATGCCTTGCGCAACGATCTGAATGTGACCAACGCGGCTTCGCCGGACTACACCTCGGACCCCTTCGTACTCCTGAATGCGCAAAGCGACGATATCCACGATGGACGTCCGTACATGCTGGCCTTCCGGGTCGTGGCCTCCAACAGTCTCTACCGCTTTCAGCGCTCCTGGACGGCCGGCTTCATGATTCAACCGCCCATGCCGATTGCCTCCATGCCGCCCTGGTGTACGGCCAACAAGCAGATTGCCGGCCCGGAATACCGGGACCGCAAGGGCGACTACTGGGCCAAGCAGGCAGGCGACCTCGGCGGCACAACCAACTATGTGTTCGAATACTACTACCCGATGCAGGATGGATTCTTCTTCCCCGAGCTGATGGTGCAGCCCGCCATCGGCGCCGAACTGGCCTGGCTCGATGTGATGACCGGCGATGACACACCGGTTGATCTGACCTATGTGGTCCACTGGCCGGAATCGGTGCCCACGCTGTACATTGGCGATACCCTGACCAATCCCAAAAACGGTCTGCCGGCGGTGCGCGGGCAGTTGAGCGCGGTGATCGCCTATCAGCAGTCCGGGGCGCTCAATGCGAACAAACCCAGCGTCCAGTTGATTGATCCAACGGTCAGCCGCAGTGCGCCGCTCGAAGAAATTCCCGGCGGCATGTCGGTGTATCGGGACGTGAGAACGGCCTGCTGGTTCTTCAACGATCTTTCGCCGGCCTTGCGCGCCCAACTGTTTTTCGATCCCAATGCCTCACTGAACCAGGAACTGAAATTCATCGGCAACTACATCGAGCGGACGGACGGCTACAACTATCTCCATCTGAACACGCTGATCGGTGCGAACCGCGAAGCCTGCGTGGACGCGGATCTCGTGAAGGGTATCACCGGCGCGGACGGTGACCCCTGGCGCGCTGCTGTGGGGGTCATGCCCACCGAGCCGGTGGTCCTTACGGACGACGAGACCCCATTTGACTCGCTGGCCCTGCCGACCACCGGACTGGGCGAGGGCTACGTTACCCTTGTTTTTAATGACAGCGAAGACGAAGATATGGTGGACCCGTCCGAAAACGTCCTGATGACCGTTCTGCGCGTGGCGCCGGAGTTGTTCGTCGGACGGCTGGATGTCCTCGAAAATGTCAATCCACTCGACCGCATGTTGAGCGTGTACTACACCGCCGATTTCCAGGGAAAACCCGAGCGCTTCGAGTTCAAGTGGGAATGGGCCGATCCCGTCAGTGGAAGCGCGCCGCTGCCATCGGAACACACGCTGTGGCATGATTACATGACGGCTACGGGGCGGCATCATGTGACGATCGGTGATGCCGGCGTGTTCGGTCTGTCGGATCACTATCTGCGCTGTGCCTATCGCGCCGTGGACCCCGGGGTGCAGTCCGTGGTGGGCACCAACTGGACCGCGTGGACGCCGCCGGTACTGTGTGAAGGCTGGATCAAGCGTGTCATGAAGGCCATCACCCCCTTCGACCAGCGCGTGCGCGACTTCATGAGTTATGCGATTGATTCCTCGCTGAGCATGATCGGGCAAATCGGCCCGCCCTATGCCGGGGATGTCCCGCTCAACCTCGAAGCCCTGAACGAGAACGGCCTGCTTGCCATTTATGAAACCGTGGCGCGCCAGGCGGAGAAACTGTCTATTGAGTCCGACTTCGTGGCCTCGGACTCGTTGGCGCTGGCCCTGCTGATGGTGCGCGGGCGCCTGGCCGACCTGTACATGGTGCTGGGTCACGAGGCCTATGGCGATGCCATGAACCCGACGGTACTGCTGAGCGGAGAGGACCCCCTCGAACAGAGTATGGAGGCCGGCGATATGCCGTCGCTCTTCTGCTTCAAAAACCAGGTGCCCTCCTTGCTGGATGAGGAGCTGGCCCTCCTGCGTGGACGCAACGGGGATATGAACCCGCCGGTGACAACTTATCCCGTCTACAATCGCCTCGCCTGGAACCTGACCAGCGACATAATCGGCGGGCAGGTGGCCTACGCGCTGAACTACGGAATCAGCGACCTCCAGGGCAACGCCGATGGCGTGCTGGATGCGGGCGATGCCGCCATTCTCTATCCGCAGGGGCACGGCGATGCCTACGGACACTACCTCTCGGCCTTGAAGGGCTACCACCGCTATCTCCACCACACAAACTTCGCCTGGTACCCGCAGGTCGAGGGCATCCTCGTCGGTGACACGGAAGTGACGGTTTCCTACCTGCACGAAAAGAAATTCGTCTCCGCCGCCGCCGCCCGCGCGAAGTCTGCCGTCGGCATTGTACAGCGCACCTGGCGCGCGGACTATCGCGAGAATGAACCCTGGCGACAACTGCGCGACGACGATCCCGACCAGGCCTGGGGCGCCTCCGAATGGGGTTCACGCGGTGGCATGGGCGCGTACTTCGACTGGCTGACCGCCAACTCGCTCCTGCCCGAAAACGCCGATTCGGACGCTTCGGGCATCCGTGTGATTGATCGGCACAACGTGCCGGAGCTGCCGGAACTGGCCGCCACGGCTCAGCAAATCCAGCAAGTGATTGACAGCGCGGATGGCGGTCTCAACCCGCTGGGTATCGCCCCGAACGCGGTGCCGTTCGACATCAGCCCATCCCAACTCGACGAGGGTATTCCGCATTTTGAACAGGTGTACGAACGGGCGCTGGCCGCCCTGCAGAATGCGGCATCGGTCGCCGTCCGGGTGAAAAGCTGCGCCCAGGCCATTCGCGACCAGAACGACTCGGATGACCTGCACCTCACCATCCAGGAGGAGGAAGCTGCCTTCACGCGCCGCCTCATCGAGCTGTATGGCTACCCCTACGCCGACGACATCGGACCGGGTAAAATTTACGCGCAGGGCTACAACGGGCCGGACCTCCTGCACTACATGTACGTGGACACCTGGCCGATTGATCCCACCATCACAACCGATGAACGCACCCTCACGCTGACCTGGCAGGAGTACACCTACACCACGCAGTCACGCGATGTGAACCTCCAGATGTCGCAGTCCGCGCTCAGCGACTGGTTCACCGACGAGGACGACGAGGATGCCTACAGCATTGTGTCGTCGTACTATGATTCCTCGAATGTGGTCACCATGGAACTGAATGTCGCCAACAATGGCGTCCCGAAGAAACCCGCCAACTACACCGGCAAGCGCCGCGCCGAAGGCGAAGTCCAGATGGCCCTGAGCGAGTATCTGGCCGCGGTGGACGATGTATACTCGGCGGTGGGCGACGCGCAGTACATCAGCGATGAGTTGAAGCGTCAGGGCGAACTCTGGCTGGCAACGCAGGAACACCTGCTGGACGGCCTGTATAAAACGGTTGATACCACCGACGAAATCCGCAATCTGCAGATTGCCGTGACGACCATCGAGAGCGTCCTCCAGCTCGCCGCCGCCATTGATGACATGCAGAGCCAGCTCGTGGCCGCCTCCACGGAAGCCCTGCCCAAGGTGGTCGGCCTGGCGAATGACACCTTTTCAGCAGCGCGCAGCATCATCCGTTACACCTACTCGGGCGTGAGCATTCCCAAACTCCTCGTGGGCGTCGCCCTGCACGGGACGATCAACGGTCTCCAACTGAGAATGGAAGACCTGGGTTACGTCCTGGAGCGAGAACTGATGGCGCTCGATATCCAGCAGGAAGGCCGCCAGGCCGGCGTGACCATCCAGGGACTGATGCAGCAGCAGGTCAACTCGCTCTCAACCGTCCAGGCTTCCCTGCAACGCGCAGAAACCGCCCGCATGGAACTGATGGCACGTATCAGCGAAGGCGACCAGCTTCAGATTGAACGCGAACGACTGCGCATGAACTGGGCCGCCGATCTCAGCGCCCGGCGCTACCGCAACATGGCCTACCGTCTGTTTCTCAACGATGAACTGTCGCGGCGCGAAGAGTCCTTCCAGACCGCCGCACGCTATGTCTACCTCGCCGCCAAGGCCTATGACTACGAAACCGGACTGCTCGAAACCGACGATGGCGCCAGCCCGGCCAGTGCCTTTCTGGGCCAGATCGTGCGCGCGCGCACCCTCGGACGTTTCGCGGATTGGACCCAGGTCAACGTCGGTGAACCGCTGGCCGGCGCACCCGCCGGCGAACCGGGCCTGGCCGATGCCATGGCCCGCATGAAGGCCAACTGGAATGTACTCAAGGGCCGCCTCGGCTTCAACAACCCGCAAACCGAAACCGGACGCTTCTCGCTGCGCACTGAACTCTTCCGTCTCTCGCCGGATGCCGCCAGCGATGAGTCCTGGGCCGAAATTCTGCAGGAACACAGGGTGGACAACCTGCGCGATATTCCTGAATTTTCCCGCTATTGCATCCCGTTCGATCCCATGCAGGAACGCGAACCGGCGCTGGTAATCCCTTTCTCAACCTGCATCCATTTCGGCAAAAACGTGTTCGGACGTACGCTTGCGGGCGGCGACAACGCCTACGACTCGACGCATTTTGCCACCAAGATTCGTTCAGTCGGTGTTTGGTTCGCCAATTACAACGCTGCAATCAGCGCCGGCCTGGCCAACCAGCCCCGCATCTACCTGTTCCCGGCAGGCGCCGATAGCATGCGCGTCCCCCTGGCATCATCCGGCGCCATTCGCACGTGGGATGTTGTGGACCAAATCATGCCCCTGCCGTATCCGCTGAGCGACATCGAGTGGGAGCAGCCCGACTGGAGCGCCATGGAAACCATGCTGGGCGGTTCCTTCCGCAAGTCGCGACGTTTCCCCGGTATGCTGGCCTACCACGACGACGGAGACGACGACAGCCTCCTTGATGTCTCGTGGAACTCGCGTCTGGTCGGACGTTCCGTATGGAACTCGAAATGGCTGCTGATTATCCCCGGCGGCACCCTGCTGTCGGACGGCGAGGAAGGGTTGGCCCGCTTCATCAACGGCGCGATGGCCCCGGACGGCGGGCGCGATGGCAACGGCATCAAAGACATCAAGCTGTATTTCCA
>RZZM01000778.1 GCA_009929845.1 Spartobacteria bacterium
GATCCCCACGACTGTGCCAGAACAGCGGGCCGGATATCAATATCACGGTGGGCTGGTAGGCTGATTGACCAGATGGTGGCGGAATCGGTCATACCATCAACTCCCGCCACTTCTCAGCCGCCAAAGACCCGGCCCAAAACGTGGCCGCAGGCAGGTCTTTGCCGCTTTCCAGGTGGGCGATGATATCGTTGATCGTTTCCAGGATTTTCGGATTGTGGTTGAACCTGGAGTTTTCGATCATCTCCGCGCAGAAGGACAGCAGGGTACTGACGTGCCGTTGCTGCCCCAACCAGCCAGTGGCCCTGCCAAACTCATTCACCCGGTCAGCGATCCGGTATATCTCCGATTGAGACGGGCGGGGAAGCCGAGCGAGGTCTTGATCCACTTCCCGCTGCAACCGTTCATACAGACCTTTCAGGCGGGACGGCTTCAGTTCGCCGATAGTCAGGTCAGGGATTGCACGGACAAGGGCCAGTTCCATCATGCGTTTGTTCATAACGCCTTCCCTTTCAGGTTCGGGTTTGGCCGGATCACTCGCTCGACAGTTGAATCCGGGATGTAGTTCTCCACAATATATTTTTGATATCCGTCCAGCCAGCCCTGGCGGTAAGCGTCTTTTCGAACATGGCTCATTGCTGTGACGATGATGGCCGCGCAGACAATCAGGACCAGGATCAATGCGAGTGTTTTCATGCCATCGCATCCAAGCCGAAAATCTCCAGGGCAATATCATCTTCATGAAACTCCCACCAGCACGACATGCACAGCCCGTCATACTTTTTGGCCGGCACATTGCGCGTGTTGCCGCAGAACCAGCAACAGACCTCAGACTCCGGGTTCTTTTTGGTCAGCGAGTTGATCGCCGGGCGGTGTTTGCGTCTACCTCCCATGGGGCACCTCCTTGGCGTCTTCCCAGTCAAGCATCAAACGGTGATCCTTGCCGGTCAGTTGCAGGTTCTTCTTAAACAGCTTCTTTGCCTGAATCTCCGGGATGTCCAATTCCTGACTTGCCTGGA
>RZZM01000046.1 GCA_009929845.1 Spartobacteria bacterium
GAAATTTGCGAAGAACTCTCCCCCATTGTGAATGTTGTCGCCTTGCAACTACTCGCCTACTATGCCGCCCAGGCGCGGGGAACCGATATTGACAAACCCAGGAATCTGGCGAAAAGTGTGACGGTAGAGTGAAGACGGGCGTTTTTTGGCCAAAACATAAGGCAGGAGAAAGATGGAGCCGTTTATAACACAATTCAGTCCGGTTATGCAGGCGCTGCTGGCCACGTTGTTCACATGGGGCTTGACGGCCGCGGGGGCGGGGCTGGTGTTTTTCTCCGGGAACGTCAACCGGAAGCTCCTGGACGCGATGCTGGGGTTCGCGGCGGGGGTGATGATCGCCGCGAGTTTCTGGTCGCTGTTGGCGCCTGGCATCGAGATGGCCGAACAGTTGGGGCACATCCCGTGGCTGACGGCCACGATCGGCTTCATGGGCGGTGGTGTTTTTATGCGTCTCATTGATAAATTTCTTCCGCATCTGCATCCGGGACTGGCGTTGACCGAAAGTGAGGGCATCAAGACCTCCTGGCAGCGGAGTACCCTGCTGGTGCTGGCGATCACCTTCCACAATATTCCCGAGGGCCTGGCCGTCGGCGTGGCCTTCGGCGCGGCGGCCGCCGGGCTGCCCTCCGCTACCATCGGCGGCGCCATCGCGCTGGCCATCGGGATCGGGATTCAGAATTTTCCGGAAGGCACGGCCGTTTCCATGCCCCTGAAGCGCGAGGGGCTTTCCCGATGGAAAAGTTTCCTGATGGGGCAGGCCTCGGGGATGGTCGAGCCAGTGGCGGGGGTGCTGGGCGCCCTGTTTGTCCTGAAAATGCAAGTGGTGCTGCCTTATGCCCTGTGCTTCGCGGCCGGCGCAATGATCTTCGTCGTCGTCGAGGAACTCATTCCCGAATCACAACAGGAGCAATCCAACATCGACATAGTCACCATGACCACCCTGATCGGGTTTTCGGTAATGATGATCCTGGATGTCGCGCTGGGCTAAGGATACGCCATGAACGTACAAGTAAGTATACATGATAAGTACCAGGTAGAACTGAAAGTTGGTTATCCGCTGCACAGCGAGGCATCCAGGAACACCTATGAACTGGATTTGTATATGTTTGCGCCCCGCAGCCTGGGCGTACATCCGGAAATGTATACCAAACAGCAGTTTTACTCGGATATGCAAACGTATATACGACTCAGGACACCGCCGGTACCGCTGAACCAGTTAACGGCCGCAGGGGGGCTGTTCGAGCGACTGCACGACGTCTTCATCCGCATTTCACAACGGCCGTCAAAAGAGCCCCCCAGCGATTATGAAAACAGAATCAAGCTGTTCTGCTGTGTTTTTAAAAGCGCAGTACGTGATTACGTGGCGTATATACAGGACATTGAATGCGTGGAAGATCGTGAGCGGTTGACCCGTGAATACATAACGTCTGTCCGCGCTGTCGCGGAGGCCTATCGAACATTGCATGCCGCCATCCAAACACCGGGTGTCGGACAGCCCATACACGATCTGTATTGCTTTGGCGATGAATACATCAGCCTGTTAATCGACGATTATACCTGTTATTTGGTGGATGTTCTGCCTGCGTCAGACCTTTCCGGAAGCATGGAACTGAGGGAAACCCTGATGGCGGTCGTCCGTGATGAGATCGAATACCGACGCAAACGCGGCTATCCTTCAATACCGGAAAAGCAAAATGACAATGAAACCCTTGTATTTCGTCGAAGTATCTTGAAGAAATATGTCGCCAGCATCTTGTTTCTGGATACCGAAGTCCGGAAGGAGGGGGTCCTTCTTGAGCAAACCCTGTTCAGCCTGGCGGCGGCGGTGGCCATGGTTTTTGCCACGGCGGTGGCCTTTATCTCGCAATCCATTTATGGCGCCCTCACCCTGCCCGTTTTTGTCGCCCTGGTGGTGAGTTACATCTTCAAGGACCGGATAAAAGATTTGATACGCTACTATCTTTCCCGAAAAATGTCGCGCTTTCTTTTTGATCATAAAACCCGGATTCATGATGCGTCCCGCAACGTCGTTGGGACATGCAAGGAGAGTTTCGAGTTCATCCGTGAATGCAAGCTGTCCACCCCTGTCCGACAACTCCGTGACCGTGACCACATTACCGAAATAGAAAATGGATGGCTTGGGGAACAGACCTTGTTGTACCGGAAACGAATTCGCTTATACCCGCAAAAAGTAAAAAGTATTTTCCCTGATCATGAGATTGAGGGGGTCAACGATATTATCCGATTAAGCATTCAGGCCTTCCTCAGGAAAATGGATGACCCCAAAAAAGAACTGTTTGTTATGGATGACGACGGGTTTCTCCCCGTCAAAGGCACCAGGGTTTATCATCTGAATCTGATTATCCGCCTGGCTAAAAACGACACGGAAACGCTGAAGCGGTATCGCCTGGTACTCACACGCAAGGGGATCAAGCGCATTGAACAGGTTAGGAATTAGAAAGACCGGCACAAGACCCAGCCGTGCATGGTAACCAGTTATGTAAGCCTGATCGGCGAGCCGATTGATCTCAAGCCCCGGATACTGAATGCGCCGAATGGGTCATCGTCCCTGAAATCTGCGAAGAGCTTTCGCCTATCGTAAATATGTTCGTCGGATAGGAGTCGCCCACTGAAGACTAGACAAACTGTCTATATATGTGTACAGATATAGACATGAAGACATTGAGACATCTGCTCGGAGCATCGGCGCGCATGGATACACTGCGTGTGCTGAACCACCAACATGCGCCGGTCGGCCTTCGACAGCTTGCGCGGCTGGCCGACATTCACCCGCATTCCGCCGAGTGCATGCTGAAGGACCTGGTGCACGAGGGTCTTGTCATCAGGCGCAATACGCACGGACGCTCGCTCTACAGCGCCGCCTTCGATCACCCCGAGTGGGAGGTGCTGCGAGCCGTCTTCGATGCGTCGGACCGCGCCATGCGGTCATTGCGCGCACGCGACCTGAACGAACGGGCCCAGTCCATTTTGCCATTTATTGAAGAGGCCCGCGGAATGCTCGCGAGGGCAAGAGGAGAGATACATGTCTCTTAAGTCACAGTTCAAGTCCGCGGTACGCGAGCTGCACAAGCGCGAAGTCATGTTTGCTGTGGCGGGCGGTCTCGCCGCTGACCTCTATCGTCATGAACCGCGCCTGACCATGGATGTAGACTTGGTTATCCTCACAGAGGACAAGGCGCCTGAAACAGCGACTTCTGTGCTGAGGGCGATCGGGCTGGGCGTCGGTATCGTTCGCCAGGCCGACCTCGACGGCGGCCCCCTCTTTGCGATCAGGAGGAAGTCGACGCCCCCGTGCATGGTTGTCGGCCGGGCAGCCGGCGGAGAAGGCGTCGACATCCTGCTTCCGGAGATCCCGTGGGTAAGTCAAGCCGTCCTGCGCGCACAGGACAATCTGGTGGATTTCGGGTTCGGCAAGATCCCGGCACTGACAGCCGAAGACGTGATCATCGCCAAGCTGTACACCCTTCGTTCGGCGCACATGCGTGCGAAGGACCTCGACGATCTCCAGTCCATTTTTGCCGCGGATCCGGAAATGGACGTCCCCTATCTCGCAGGGCAGATCGGACGACTGGGCCTCACGGTTCCCAAGGCAGCCAAGCCTTTCCTTCCCGCTGAACTGCTGAAGACGGTGAGCGACATATCGCGCTCAAAGAAGGCCGAGCGACAGAACAGGCCGGGTTGAGGGCGACATTCACCGCGAACTTTGATAACGCCATGGAAATAGTTATGCGCCATTTCAAACAGCGCATTCGCCCTTTAATTTCTGGACAAAAAAATGGAGCGAGCGAAGGGATTCGAACCCTCGACAGCCACCTTGGCAAGGTGGAGCTCTACCACTGAGCTACGCTCGCTTACAATCAACGTGCGGCAAATTACACGAGTTCACGAGAATTGCAAGCATTTCCTGATTAATTTATTATTTTTTCATATCTGTGATTTGTCGCTTGTGGTATGCAATAGACGTGATTGCTCCAAATACAGACAAAACCGTGGAAGAGCCGGGCGTGGATATCGTGCCGGTGACCGACCGTTTTTTTGCGGAAAACGGCGGGTTGCAGTCCGCGGCGGGCAAGGCGGGGTTTGTCCACGAGCATCGTCCGCAACAGGCCGCCATGGCCCGGGCCGTGGCGGAGGCCCTGAATGAGCCGGGACACCTGATTGTCGAGGCCGGGACCGGTGTGGGCAAGAGTTTCGCTTATCTGGTTCCATTCATTCACGCCGCCACCATGAAGAAGCAGCAGGTGCTGGTTTCCACCTACACCATCAGCCTGCAGGAACAGCTCATATACAAGGATATCCCGTTCCTGCGCAAGTATATGGCGGTGCCGTTCAAGGCGGTACTGGTCAAGGGGCGCAGCAACTATCTGTGCTGGCGACGGTTTTCGCGCGCCTTTGTCATGGGGGATGATTTGCTCATCAAGGGCCAAATGGAACAGTTGCAGCAGATTCGCGCCTGGATGGAGCGTGGCGGCGAAGGCAGCCTGCAGGACATGAGCGTCCAACCCTCCACGCATCTGTGGGCGCAGATATGCTGTGAACACGGCAATTGCCTGGGCCAGAAGTGCAAGGAAAAGGAGCGCTGCGTCTTCGCCAGGGCGCGCAAGAATATCTATGATGCCCATGTGCTGGTGGTGAATCATCATTTGTGCTTTTCCGAGTTGGCTATGCGCCTGCAGGGCGGGGCCTTTCTGCCCCGCTACGCGGCGGTGGTGTTCGACGAGGCCCACCAGGTGGAACAGGTCGCCGGCGCGCATTTCGGCATCCGGTTGTCGCAATACGCTTTCGAATACTGGATGCGGCGACTGCACAACCCGGAAGGCAACAAAGGCTTGCTGGCTGCCATCAGGGACGGCAAAACCGCCAATGAAGTCTCCCGATTGTGGGATGAAGTGAAAGAGTTTTTTGCCCGGGTGGAACAGGAAGTGCGGCTGGAAGCGACTGAATCACAGCGCACCCTGCTGGAACCCCTGCCCGTTGAATCGGGCCTTTCCGACCGGATGGGACAGTTGTGCCGGATGCTGAAGGAGACCGCTGTGCGCGAATCGCGGGAGGATATGCAGGTCGAGCTGGATTCGATTCGACTCCACGGTGAGGAGATGCGCAAGTCGCTGAACGCGTTCATGGCGCAGTCGATGGAGGACCATGTCTACTGGGTGGAGCGCCAGGGACGCCGCAAACAGCTTGTGCTCTATTCCGCGCCGATCGAGGTGGCCCCCATCCTGTCGGATATCCTGTACGCCTCCGTTCCCAGCGTGGTGATGACCAGCGCGACCCTGTCGGTCGGCCGCGACCTGGAGTACTTCAAAAAACGCATCGGCGCCACCCGCGCGGAAAGCCTTTGCACCGGATCGCCGTTTGACTTTGCGCGACAGATGCGCATCCAGATTCCCCGCGATATGCCTGATCCTAACGACGAACAGCGTTTCCCGACGGAATCGGCGCGCGCTATCCTGTATTTTGTCAAACAGTCCATGGGGCGGGCTTTCGTGCTCTTCACCAGCGCAAAATTGATGCAGAAGGTCGCGGCATTGGTACAGGACGACCTGCAAGCGGACGGCTACACCCTGCTGGTGCAGGGCACCGGAACGTCCCGCCACACCATGCTGGAACAGTTCCGCCTGCCGGGACGCAATGTGCTGTTCGGACTGGACAGTTTCTGGATGGGGGTGGATGTGCGGGGCGAAGCGCTCAGCAATGTCATCATCACCCGGTTGCCGTTCGCGGTGCCGAATCAGCCGCTGACCCAGGCCCGCATGCAGCGCATCCGCGACAAGGGCGGCGACCCCTTCAAGGAATATTCCATGCCCGAGGCCATTCTGAAATTCCGGCAGGGTGTGGGCCGGCTTATCCGCACCGCCACCGACGAGGGCGTGGTGGTGATCCTCGACCGACGGGTGGTGGACAAGTGGTACGGCAAACTGTTCCTGCAATCCCTGCCCGAATGTCCGGTGGAAATCGTGTCGTACGAATAGATACATGAAAAACATCTTTCCAAAGATAGAAATCATGGCGCCGGCGGGCTCGTATGAATCGCTCAGCGCGGCCATCCGCGCGGGGGCGGACGCGATATATTTCGGAACGGGAAACCTGAATATGCGCTCACGGGCGGCGGCCCCGTTCCAACTCGGGGATATACGAAAGATTGCGCGCATTTGCCGGTGGTGCGGCGTGCGCAGTTACCTGGCGCTCAATACCATCATGTATGATGAGGACCTGCCGCATATGCGTGAAATCTGTGACGCGGCCCGGGCCGCTGGCATCACCGCGGTGATTGCCACGGATATCGCCGCGGTCCAATATGCGCATACTATCGGCTTGCGCGTTCATATGTCGGTCCAGGCCAATGTGTCGAACATGGACGCGGTCCGTTTCTATGCGCGCTACGCGGAGGTCATGGTGCTGGCCAGGGAACTGAGCCTGGCTCAGATTACCTCCATCTGCCGGGCGGTGCGCGAGGAACATCTGTGCGGACCTTCCGGACAACCGGTGCGCCTTGAACTGTTTGTGCACGGCGCCCTGTGCGTGGCCGTTTCGGGAAAATGCTATATGAGCCTTGCGCAGTATAATTACTCCGCCAACCGCGGGGCCTGCCTTCAGCCCTGTCGACGGCGGTATCACGTCAGCGACGACGAAACCGGGGATGAATTGCTCATTGACAATCACTTTGTCATGTCGCCGAAAGACCTGTGCACCATTGACTGCCTGGACCGCATCCTCGCCACCGGGGTCTCCATTTTGAAGATTGAGGGACGCGGACGGGTGGCCGATTATGTGGGCACGGTGACGCGGGTTTACCGGGAAGCCGTCGAGGCCATTCACGCGGGAACCTATACCGTCGAACGGGTTGAAGACTGGAAAAACGAGCTGAAAACCGTGTTTAACCGCGGATTTTGGCATGGCGGTTACTATTGTGGAGAAACAACCGGCGCATGGAGCGGACAGGGCCATTCACAAGCGACGCTCAAACGTGAGCAGATGGGAGTGGTCACCAATTTTTTCCGGAAACCCGGGGTCGTGGAATTCACCCTCTGGAAAGCCTTTTTACGGACGGGAGATCATCTTCTTTTTGAAGGCGCCACTACAGGGGCCTTTCACCATACCATTGACGAAATGCGAGTGGACGAAAAGACCGTCCGGGAAGCAAAACAGGGCGACGTGGTAACCATCGCCCTGCCCGGCTGTGTCCGCCGCCGGGATAAGGTGTTTTTGCTGCTTGAGCACGAATCCGGCGATCCGCGTCTGCCCCCCTCTCAGATTGATGTACGATAACCCTTTTATTCACACGTCCGGAACAAGCACACCCTAAAGGTCATCTGGTGTAAGGCCTGTCTTCTTAGCGATGCGGCTGAGCATTCGTGGTCCAATTTCTTCTTTGTCATGAAACGCAAAGACGATGTCAGGCCAGCCGTTCTTAGATAACACGCGATGAGAACCTCCGGACTGCCGCTTAATCGACCAGCCAATACGCAAGAGGGCAGCAAGAACCTGCCGGGCTCTTGCGGAACGCCATTGAGTCATGCCGACACCGCAAAAAGTTCGTCCAATTCCGGAATGTTCTCACCATTTTCAAGACGGTCTGCGATGACACGCAGCGCCAAAGCTTCAACTTTAAATAGCGCTTCATCGCGGGTCAGCCCATACACCATGGCACCGGGTAGGTCCGGAACTTCAGCAATCCACCGACCATCTTCTTCTCGCTCAATTTCGATCTTCATACGCTGCTCCTTTGATGACATAACTGTAAGGCATCATCGCCCGGGCAGCAAGCATTTCAGTTACCAATGTGCTCAGTAAGTTGGGGTTGAGACAATGCTGTGACCAGGAACCCGGGGTAGGCGCTTGTCGCACCAACCGCGGGCTAACGTCTCACTATTCCGCCTTCAGATCGTCAACGTAGAAATTGATAATCTTTTCGACGTCGCCCCGGTCATAGAAGATCACGCCAACCTGCGCGATGCTGCTGAGGTCCAGTCCGGAAACTTCGCCCGCTTCCTCATCCGGAACAAGCTGGTTAATGTTCTGCGAGAAGGTCTGCCAGGTGGCGGTGGGGACCATCAAATCCTCCGGCGCGGTGCGGTAGCCCGTACCATCGCCATCCACGACTTTGAACCCCACCACGCCCTGTTTTCCCTCAAAACTGTGGGAGGCATGCACCTTGACGGACAAGGTTGCGCCGAAAAGGTCCCAGACGTTCGGGTCGGTGATCATAATAGCGCCCCATTTGGGCATCGTGAAATCGGCCACAATAAACGCGCTGTTTTTACCCGAGGCGCTGGTCTTCTTGGTGATCCCGCGGTCGGTCAGCTCGTGCCCGTAGGTGCTGATCCCGATCGGGTTGCCCGCGGCGGGGGGCTCATCGTCGAAATTGTATTCAAAAACCACGCCAAATGACATCTGAGCGGCCAAACCCGCAACGATTACTGCTGTCCATTTCTTCATTTTCTTTCCTCCATATGGTTGTAAATGTGTTCCTGTCGATACGTCTTCCGTATCATTTACATCTTAACTTACAAAGGCATCCTGTGTTTGTCAAGCGGATTTTTGATAATAATTCAATGAATGAACAAATTCAGTTTTCATTTCCCAGGCGCACATTTATGCGATAGAACATGGCGCCGCCGGGGGCGTTTTCATTGGTGTAGGAATTGATCGGCGGGGTGGCGGGCAGGTTGGAGGCGGTTCCCAGGAGCTGGAAGGAAACGGATGGCAGGTTGGTGGTATACTCGATATGATAGCATCTGTTGCTGCTTCCGGGCCAGGCCAGGATGTGCCTGCCAGGCTGATCGGAGGAATATCCAAGCTGCTGGATTCGGAACACGGAGGCGGCACTGGTCGGGACGCAACCGGCGATATACTCCTCCCAGGTTTCCAGGCCGTCCCCATCCTGGTCGCCCGTGGCTGCGTGGTCCAGATCACCCGTAAATCCATGATGCGCCAGCCACCATACCGGGGTGGCATGGCTGGCCAGGTTTTCGGCAAAACTGACATTCAGCGTCCCATTATCCACTACATTACTCCACACAAAGATGAAGTTTGTAAAGCTGTGGTCACTGAATGGACTGCCCGATGTGTGAGCTCCATTGGTCAGGATGTCACCGATATGGTAGTACGGGTCCGCGCTGATAGTGAAAATCGCGTCTTCCCCGATGTTGATTTCCACCTGACCGGACGGTGAAATCTGGCCGTGCGCATCGGCACAGGCGGTGATGGACCGTGAGGATGGATCGGTGTAGATGATCAGCAGCATGGGGCGCAGCTCGCTCGCGGCATATTCTTTCGTACGGAAATTCACCAGGCAGTCATCGTCGCGGGGCTTGAGCATCAGGCCATGATTCTCATCATTGCCGGCGAGCCAGTTGGTGACAAATTCATGCACATCGAAGACCACCCAGTCCTCCGCGGTGATGTTGGTATAGCTTACATGCGCCACCCGGTTGCTGTCGAAATCACCCCCGGGGTTGTTCCAGGGATTGCCCCGATCATAGTCCATCCAGGTTGCCCCGGGGCCGTTCGTGGCGGCGGAGCCCTCGCCTTCCACCCAGGCCTGTGTCATGACGTAGGCCGTCCAGTAGTCGGAGGCGCCCCCATAATTTTTCTGGTAACAGTACAACCGCAAGTCCGCCTGCTCGACCACTGCGTCCGACGGCAGGTCGGACAAATCAAAACGGATCATGCTCCGACGGGAAGCGCTATAGGTATAGGCATAATCGCGCGCGCCGAAGTTCTGATTCACATAGCCAGCCGAATAGGTGGTGATATAGGTGTCCCAGGTACTGGTGAAATCGTCACGGCCATATTGCAGCAACCGCATAACGCCATGGGCGGGTTCAACACGAATCATATCGGCGGTGGCGTCGACGGCGCCGTCGTCATCGGTCACCGTCAGCGATATGGCCGTCAAGCCAGGGTTGGTAAAGGTGTGGGCGACGACCATCCCCGTGCCGCTTGTTCCGTCCCCGAAATCCCAGGCCCAGGCCTGCACATAGCCATCGGCGTCGGTTGAGGCGCCGGCATGGAAGGTGACCGTAAAGGGGGCCGTGCCCGTGGCGGCGTCCATGTTGAAGGCGGCTACCGGCGGACTGTTGAGCGTCTCAAAAGCGGAAACCGCGGAGGTGACGGCATGTCCGGCAGGATCAATAAGTGTGACCCGGTAGTAATAGGTGGTTCCGGAATTCAGTCCGTTGAGCGTAAAGGCATTGTGAATCCAGTAGCCCTTGCGCGAGGTGTTGGTCAGGGGGCAATCCGGTGTCAACCCGTAGGAGACCCGGGGGGTAACCACCTCCGGCTCGGTGTTGGTGCTGGCGATTTCGAAGATGATGACCGCGTTGGTTCGTCCGATATTTGTGACCCCGGGATAGCCCTCGGCAAGAACGGGGGCGCTGGTGTCGATTTGGAGCGATTTGGGGCGGAGGGGCGCGTACAGCGGGTCACCGAGGTTGGCGCACTGCCATTCCATGTAGGGAGTGGCCAGCATAGAGGCCTCGGCAAAGGTATAACCGAGCAGGAGATAATAGAGCATGACATTGGGCCGCTGATGGCCGTTCAGGTACGGTTCGCCGATCACCCCCAGCCCGCAGCTCAGGCCCTGACGGAAGGCACCGCCCACCCAGGCCCGACCGCTGCGCATGCCGCTGGCCGAATCGCTGTTCAAGTCGCACCCAATGGAGCCCGGCAACCATTCAAAGGCGTCGATATAGCGTCCGAAATTGTACCACCCTTCATAAAACAGGGCGTTGGTGGCCACCTGGAACAGGGCGCCCGCCTCCCCGATTTCATAATCGCCGGTCTTGTTTTCCCACATGAGCGGCAAGGCGCTATCCAGTACATAATGTTCACCATAGGCCATATTCATGTCGCCATCGCCATACGTTCCATACGACCCATTGATTACGGCATTATTGGTGGACAAGCCGGCATCGGTATAGGGTCCATGGCGACTGTCGACATAGACACACCCCTTGTACCCGTTGGTATGCAGGTATTTCTCGGCATACCGAATCTGTTCAAGCTGGTTGATGACGCCCCAGGGCTGGTCGGGGGCGCTCAAACGGCACACCATGTAGATATCCTGCCCGCTGTATTTGTACAGCGCATGATCAAAATGTTCCTTGTCGGTGTAGAACGTGGGGTTGGTCTCCCGGTACGGGTTGGTTTTCCATCCGGTCAGGTTGTTGTTGGTGGTAATGCGGTTGAGGCACATCAGACAGTTGTCCACGCAAATGGTCCCGCCGCCGGACTTGGGCGTGCGATAGGGCACCCCGTAAACGAGTAAAATGACATCGATATTCGTCGGTCCCAGCGCCGAGAGCGCATCTTTGACGGGCATAACCAGTTGCTCATAGAACTGTTCATGGGTGCTGTAGTAATAGGCGGTGAGGGTCTCCACACCCAGCACATGGTTGGAGGGAATGCCGCGAAAAGCGCAATAGTAATCGGTCAGTTGGAGGGAATCCTGCACCCCGTCCGCATCCGCATCCGCCGTCCAGGAGCTGTTATAAACCACCAAAACGCGGTTGGAATCGGTGTGATCGAAGCCAAAAGCCGAAAAAACGCCCAAAAATGCCAGAAAAACACAAAAAAAACGCCAAAATAAGGTATTTTCAGCCATTATATCCTTCTTTTTTCATCGAAAACCGTGCATCGGGTAAAAAAAAGCACTTTTTGTTCCAATTTTCAACAATTTTAACCATCGCCCCGCATTTCTTGTGAATTTATTACTTTATTTATGTGTTTTTTGGGCTGTTTTCAGAAAAAGCCGTTTAAAGGCGTTTCCTGCCCCGGACCCCATGCCTTCGGCGGATTTATCCGGGTGGCAGACGGCCTGCTTCACAGCAATTCGCATAATAGCGAAAAGTGCATATTTTTATTGATTTTATTATGGTGCTTTTAAACAGTTTTCGCTAGTGTGTACTGGCATATGTTATATTTGTATTGGAAATGTGTACGACCCAAAGGAGGCTGAGTGATGATGATCAGGAAGTTTGTCATGGTTGCAATGGCAGTTTTAGCGGCAGGTTCAATCTATGGCGAGGCCATGCGTCCGCTGCTGACAAAGGAGAATGCCTTCCCGGGCAAGCACCGCTTTGAAGTGGGCGCCGTGGGGCAATACAAGCAACTCAACAAGAAAGAACTGGCGAAAGACCAGGAAACCGACGTCTGGTGGGGCACCCCGTACGGTCGGTTCGGCGTGGCCGATAATTTCGCCCTTTTCGCCAAGGTCCCCTATGGCTCGATCCGCCCGGAAACAGGCAGCGATGAATCCGGCATTGGCGATGTTTCCGCCGGGTTTGAACTGTTGGCCTTCGAAGATATTTTTACCTATCCGTTTGTGATCCCGCACGCGGAGGTATTCTTCAATACGGGCGATGAAGACAAAGGCCTGGGCGAAGGAAAAACCCATTTCATGGGCGGTATCGCCGTCGGTACGGTCGTCGAGGAAGTCGTGCAGTTTGTCGCCGACCTTCGTTACGAGATTTATGACAATCGCGACAATGTGGCCTCGCTGGCCATTTCTGTTATCTGGGATTTGAGCGAACGGTTTGCCGTGCTTGGCGAAATGAAAGCCGCGGATGAAGAAGTGAATAACCACTCGTACACCATGTTCTTCCAGGGCGGCCTGTGTTACAAAATCACCGAAGCGCTGGCCATTAATGTCTATGGCGGCGCCGGTAAACATACGGATGAAGATGTTGTAGCGTCAACGAAAATTTCTTACGCGTTCTGATCGGTCCGGATGTGTAAGGAATTGCCGGTTACAGCCAGATTATGGATGTGAATGCACGTTTTTCAAGGACGGTCCCGACCGTTCTTCTGTGCGTGTATTTGGCCCTTGCGGGGCTGAATGCACGCGCGGACTATGCCGCCGCGAAAGAGGCTTCGCTGCGCGGTGACGTGCCTGCCGCCCTGGCGCTGTATACCGAGTGCATTGAATCCAGGGACACCCCCGGCGATGAACGGGCCCGGGCCTATTATGACCGGGGGACGTTGTACCTGGTCCGGGGTGATTTCGACCGGGCTATCGACGATTTTACCCGCTCGATAAAAATGGACCCGGACAATGTGTTCGCCTACGTGAACCGCGCGCAGGTCTACGCGAGCAAGGGCGAATGGAAACGGGCCATCAAGGATTACTCGCGCGTGATACAATTGAACCCCGGGCTGGCTTCGGCCTACTACGCCCGGGGTAATTTTTATCGCCAGTCGGGCGACAACACCCGCGCCCTGCAGGATTTCGACAAGGCGATCGAACTCAAACCCGAATACGGGGACGCCTTCTATGCCCGCGGTCTTCTCTACGAGGTCAACGAAGACTTCATGCAGGCCGCTGAAAACTTCGAGGCGGCGCTAAAGTACAACGCGGAAGCGGACGATGTGAAGGCCCGCTGGAAGGCCGCCAAGAACTATCGGCAGGACCAGGCCCGCCTGAAAGCCAAGGCCGAACGCGAAGAACGTGAGCGCGCCCTGGCACAGGAAAAAGAAGAAGCCCGCCTGATGGCGGAGGCCGCCCGCAAGGAACGTGAAGCGCTCAAAGCCCTCAGGGCAGAGGAGGCCGAACAGGCGAAACGGGAAGCCGAACTTGAACGTAAGCAACGTGAGGCCACCCTGGCGAAGGAGCAGGAACAGTCCAGGGAAAAAGAAAACCAGTCCGTGCTGGATAGGATTCCGGCCGCCAAGGCCGCGGCGCAACAGGGACAGCTTGACGAGGCGGCGGCGCTCTATTCGCAGGTCATTGATTCCCGCCTGGTCAGCGGGGAGCAACTGGCGACCCTTTACCACGACCGCGGCGTCATCCGGTTGACGGAAGGACATTTTGACGAGGCGGTCAGGGACTTTGCCGAAGCGCTCAAGATAGACAAGAAACGTGTCTCCGCCTACATCAATCGCGCGCAAATCTACGCGCAGACCGGCGAGGACAACCGGGCGATCAAAGACTACAGCCGCGCCCTGAAATACAGTCCGGATATCGCCGCCATCTGGCTGGCGAGGGGGCGCCTCTACCACCGGAACAAAAAGACGCGCGCGGCGCTCAACGACTATAACCAGGCCATCGAACGAAACGCGGACTTTGCCGACGCCTATGTACAGCGCGGTATCCTCTTCGAAAACCAGGGCCGGTTTGACGACGCCCTGGAGGATTACGAAAGGGCCCGCACGCTGAATCCGGCCCTCCAGGACGCGCAAACGCGCTTCGAGGCGCTGCACAGCGCCATCGAACTCGCCCGGGCGGAACAAGTCGCAAAGGAACAACCCGCCCCGGCGGAAATGGAAACGGTTGAAGAGATTGACGTCCCGGAGTCGGTTGAGGTGGTCGCGCTTCCCGTCGAGAAACCCACGCCCGTTGAAGTGGAGGAACCCACGCCCGTTGAAGTAGAGGAACCCGCTCCCGTTGAAGCAGGGGAACCGGCCCCCATTGACATGGCCGCATTTGAAGACAACCCCAACATCCAGGACGGCGCCCTGCCCCTGTTTGGCGAGGAACCGCCCATGCAACTTGCCGCCCGGACCGCGGAAGCCCCACAGCCAACGCCGGCCGCAACACCAGCGCCGGAAGCTACACCGGAACCGAACACAGCGCCTGCCGCGGAACCAACGCCGGAACCGACCACAGAGCCTGCGCCGGAACCGGCTCCTGAACCCACACCGGAACCCGCCGCCGTACCGGATGAAGTTGATGAATCAGAAATCGCCCTGACAATCACCATGACCGATGAGGCGATCTCCGAGGCGGACACCATCGGTGTGAATGCCGAGGTCATGGAAACACAGGGACAAGCGTCGGAGCAGTCCGCGGTTGATCCGAAAGAAGCGCTGCGCGAAACAACCATGTTGCAGATCGGCGATATCACACAGGCGATCAATCGCAACCCCCGGGAACCGGATTTGTACGTGAAACGCGGTGATTTGTGGCTCGTAATCGAAGAGGAAAACAACGCCCTCGCGGATTACGAATACGCCCTGCGCCTGAACGCCCATTTTGCGGCGGCTTATGTCGCCCGCGGACGCATCCTCCTGGCCCGGGACAGCACCCGCCTGGCCCTCGCGGATTTCAACCGGGCGGTTAAACTCGACCGCAATTCGGTGGACGCGGTTTTTCACCGCGCCATGGCCTATGAAGCCATGCGGATGGAAAAGAAGGCCCTGCAGGAATACAACGAGGTCATTGAACGTTTGCCGGATTACGCGCCCGCCTATGCGCGGCGCGGGTTGCTGCAATACGGACGCGCCAACTATGCCGTGGCCATGGAGGATTTGAACCGCGCCCTCGAGATGGACGACAGCATGATGCTGGGCTATGTCTTCCGCGGCCGGGTCTACAGCCTGCAGGGGCAGCACGAGCTGGCCCTGAACGACTTCTCCAGGGCCCTCGACCTGGACCCTTCGCGAACGGATGTCCTGGTGTTGAGGGGACAGGCCTATCACGGGGTCAGCGATTATGAAAAAGCCATCCAAGACTTCACACGCGCGATTGAACTGGACCCGGCTCTTGTGGATGCCTACCTGGCCCGCGCACGTACCTGGCAGGCTATGGGCGAGGGGGACAAAGCAAAGGCTGACCGCCTGCGTTCGCATGACCTGGTTCATCCATAACACGGCCCTCACTTTGTTCGTCTCCCTGCTGGCCCTCATGTCTTGTCCGGTATGGCCGACCCACGCCCAGACCCCCTTCCCTTTCAACGAGGTCCAGACGGCCATCGGCCGGGGCGACTTTCAAGCGGCTATCGATTTCTATACCCAGTTCATTTCATCCGCCACGGCAACACGCAACAGAAAGGCCGTGGCCTATCACGACCGCGCGTTGCTGCACTTTATGAACGGAAATCAGGAGCTGGCCGTCGCGGACCTTTCCGAGGCCATCGCCCTGTCGCCCGCCGACCCGCTGATGTACGCCGCGCGCGGCGGCGTGTGGGCGCGCGACGGGGAAAACTGGAAGGCGATTCATGATTATGAACAGGCCCTTCGCCTGGACCCCGCCCTGGCCCCGGCCTGGTGTTCGCGCGCCATTCTGTTCCAGACCATTGGCGACGAGGCCGCCGCGCTCCGCGACGCCAACCAGGCGATTGAACAAGACCCGTCCTATGCCATGAGTTATTGCGTGCGCGGACAGTTGCTGAAGAACCAGGGCAAGACCGACGAGGCCCTGGCGGACTACGAAAAGGCGAGGGAACTACAGCCGGACTGGACACTCCCTTACATCCTGCTGGGGAATCTTCATCGCGAATCGGGCAACCTGGAATTGGCCCGTTCGCTGCAGAACGAAGCGCTCAAAAAAGAAGGCGTGGCCGACGCCTGGCATACCCGCGGCCTGACCTGGCTGGACTCGCCGTATCCGGAATTCGCGCTCGAAGACTTCGAAGCGGCGCGCGAAGCGGGAAAGGAAACGCCGGACCTCCATGTCCACGAAGGCATCGCCTACCAGCAGCAAGGGGACCTTGCGGCGGCTGTTGCCGCTTATAACCAGGCCATCAGGATGGACCCGGCCTGTTTTGCCGCGTACCTGAACCGCGGGGTGGCCCGCAAAAAACAGAAGCAATATCGCGAGGCCCTGCAGGATTTCACCCGCGCTCTCGCCATCAATCCGCACTCCGCGGATGCCTATGCGCAACGGGGTATCGCTTATTTCGACATAAATCTTTTTAAGAAAGCCCGGATGGATTTTGACGAGGCGCTGTTCAATAATCCCCGTCATGCTGCTTCGCGGTGTAACCGGGCAGCACTCTATATGAGACAAGGCGATATGCAAAAAGCGTTGGACGATTTGAACAGGGCGATAGCCATCGATCCGGAGTTGACAGAGGCCTACCTCAACCGTGGACGAGTCATGCTGTTCATGGGGCGGCACGACCGGGCCCGCGATGATTTTGACAAGGCCATCGTACGCGATCCCCGGCGCGCGGAACTCTACCGGCTGCGGGCGGAGGCCTGCTTCGGGTTGAGCGCGTTTCAGGCGGCGCTGGATAATTGCGCGCTGGCATTTGACTTAGCGCCTGATCAGGTGGATGTTTACAGGCTGCGCACGCAAATCTGGCAGGCGCTTGGCGATGAAGAAAAAGCAAAACAGGACAGGAACCGCGTAAAGGAACTGGAGTAGTGCATGAACGACATCTGCTGTCCATTGAATGAAACAGCGCATATTTCCGTCAACCAGCCCGGCGTAGCCGGGCCGGACGGCGTGTTGCTCTACAGCGAACTCGAACAATGTGTCTGCGCAACCGCCAAGCTGCTTCAACGCCATGCGTGGGCCGAAGGGGAACGTGTTGTGCTGGCCCTGCCTCTCGACTGGAAAACGCTTGTCCTGCTGTTGGCCATAATGCGCCAGGGGGGAGTGGCCTGCCCCGTGAACCCGGAGACCCCCGCCGAAGAACTCAAAGAGATCATCCGGGCCCTGGACGCAACACGCCTGGTGACCAACACCACGCGCAAGGCGGCCTTCTCGAACCTGGGCCCCTCCATTGAGTTGATCGAAGAGTATGTCGGCTATATCGACAAAATGAAGGCCAGACACCGCCCGAGGATACCGCTGAAACGAATGGCCTCCATCCTCACCTGCCGCGAACACGACGCCCCGGCCCTGTACGCCTATTCCTACGGCGCACATTACTACAGCGCCCTGGGCATCAACCACATCATCCGTATCACCGCCAAGGACCGGTGGCTTTCAGCCGTACCGCTCTATCGTCCCGGCGGACTGGATGCCATGTTCCGTTGTATCGTCAGCGGCGCCGTACTGGCGTTGCCCGCGCCCGGCGAAACGCTCATCGAGGCTATCGAAAAATACGATGTAACCCATGTGACCCTCACCGTTGACCAGCTCAAGGTATTGCTCAACGACGAGGCCTCCGTGGCCGTATTGCGCGAGATGAAAGATATTGTCGTATTCAGCGGCGAAACCCCGGCGGACATCCTGCCCCACGCGCGCCGGCAGAAACTGAACGTGTTCGGGGCGTATATCAGCCCCTGCTCCCCCGGTATGCTGACCTGCGCGGCCCTGAATGTCCCCCTGGCATCCAGGGACACCTCCGGGCAACCGCACGCCTACTGCAAGGTCCGACTGAACGAGGCCGGCGACATTGAATGCGCCGGCCATGCCCTGGCGGAAGGTAGGATGGTCGACGGGCATCTTGTTCCCTTTGCTTTGGCCGAGGGGTGGCTGCGCACCGGTGACCAGGGCGCCTTCGACGCGGCGGGCTGCCTGGTTGTTTCGCCGCCAACACCACACGCGGGGGACGCCCCATGACCAAAGGCCGATGCATAAAACTGGCCATTGCGCTCGCCTGGATACTGGCCATGGCCTGGCTGGTTCGCTATGAAGCCTTTCCCCAATGGTTCGTCCGTTCCATGGATGGATACCGCGACCTGCTGGCCGACGGCCCCCTGCTGATGGATTCCTGGATGCGGGTGGTCTTCAATGACCAGCAGATCGGCTACAGCCATACCACCATGGAAATGCCCGAAGATGATCCCGACGCCCGATACATGCTGGATAACGAAACCGTGCTGGACATGAATATCCTCGGCGAAATGCAGCGGCTGCGCATTACGGCCAATGCCTCCCTCAATGGCGATTATAAACTGCAACGCTTTCGCTTCGGACTCTCCACCGATTCCAAATACATGTTCCGCCTGGACGGGTACCGGGTGATGGGTGATATTTTTGAGGTCGTCACGGATTCCCCGGCGGGCCGCCGGGAGATCAATGTCGAGTTGCCGGAGGATGTGATCATTCATTCGCCCATGCTGGAATTGAGCATGTCCCGCATGAAACCGGGCGAAGAACTGACCGTGCGCACCCTGGACCCCTCCACCCTGGGAATCATCGATGTCATGGTCAAGGCGCAACGCTATGAGGAGATCGAACACGCGGGGGCCACAATACGAACGCTTGTCCTGTCGTCGGAATACCAGGGCACCGAAATGCTCACCTGGCTGAATGACGAAGGTCGCCTCATCCGGCAGCAGACCCCCTTCGGATGGATGATGGAAGCCTGCACCCCGGAAGAGGCGGTGGCCTATTCGGTGGATGAAAACGATACGGACATGCTGACCGCCATGGCCGTTCCGGCGCGCGGCATCATCCGGACGCCCCGCGAAACCACCCTCCTGGAAGTCCAGTTGGATGATATTCGCATTCCCGTCGAAGAGCTGGCGTCCGACCGGCAGGTCATCATCGCACACGAAACCAACCGGGTCACCATGCGCCTGGTCCAGCAGCAATGGCCCGAGGACCATGTGCGCGCCGCCCTGCCCGCCGCGGCGCAGGCGTACCTCAAACCTTCCGCCTTTATCCAGTCGGACGCCCGGCTCATCAAGCGACAGGCCGAGCGCATCGTCAAACAGGAGACCGACCGCGCCGTACGAGCGCGACTGATTGGGGAATGGGTCTACAAGCACATCGAAAAAGACCCGACCACCAGCCTGCCGTCTGCCCTGGACGTGCTCAAGACCATGCGGGGTGACTGCAACGAACACACCTGGCTCTTTACCGCCCTCGCGCGCGCCGCGGGCGTGCCGGCCCGCGTCTGCCTCGGTGTGGTCTATATGGACGGCGCGTTTTATTACCATGCCTGGCCGGCCGTCTACCTCGATGATTGGATCGAAATGGACCCCACCCTCGGACAACTTACCGCCGACGCCACCCACATTCGTCTCGTCGAAGGCGAATTTGTCACCCAGCTCAAACTGATGAGCGTCATGGGAAAACTAAACATCAAGATTCTTAAAAGCGAGCCATAGCCTATGATCACGATACAGCACCTTACAAAAAAATTCGGCGATTTTGAAGCGGTCCATAACCTGAACCTGCACATTCCCAAAGGGGAATTATTCTGTTTCCTGGGGCCGAACGGGGCCGGGAAAACCACCACCATTAAAATGCTCTGCGGACTGCTGCGCCCCACAGAAGGGCTCATCACCCTGAACGGGGTCGATATGCACGCCGATCCGCTGGCGGCGCGCCGCATTACCGGGTACATTCCGGATCAGCCGTTTATCTACGAACGGCTCACCGCACGGGAGTTCTACGAGTTTACCGGCGAACTCTACGATATGTCGCGCAACGAAGTGCGCGACGAATATGAACGCTCCTTTGCCCTGTTCGGTTTGCAGGATTATTGCGATGTCCTGGTCAAAGACCTTTCCCACGGCCTGCGGCAGCGCCTGACCTACGTGTCGACGCTGTTGCATAACCCGCAAATCATGTTTGTCGACGAACCGTTTGTCGGGCTGGACCCATACAGCATCCGCCTGATCAAGGATCTATTGAAAAAGCGGACACGGCAGGGCATGACCATTTTCCTGACTACCCACATCCTCGCGCTGGCCGAGGCCATGGCCGACCGGATCGGCATCATCAACAAGGGACAACTGGTTGCGCTGGGCACCCTCGAGCAGATTGCCGACAAGTTCCAGGGCGAAGACCGCCTGGAGTCGGTCTTCCTGAGCCTGACCGCGGACCGGGATTACAGCGAGGCCATGCCGTAAGGCGGAGATGCGTATGGGTGGTCTGTACAAACTGCTGAAGAAGAGCTGGCGTTCCCTGTGGAATATGCGCCGGACCGTGAAGGAACACTCTTCCTTCAAGGTCTTTATCATTGTCCTGTTCGCCATTTTCTTTACTGGCGGACTGTGGGCGCTATTCGTGGATGCCTTCTGGTTTCTGGAAAAAATGGGCGGCGTCGGCCTGGTGGTTATTCGAAAGATGTTTTCCCTCTTCTTTTTCGGCCTGGGCCTCCTGATCACCCTGTCGAGTATTATCACCGCGTTCGGGTCGCTGTATCGCTCGGAGGATATCACCTATCTCCTGCGGCAACCGGTCAACATTCGGGATATCGTCTATCATAAATACCTGGAAAGTACCTGGCTGTCCTCCTGGGCCTTCGGGTTTATCATCATTCCGTTCGTCGGCGCCTACGCCTACCACGAAAAACTCCCGTGGGCGTTTTCGCTGTGGACGCTGGTCTATTCCATTCCTTTCATCATGCTCTGCTCCGCAATCGCCCTGGCCGCCACCATGGTCTTTATCCGATGGGTGCCCCTCAAACGCATGGGACTGGTGCTGGGAATCCTGCTGCCGCTGCTGGGCGGACTGACGGTCTGGTATTTTCAAAAAGAGGTCCCGGAAGTGAAATCCGGCGTGGCGGTGAGCCTGGCGAACCTGGTGCCCGGATTGAAAATGGCGGCCTATCCCCTGTGGCCAAGTCGATGGGTCTCGGAAGGGATCATGGCGACCAGCCGCGGGCAATGGCCGCGGGCGGCCATGCTCTGGTCGGTCCTGGTGATCAACCTGCTGCTGGTCCTCGCCCTGCTCGATGCGCTCGCGCACCGCCTGTACTACGAGTCCTGGCAGCGGATCGCCTACGCCGTCGGGAAACGCAGGCGCGGCGTCCTGTTGCTGCGCGGACTCAATTCCGCCTTGTTTTTCCTGCCCTCCGACATCCGCGCGGTGATGGTCAAGGACATCCGCACGTTCTTCCGCGACGCCGCCCAATGGTCGCAAAGCATCTTTTTCTTCGGCCTGCTGGCCATTTATTTCCTGAACCTGCGCAACCTGCATTACGACCGGCTGCCGGAGGACTGGCGCAACATCATTGCCCTGCTGAATGTCTTCAGCATCGCGGCGGTCCTTTCCTCTCTGGGATGCCGCTTTGTCTATCCGCAATTGAGCCTCGAAGGCCACAGCTTCTGGGTGCTGGGCCTTTCCCCGTCCTCCATGGGCCGCATCCTGGCGGCAAAATTTGCACTGGCGCTGGTGGTCATGCTGGTGGTATGCGCGGGCCTGATGACCATCTGCGTCAAGATGCTGCGGGTCAATCTGCTCATCCAGATCATCAGCCTGGCCGAAGCGATCGGTGTCGCCTGCTCCGTAGCCGGCCTGTCCATCGGCCTGGGCGCCATCTTCGCCGACCTTCGACAGCGCAACCCCTCCGTCATCGTATCGAGCTTCGGCGGCACCCTCAACCTCGTCCTGTGCCTGGGTTACATCATGGCCACCCTCTTCCCCTTCGCCTTTATCCTCCACCTTCACCGCACATTGCGCCTCCCGGATGTCGTCCTGTACGAATACACCGCCTTCGCCCTGCTCTGGCTGCTCCTCCTCACCCTCCTCATGACTACCGTCCCCCTCCTCCTGGGCCGCCGCAGCCTCATGCGCAGGGAATACTAATCCTGGAGGGGCAACTGAGTTGTCCCGTCAACCTCTTATTAAGAATTTTGTATAGCCATACACATTTCCCAAAGCGGTGATCCACTAGCTTTTAAG
>RZZM01000348.1 GCA_009929845.1 Spartobacteria bacterium
TCGAGTTCGAGCGCCTCCAGATTCTCAAAGGGCAACGTCCTGACCATGTGGTCGATGATGACATTGGGAATTTCCGGTGGGTTCTGTTCATACATCGTATGCATCGTTCAATAATCTTTCCTGTTTCTGTGTCCAACTACTGTAAACAGATTCCGAAGCTCGCCCTTGAACTTCTGTCGATGAAAGCGTACCTGCGCGGGTTCAAACCCGAGTACCCGCAGAAAGCGGCAGACGATTTCCGGGGAGAGTTCCCACCAGGCGTGCGGATTGGGATTGGTTTGCGGGTCGGGCCGGAACCGCAGCGCGGGCGGGTTGGTGAAAAGGGTCGGGGAGAGGGGCTGTCCCATGGGCTGCGCCGAAAAGGCATAGTCATCGGGTGCAAGATCGGTGACAATGGCGGTTTCCTTCGCCAGGCGCAAGGCGTTGTACATGGCCAAAAAAGGATCGCGCAGGTGCAGCAGGATGCTCCCGAAAGTCGCGATGTCCACCGGCCCGATACCCGCCGGTATAGCATACACCGAACCATACACAACGCGCGCCGCGGACCCCATCTGCTCGTGCGCGTACCAATAGCCGTTTTTCAGTTGACGGACCAGGTCCGATTTGCGGTGGGCCAGGTCGTCGGGGTCCATGCAGTCGAAGGGCACCACATCCCAGGAGTGATCATCGCCCAGGTCGTACCCGACAACCTCCGCGCCCGCCTGCTCCATATGAAAACATAAAAAACCACTGGCCGTGCCCAGCTCCAACACCCGCTTGCCCCGGAAGTCGATGCCCCCGAGATAGTCCTCCGGGTTGTCGCGCAAGTCCCAGTCGCCGGGGATGGTCCCCACGCCGGGAATGTCGAGCGTATGGTAAAAATAGCAGTCCGTGGTGTCGGCAATGTGCCGCGGCGCCGCATATAACGAGTTGTCTACAGGGCTATTCAATGTGTTGACCACCTTGTTTCTGTTGCGGGTATTGAACACTATCCGCGTCGCTTTGCCAAGCGCCGGTCGGCGTCGTGGCGCTTTTCTTTACATAGGCGACGGCCTCGTCACAGGGGCCCGTGAGCGCGGCCGCAACCATGCTGTTCCAGAAGTGGCGCCGGTCCGTCAGGCCGAAGAACGGGACCAGGACCGCTTCGGCGATACGTGCCGCGTTCTCTTCAGCCAGGTAGACGCCGTTTTCATACACTGGCTTGAAGGGGGCCAGCAGGCGTTGGGCCTCGGCCCGGTCGCCCTGTTCCCGGTGGGCAATGGCCGTATATACCTGGGCCAGGGCGTGTCCGCCGCCCCGCGCCAGCAGCGACAGCGCCATGTGCGCATGCCCGCAGTGCGCGGCCAGCGATCCGAATAACGTCATGAAGATGTCTTCACGGACCCCCTCCGGCGTCATGGTGGGCAACTCGTTTTCCAGTACCGGGGTCCCGGTGATGTGTCGTAGCATCAGCGAGTAATACTGCCACCAGTAGCGGTTGGCGTAACGCTGCGCGTGGCAGCGTGTCAGGGCCTCGGCCTTCTGGAATTGCCGACAGGCCATCTGGTTTTGTATAAGCATCCGGACAGCAGGTTCCGTGGCGGCGTACTGTCGGGTGATCTGCTCAAAGGCTTCGACGCTTTTGTCCGGAAAGCCCAGCCAGGCGCAAAGGGTCCCGTACCGGGCAAGGGCACTCGCGCTTTCGGGAAGTCCGTTGAATGCGAGGGCGTCGCGTATGGCCCGCAGGGCGGCGGGATGGTTGCCGCGGTGCGCCCAAAGGGTCAAGTGATAGAGGCCTTCCATGTCCTGCATGGAGGGAGAGGCGGGGAGGTTGCAGGGGATCGTGGTGTCCAGCGCCGCGGCCTGGTCAAGCAGCCAGGCGATGGTTGCCGGGGCATCGATGATCGGGGTCGGATTATCCGTCGCGCGCTGGATGACCACGGCCACGGCGGCCAGGGCCGCCAGGGTATCCGTCCGGGCGTCCTGCGAGGTGTTCAAATGCGCCATAGCGCTCACATAACGGCCTTCCGCGAGGTCCAGTGTGCCCCGCAGGGTGTGCCAGTAGGCGTAGCGTTGTTCTTCGCGCACCCTGGACAACTGCCAGGCCGCGCGGCGCAAATCGCCGCAGGCGATATATACCCCCGCCAGGCGTGTGAGGACGTCATCGGACAACGGAACGTTGGCGATGTTGTCCGGCAGGCAGCACAGCACCGCCTCGGGTCGGTGCGCGTGCGCCAGCACGTCAGCCAGCCGCACCCGCAATTCGTGGGTCTTGAGCGGAAATTCCTCGAAGGCCTGCAGAATCGGATTGATCCAGGTCTGGTCTTTCGGGGCCTCGCGTACAGTTTTGGTGTGGTGGGCGAAGAGCGCCGCCAACTTGACAACGGCATCCAGGATGCCGCCGTACATCGTGGGCCGGACGATTTCGGGTTTCAGGGCCGGGTCGGCGTCCGCGGGCGCGTCCAGCAGCTCCAGCAGGCGCCCGGTGAGTTCCTCGGCGGTAAATTCATAACCTGGTGTCCGCACGGGGTGTCGTGTTGAGCTTCGGTACTCGTCCACACGCGCCATGGCCGCGGCAAAACTGGCCTTGTCGTCAAAGAGGAAGGCCTCGCGAACCGGCACCACATAGTCCGGGCGGGCCAGGATGACGCTCCGGATGTGCTTGAGGACCTGCGCGGTCGTGATGCATGTCGGCGCGCGCCCGGACCCTGCATCGTCCTGGAAATGCAGGTGCAGGGCCTGGCGGAAAATCCAGTCCACCAGCCATTCTTCGGTGCTGTTGGCCTCCAGCAGGATGGAAAAGGCCTCCCCGAACGGGTCCATGCACAGGCTGTCGGCCAGCATCTGCATGGTCATCAACGGAGGCTCGCGCGCCGGACTCGGCTCCCGGCTGCGCATCAGGATCGGAACGTGCGCGGCCAGCAGTTCCCAAATGCGCTGATGCATGCCCTGCGCGACATTCAGGTGCAGGTTCACCCGCGCCCCCTGGTAGGCCTTGTTCAATTCCTCGCCGTGCGTAACCGCCGGACGCGCGTATTTCGCGAAACGCGGATGCCGTTCCCATCCTTCGCCATATAGATGGATATCCAGCCCCAGCTCGTCCGCCCACTCCAGCGCCACATGCCGGTAGATAGCGTTGTTCAATCGCCAGTACAGGAGCGTATGCGCACGCTGACGGTCTTCCTCCGATACCAGGCCCGCCGCCTGCGCATAGGCCGGAAACAACCGGAGTTCGCGTTCAAATTTCGCCGGCATCGAAAAGGTTCGACCCTGACGGTACTGCGCCCACAGGTGATCATGAATCGCGCACAGACAGGCCTCGCCGAATCCCAGCGCGGTCAATTCCGGGATGATCTGCTCCTCCATCAGCCGTTCGGTCGATGTGCTGACATTGCTGGCAAAGGCAAGGTCGCAGCCATAGTTTTTCTGATCGTCCGCGCTGAGGATCACGGGTTTGAAGAGATTGGTGTCGGCGGGAATACTCATCTTGACCAGGCGATCACGCGGATAACCATACCGGGGGTCCGACAGGCGGTCCACATAGCCCACCAGCAAATCCCGTTTGCGCAATTGGGCGTTGCTTCGTAGAAAGGTCCCGGCCTGCTCCTGGAAAAAGTGGTCCATTTCGTCCTGGACCCAAGTCACAAACAGCATATTGGCCGGATAGACATCCGCCGCCTCGCCGCGCAAGTGGTCGATGAACAGGAAAACATCCGGTTTAAAAGTGTTGATCTGGTGGGCCAGGTAGTACTTGGTCAACATGGCGTCGGTATTGATGACACGCGTTTCCCAGCCCAGATGTTCCATCGCCGCGCACAAATCCCGCGTGCTGTGCTGCACGAACGTCGACCACGAACAGGTAGGCATCAGGATACGCGGTTTGCGTGCCCCGCCGCCCGAAATGATCTTCGCCAGCCCCTCGTCGCTGAGCATGTTGTAATACAACTCGTTTTCAACCAGCATGCGCTCGAGTTCCCGGTCGCGCTCGACCACCAGCGAGGCAAATGGCGGCATGAGCTGGTTCAGACGCGCCGCGGGCGCGCCGCTGAGCAGTGTAAAGGCGTAAGGCCGCTCCGGATTCCGCTGAAAATCCGCAATGACCTCCCCGGTCTCCCCGGCCATAAAAAAGTGAACCCGCTCATCCGCTAGCACCCGTCGCACATCCCACGCCTGCAAAAACCCAAAAAAACACGGAAATGAGTCAATACAGACATAAATCGGCTGTTTTGCATGGTTTCCGGGCGTTTTTTCGCAAAAATCATACACAAAAAGCAGTTCATTGCCCGGATAAAGCCCCATAATCAGCACCGGCTTGCTGAAATTGCTCAATTGCGCCATCGACTGATTCAACTGCCCCTGAATGCGCTCAGTAGGCCCCACCGCATCCGAAATAGGCGTAATTTTGCCATTTTCGGCCTCCAAACCATAGGCAACCCCCCCATCCTTGGCCCGAAACACCCGAAAATGCCCTTTTTCAGGCATATTTTCGACCGCCATGGCAATTTTTGGGTACCTCGACCGCAAAACAGTCAGGTTTGCCGACAAAATGTTCACTTCGGTGCCGCAATTCATAGACTTTAAGTCACTTTTTTAGCCAAAAATGGCATTTTTTCACTAAAATAGCACGCCCGATACCACCGCCGCGATTTCTTTACCACCCGCTTCGCTGGAGTCCACGGAGTGCACGGAGATAGGCAGACAGGAGGTAACAGAGGGAACAGAGAAACTTTGTTAGCTTTGTTTTCTTCCGTTCAAAAAATATTTGGCGCGAAAATAGCCATTTTTTGGCTCGTGCAGGCCTTTCGGAGGGCCCTGGACGGCATTTTCGAAGCCCAAAGAGGCCGAAATGGCCCCGAGCTGCAAAAATATTGAGGTTCGACTATCGATTTTAAAAAATGCGTGTCTTTTATTCCTGGCGCAGCGGTTGTAAAAAAAAAGCTGAACCACCCGTTCCCGTTGGTCACTGGAGTACACGGAGAACACGGAGAAGAAAATCCTTTAGCACATGTTGTTTCAAAAATATACAGCAGTTATCTCCGTGTCCTCTGTGCCCTCCAGCACAGCGGGTGGTATAAAAAGAAGATTACGGGGACAG
>RZZM01000779.1 GCA_009929845.1 Spartobacteria bacterium
GTTCAAAGAAGCTGAGGACCGTGAAGGTCCCCCACTGGTCTTCCCCGGCGGTCTCGACCATTCCCCAGATAAAGATGCCATTCAGGATAATGGACCGCAGGCCGTTGGCCCATTCCCCGGCATAGAAATATCCCAGGCCGGGAACGACCCCCAGCAACCCGCCGATCAGCGGCTTCTTGTCCTTGCCGCGGGTATAGGCGTCAATCGCCGCGATTTGCGCCGGGTAATCGCCGGGACCGTCCCGCAGGGACTCGACAGCCGATACCGGGTCCTTCCGACGCAGGTGTACAGCCGCCATCCGCCGGGTCGCATACTCTCGAAGTATGGCTTCCGCTTCACGACTGGCGGATATACTTTCGAGATAAAAGAGGGCTTCGGTTTCATTTCTTTCCTGCAGGGCGGCCTCGGCGCGCAGCAACATCGCGTCATTGTAGATATCCGGCGCGTGTGTTTCGGCGCGGTCCAGGATATTCGGCACGGGCGCGGGTTCTTCATTGCGCCAGTATTCATAGGCCGCCATCCAGAAATAACGCCCCCGGTCCGGTTCCGGATAATCCGACAGGGCCAGGCGCCGAAACTCAATGGCCGCGGCGTGATGGTCCCCGTCCCGCGCGAGTTCAACGGCCAGGGTCAACGCGGGATCATCCGCAACAGATGTACATGGCGTCAATGCCGCACAGCACCATCCCAGCGCCAACAAGATGTATCGCCCTCTGCTCATGTGTCTTCCTCTATTCTTTCATCCACCAATCATGCGCCTCCAGCGGATCAGCGAACTTAATTGTGCCATCAATCATCACGGGTTCTTCCTGGTATTTGACCACATCCGGCTCCCGCACGCCGCGGTCGGCATATATGGTGAAGCCCAGCAACCCATGCTTGCCGCACGCCTGCCGAAAATACTCGGAGCAACTGGGGTGGAGTTCGCATCGGTCGCCAATGGCCGGACGTATCTGTGTGCGGTAAAAACGGGTCACCCATGCGCCGGGCAGGGACAGGACGGAC
>RZZM01000780.1 GCA_009929845.1 Spartobacteria bacterium
GAGCTGACCGTGACCAAGCTGGTGTTGAACGCCCGCCGGAAACACCTGTATCCCAACCTGTTCGTGCCATGGTGGGGTGGGGGCATTGATCTCGCGCTGTTGGATACCTCGGACCAGGAAGTGGTGCTGCTGGAGGGAGGAACTTATCGGAAATCCACGCAAAGCAAGAATTATACGGCGATTGGCCTGCACCTGGGTGGCGGTGTGGATGTCTATCCTTCCTGGTTCAGCGGCATCGCCCTCTTCCTGGAAGGACGCTACTCCTACTACTATGTCTCCAGTGGATTTAACGGCGATATCAACGGGTTGTCCATGTTTATAGGCTTGCGGTGGGATTTCTCCCAGCGCGGCTACTACAACAAGCCGTGGAATGCCCAGCACGATATCCCGCGCTATTGAGCCGAAGATCAGCGGCCTGTGATGGCATAATGTGGGCTTTTGGAGTAGCTCAAATAAGGGGAGGAAAACGCATTTTTTTGTCACGGACTTGTCATGTCGGAGGAACGCAGGCGGATGGGAAAAGGGGCAAAGATGGGCATTAATTTTTGCAAAAAATCGTAACTTCTCAAAAAACCTCTTGCGGCCACAGTTGCATGGTTACCCCAAGGATTAAAGCCGGGAGGGTCATTGTCCCCAATGACCAGCGTACGCAGGGCACGGCGCAAGGCATCCACGCCCGCCGTCCAGTCGCTGAGGACAGCGACCCTCCCGCAAAAAACGGCCGATTTCGGCGAAAAATGCCGAAAATTTACCAAAAATGGGCCATTTTCGCGCTTGAAACCGTAAAAACAGCCGTTTTGGCCGTTTTTGACGCATTTTTCAACCGGAAAACACGTAACAATAACACGCCTTGCCCTGAAAGGGCTATTCATCGTAGCCCAGGGCAAACAACGCGCCGCCCTGGGGTGTATTCATTGTTATATGTATGTCCTGAAGGGGCATTTCACCTCCACGCACTTTCGAGCACATGTACAGGCCAAAGGGTGAAGTGCCCCTTCAGGACA
>RZZM01000349.1 GCA_009929845.1 Spartobacteria bacterium
TTGCGGCGCCTGGCCCGTACACGCCGCCCGGAAATCCAGCAGCAGATCAAACTGATTGAGCTTAATGAAGCGGATGTGCGCGCCGAATGGGGAAAACGCCTGCCCCAGCTCTATGCAACAGGCGCCTATCAGGGCGAGAATCCCTCCAGTACCGGCTCCGATGAGGACTGGCGATGGTCCTGGAATGTCGGACTGATGGCCGAATTGCCCCTCCTCGACGGGGGCCTGCGCCGCGCCAATGTACGCGCGAAAAACATGAACCTGGCCAAGGCGCGCGCCAACCTGATGGATATAGAGCTGGCGGTTGACCTGGAAATCCAGCAATTTTTCCTGGATGTACAGCATGCGACCGAGGCCTACCAGGCCAGCGGGGACAGTGTCGAGCTGGCCGAAAAAAGCATGGCGATAGCTGAAACACGCTATGATACAGGCCTGTCCACCTACCTGGAATTCACCGATACCAACCTGGCCCTGAGCCGCGCGCGCCTGACCCGCGCCACCGCGTTACGCGGTCACCTGGCCGCCCTGGCCATGCTGCAGTACGCCTGCGGCCTGAGTGATGAGGAATTTTTTGAAAATGCCGGAGACCCAACGCATGAATGAACCTGAAAAAAAATCCAAACTGAGTCATGTCGTCCTGTGGGCCGTGTTCGCCCTGATCCTTTTGCTGGTCATCCTCATGGGCGCCATGAAGAAAAAGGAAGAGAAAAAGGAAGAGATCGCCCTGAACCCCACCGTGGTGCGCGTCACGACCATGGCCCCGGCGAGCATCCCGGATGTCATCGCTATTCCGGGGCGCATCGAACCAAACGTCGAAGCGAAACTGGCCGCGGAAAAGGACGGAAAAGTCACCCGCCTGACGGTGGACAAAGGCGACCAGGTCAGCAAGGGACAGCTCCTGCTCGAAGTGGACAAGCGGGTCTGGCAGCACATGCTCAACAAGGCCAAACTCGATATCCGCGAGGCGGAAAAGGACCTCGAACGCCAACAGGGCCTGCGCGAGGCGGGCGCCATTTCCGTGGACGAGTTTGACGACATCAAAACCAGGAAAGAAATGGCGGAGATCGCCGTGACCGACGCGGAAGTCAACATCGCCCAGTGTGAGATCGTCAGCCCCATCGACGGCATCATGGATGACCGGCGCATTGAGCTGGGCGAATACGCCCGCGCCGGCGACCCCCTGTTTACCGTGGTCGACATGGATGAAGTCAAGCTGGCCATCAATGTCCCGGAGCGCGATATCAGCAAGCTGGCGGTCGGCCAGGAGGTCATGTTCACCGTCGCGGCTCTCCCGGGAATGACCTTCACCGGGCAGGTCAGTTTCCTCGCCGTACTGGCCGACCGTAAAAGCAATGCCTTCGACGTGGAGGTCAGCGTCGCCAACCCGAAGCACCTCCTCAAGCCGGGCATGATCGCCGAGAGCCGGATTGTCCGCGCCCTTCGGGATGACGCCATGATTATTCCCCTCGCCAGCATCATTCCCCAAAAGGGCGAACACGTGGTTTTCCTTTTCCAGGAGGGCCATGCCGTCCGACGAAACGTCCAGATCGGCGCGCTGATCGGCAGCGAGGCGGTCATCAGCGCCGGGCTGGCGCCCGGCGACGAAGTGATTGTGGAGGGACACCGGGCCCTGGTGGACGGCGCCCCTGTTGTCCGGGAACGCGCGCAGGATGCCACACCATGATTATCTCGAACTACGCCATAAAATTCCGCACGGCGGTATTTGTTTTTGTCTTCGTGCTGGTCATTGCCGGCAGCATCAGCTACGTCAGCCTGCCGCGCGAGGGCACCCCGGACATCACCATTCCCTATGTGTTCATCACGGCCATTTACGAGGGGACCTCCCCCGAAGAAATGGAAAAACTCATCACGATACCCATTGAGAAGAAGCTCAACGACGTGGAGAGTATCAAGGAAATGAGTTCAGTTTCCGGCGAGAACTATTGCAATATATCCATCGAGTTTTCCGCCGGCGAGGATATCGACCTGGCCAAGCAGCGCGTAAAGGATAAGATTGACCTGGCCAAACAGGATTTGCCGAAAGATTTGGATGAACCGATTGTCGACGCGTTCAACTTCAGTTCGGATGCCCCGGTTTTCATCTTTGCGCTTTCGGGCGATACCGACCTCAACCGGCTCAAACGCATGGCCGAGGACCTGCAGGACCAGATCGACCAACTGCCGGGTATCAAGGAAGCCGAGATTAACGGCGCCCGGGAGCGGGAAATCCGCATCGAAATCGACCTGCCCCGCCTGATCGCCTACAACATCCCCATCGGACAGGTCATGCAGCGCATCGCCGGGGAAAACTCCACCATCACCGCCGGCAACATTGAAATGGCCGGCGACAAGTTCCAGGTGCGCATTCCGGGCGAATTTGAACTGGTCACTGAAATGCGCCGCCTGCTGCTTACAGAGCGAAACGGGCGACCGGTCTACCTGACGGATATCGCCACCGTAACAGATACCTTCAAGGACATCGAAACCATTTCGCGTATCAACGGAAAGCCCAGCATTTCCCTCAGCATCAAAAAACGCAGCGGCATCAACGCCGTGAGCCTGATTGGCGAGGTCAAAAAAATACTCGACACGTTCTCACTGCCACCGGGTATTTCACTGACCGTGGTGATGGACCAGTCGGATTATGTTGCCAGCATGCTCCAGGAACTCGAAAACAATATCACCTCCGGGTTTATGCTGGTGGTATTCGTCCTGCTGCTGTTCCTGGGGGTGCGTAACAGCATTTTTGTGGGCCTGGCCATACCCTTTTCCATGCTCATCTCCTTTACCCTGCTGTATGTCATGGGGACCACCCTCAACATGGTGGTGCTGTTCAGCCTGGTGATCGCGGTCGGCATGCTGGTGGATAACGCCATCGTGATCGTCGAAAACATCTACCGCAACCGGACCCTGGGACTCAGCAAAAAAGAGGCGGCTCGACGCGGCGCCTCGGAGGTGGCCTGGCCGGTCATCACTTCGACCCTGACCACCCTGGCCGCCTTCTCCCCGCTGCTCTTCTGGCCGGATGTCATGGGCCAGTTTATGGGCTTTCTGCCCCGCACGCTGATTATTGTCCTGAGCGCGTCCCTCTTTGTGGCGCTGATCATCAATCCCGCCTTCTGCTCGGTTTTTATCAAGGCGCGCAAAAAGGACGCCGCTGAAAAAAAACATCCCTTCGTACACGGATATGAACGGCTGCTGCAGGCTACTCTTCATCACCGCGGGCCGGTTCTCCTCAGCGCCATCGCCTTTCTGATCCTCTCTTTTCAAATCTACGGACGCTACGGCGCCGGTATGGAATTGTTTCCGGATGTCGACCCGCGCAATGCCACCATCGACCTCAAATTCCCCCAGGGCACCAGCATCGAACGAACGGACGCCGTGCTCAGTAATTTTGAAAAAAAACTCGAAGCCTACCAGGATATCGAGTTTTACCTGACGACCGCGGGCGCCGGCAAGGGCGGGTTCCTCGGGGGCAGCAGCGGCACCCACCGCGGCAATATCCATATCGAATTTGTCGACGCGCCGGACCGCCTAACCAACAGCTTCGCAACCATCAGGCAAATCCGCGATGATATCGGACGCATCGCCGGCGCGGAGATAAAAGTCGAAAAGGAAGAGGAAGGCCCTCCCACCGGCGCGGCCATCGCCCTGGAACTTTCCGGCGATGACTTCGGCGTCCTCGAACGGTTGTCCGGCGTCATCAAACGTACCATTGAAACAGTGCCCGGCCTGGTGGACCTGCAGGACGATATGGAAGACGCCCTGCCCGAATTGCAATTCCGCGTTGACCGGGACCGGGCCGCCCTGCTCGGTCTCGACACGGATACCATCGGCGTCTTCCTCCGCATGGCCATCTACGGCCTGGAAGCCAGCAAATTCCGCGCGGATGAAGACGAATACGATATCACTATCCGTCTGCCCGAAAACCAGCGCAATACCGTCAACCTCCTCGACCGGATTTTTATTCCCCTGCAAAACGGCGCGTCCGTTCCCCTTTCATCGCTGGGCAGCGTGGTCTATACCGGCGGACGCGGCGCGATCAACCGCAAAGACCAGAAACGGGTCGTTACGATAACGGGCGAAACACAGGGACGCGGCGTCGACAAAATCCTGGTGGACATCCAGGAACGGATGGCGGAGGTGAACCTTCCACAAGGCTATTCCATCCGCTATCGCGGCGACAACGAAGACATGCAGGAGTCCGGCGCGTTTCTATTGAAGGCATTCGGCGTGGCCCTCGGCCTGATCCTGATCATCCTCGTGCTGCAGTTTAATTCGGTGCTGCTGCCCGCTATCATTTTATTTTCCGTGGCCATGTCCCTGGTCGGCGTCATGTGGGGCCTCCTGATCTGCCGCATGCGTTTCGGGGTCATCATGACCGGCGTCGGGGTCATCAGCCTGGCCGGCATCGTGGTGAACAACGCCATTGTGCTCATTGACTGCATCATGCAGCGCAAAGAAGAACATGACGATGTGACCGCTGCTATTATCGAGGCCGGCGCCATGCGCCTGCGGCCGGTCCTGCTTACAGCGATAACCACCATTCTCGGGCTGATTCCCATGGCCATCGGCTACAGCCTGGAAATTCACAGTTGGCCGCCGAAAATCATCGCCGGCGCGGAGTCCAGCCAGTGGTGGGCCCCCATGGCCGTGGCCGTGATCTTCGGCCTGATGGTCGCCACCGTACTCACCCTGCTTCTTGTCCCCGCCATGTACAGCATTGTCGAATCATTCGCCAATTTCATGCGCAGGCACTTCGCCGTTGCGGATGACTGACAATATATTAACAAGCGACCAAACGACATTCAGAACTTCTCACCTTGTGACACTTAAAGTGACACCAAGGAAGTTGCTGGTCGGTGCGAAAACCCGATCACATGCCGAACAGCCCCCGGACGGATAAGATAACCCACGGATTTCACCACGGTCACAACCCGTCGAAACGGAGTGCTGTCCAGGCGTCAGCCTGACCGTTCGTTGTCCAGGCGTCAGCCTGACCGTTCGTTG
>RZZM01000350.1 GCA_009929845.1 Spartobacteria bacterium
CCAGGTCACGTAATTGCTTTGCGAATTGTAGACATCCAGCACATTGATATCTTTGCCGGCATTGGTGTTGCCACCAGAGGGCCAGTTGCCGTAATTCCCGTTATCGGCCGGAGTGCCGGGCTGATAGATGCCCGCATGCAGGGTGTCGCTGTTCGGATAGCTGCTGGAACTGTATGCATTCACCACATCCACCCTGTAGCTGCTGCCCGGCAGATTGGTAATGACCACGTAATTCGTATTCAGACTGGCGTTATTGACATAAATAAATGTATTCGCTGCCCCCTCGGCAATCCAGTCGTAACCCTGCGGCCCCCAACCGCCCGTTGTACCCGACGGGTAATCAAATGGCTTGAGGTACACACCTCCTGCCGTTCCGTTGGTGGTCTGCAGTTCTTTCCAGTCGTTGTCCCTCGCGATCTGCGTCCAGGTGTAGGTGCCGTCGGGCGACGGGTAGGAGGGATACTCCGTGCTGATCGTTGACCGGAATTCCACGCGGTATTCTTCATAGTTCGCCGGTGCAATGCGACCCTGCGGATTGTAGGTGTAGGCGTTGGCAAGGGTCGTTTCGCCAACCGAGGTGGACTGGATGACAATATCCTTCGCGCCGGAACTGGTCGCTGTCGGCAACGTAATCGTCACCGAACTGGCGGTCTGACCGGTAATCGTCGCTGCTACGCCACCCACCGTAACGTTCGTAATGTCGAAGCCGTTACCAAGATTCCCATTCGTGATCGTGATTGTATTGCCGCCGGCGTAAGGACCGTTGTTCGGGGACAAACCATAGCCGGAGCCGGCGAGATTCAGTATGAACGGAGACCCCAGTGAATTGTTGGTAAAGACCAGGGAGGCAGTATGACTGCCCAATGCTGTCGGTGCATATGTGACAACGATGTTGCTGATATTGTTGAACCACGCGGGTAACGAAGCGGGTACGCCCGTCACGCTGAACAAAGCGGCGTCCGGTCCATTCGTAACATAACCGGTGATATTCAAAGCGATATTCCCGCTGTTCTTGAGGCTGAGTTTATTGGTGATGGCGGCGCCGACCGCAGTGTTGCCGAAATCCGTTCCGTTCGCGGCGCTGGCGACCTCGCCACTCGCTATATCCGCGGCATTGGTGCCGACGGCAAACATCTCGGAAGAGGAATACGAGAAGAAATTGGACTTAACCGTTTCGCCATGGCTTGTCGAATAGACTCGCACATCACCGTAGCCTCTATTGGTCGCTACGCCCGCGGTCACAACGATTTGCGTGCTGCCCGTCACGCTGTCTACTGTGGCGGTGAATCCGCAAATAGTCACCAGGGTAACATCGCCCAATGAGCCGTTACAAAGATTTGTGCCACCGATGACGACGGGGTAGCCACCGGTCCAGGAGCCGGAGGTAGGCGTCAAACCGGTTTTGGTGAAGACATATTTGCGGCAGACTGAATCGGCGTTGCCCCACATGTTGTAGCCGCCAAAGATATAAAGCTCGTTCAGGAATCCCGCACCCGCGGAACTCAGCCCGTATGGCAGGCTGCTCCACTCATGCCATGCGGCTCCGTCGAACGCATAGACGTTATTTTGGGCCCCGCCCATAGTGTTGTTGCCCCCCATTACGAACAACTGATCGTAAGCCATCGCAGCGGTCGGTTCATACCGGCCTTCCGGCAACCCCGCCTGCGGCATCCAGGTGGCGCCGTCAAAGGCATACACATTGGTTACGGCTTCCGCGCCGCTGTAACCGCCGGCAAAAATCAGGCGATTACTGACCACCCCGGCGCGCCCGCCCTGTAATGCGATGGGCAGCCCAATTGTTTCTGCCCAGTTTGTGCCGTCAAAAACAAACACGTTTGTGTAAGGAAGGACGTCGTACGTTCCGCCGACCACATACAGCCGATCATTCCATACAACCGCGGCCGCCGCCCGGTTGGAGTGAGAAAACCCCTCTACAGCGGACCAGTTCGTTCCGTCATAACAGAACACGTTTGTCGTGCTTGTATAAATGGAATCCGAGCCGCCCATGCAGTAGATACGATCTTGAAACGCGCACGCGACCGGACTTTGAAAGCCTTGCGGTAATCCAGCGATGGATTCCCATAGCGACCCGTTAAACCGATAGCAGTTGGTTATGAAGTCACTGCCATCCGTCGAACCGCTGATTGAATACAGGTATCCATCCAATTCAGCAGAGCCCATCCATGCGATATTGATCGGCAGGCCTGCATCGTTCTGCCAGCCTTCAACCGTATTGTCGTAGATTTCCCCCATCGGATTGTAGGTGTAGGCACCGACCAACGTCGAATCCCCCAGGCTGGTCGACTGAATCACGATGTCTTTGACTCCGGCGCTGCTTGCCGCCGGAAGCGTAATGGTCACCCAGTTTGCGCCCTGTCCGGTCACGGTCGCAGCCACGCCGCCCACGGTCACATTCGTGATGTCAGCGCCACTGCCGATGGCGACGCCATTGGAAATGGTGATCGAATTGCCACCCGCGTAGGGACCGATCGAACTGGAGATTATGGTCAGCACTTCATAGGCCCCCATATCCACCGTGCCAAACGCGATGCGCGGGTTGCCTGCCAAGTCGTACGGCGTGATGTTGGTCGGCGCATAGGTGTTTTCGCCTGTATTGAAACACGGTGATGTCGTCTGTATTGTATAATCCTCGTTGGCGGCGCTGGTAAATAGCGGATTGTTCGTGCTGCAACCGTTCACGCCATCCGTCAGACCATCCGACGCGCAGGAATAGTTCACGGCGCCGCCTGAATTATAGATGTCGAATCCCGCCGGCCCGCTTTTGATATTAGCCCAGGCAATGCAGTTATTGAGTGTCCCGCCTGAATTGTAGACACCGCCGCCGATAGTGCCGACATTTCCATACAACGTACAATTATTCAGTGTGCCGTTCTGATTATACACACCGCCGCCAGTCGCACTGCCGGCCGTATTGGTGGTCAGCAGGCAATTGTTCAGTTCGCCGCCCACGTTATAAACGCCGCCGCCGCCTTCTGTCGGCATGCCGCCCAGTGAAGCGTTCCCGCTCACGATACAGTTGTTCAGTTTGGCGCCAGTCAGCAGATAGGCGCCACCGCCTCCCCGGTATCCCGAGCATCCCGTCAGCACGCAGTTCGACACGGTACTGGAGCCCGACACAAAAACGCCACCGCCCATTCGCTCGTTGGCCGTCGAACCGCTGTTGAGGGTGAACCCGTTCGTGACGGTAAATCCAGCCAGGGTTGCGCCGTTCGTCATGAATACCCCGCGAACCGCCGACGCACCGACCGGGCCAGCACCCACGATCGACGTGACATCCGGACCGTTCACCGAGCGCACGGTAATCGCTTTGGTGACACACACGCGGTTGGTCAGGGCATAGCCCGGAGTGAGGGCGCCGCCCGTATTGTACAAGCCGTTGGTTACCCAGACGGTTTTACCCGCCACCGCAATATCCACGGCCGCCTGAATGGTTTGCTTCGCTGTCGCCCAGGTAAAGCCGTTGCCACTGTCATCCGGACGCGAAGCATCGACGTAATAGCCATCCAGAAATTCATACGCCCCCGCGTCCACCGTGCCGTCCAGGATGCGCGGAAAACCTGCCAGATCGTATGGCGATACATTCGTGGGCGCGTAGGCGTTATTGCCCGCGTTGATACAAGGCGATGCCGCCTGAAGCGAAAAATCATCAGCGGCATAATCCACAAAAAGCGGATTATTGGTGATGGTATCCGTTCCGTAATTGCCCCCTATCTGGAAACAGGTGTTGTACATCGGAATATTCCCGGCGTCGGATCCCGCAAAGTCAGATGCCGTATTGCTCCACGAAATACAATTATAGATGGCGCCAATCTCCGGTGAAAAACCATTTATATATAGACCGTAGTCATTCTGAACCGAAGTACAGTTGCGTGCAACCCCGCCTTTCTGGGCAAAAATACCGTATTCATGCTGCATCACGAGACAATTATCCAGTGCGCCGCCTTCATACAACAACGCGCCATCAGCGAAACGTTCCGCCGTATTATTGCGCAAAATGCAATTATTCACGATACAGTTCGTGTAAAGCAGCACGCCGCCGCCTGACTGTTCTGCCCATTGATCTCCCGCCGCCGCCGTATATCCATTGGTCAAGGTAAAACCGACCAACTGCGCGCCATTCGTCAGATAAGCACAGCGAACCGCTGCGGGGCCCGTACTTCCGGCTGACGATGCCCCCTCGATAACAGTCACTTCAGCCCCATTCACCGACCGCACCGTGATGGCATTGGTCATGCACACGCGGTTGGTCAACGCGAGACCAGGCGCAGCTACGCCACCCGCATCATACACCCCGTTCGTCACCCAAACCGTACCCGTCGCACTGACCGTATCCACGCCGGCCTGTAGCGTTTTCTTCGCCGTGGCCCAGCTTGCGCCATCGCCCGAATCATCCGGACGCGATGCATCCACATATGTAACAGGTGGAACGGAAGAGGCTTCATACGCGCCCATATCCACGGTACCGTCCTGAACACGCGGATTCCCCGCCAGGTCATAAGGCGAAATATTCGTCGGCGCCAAGGCATTGTCACCGGCATCGATGCAGGGCGACCCCGCCAGCAGCGTGTAATCACTCGCGGACGCATCCGTGAACATCGGATTATTGGTCGTACACCCATCCGCGCCATCCGTCAGGCCATCCGACGCGCAGGAGTTATAAAAGTATCCGCCCGCATCAAAAATATCAGCCCCCGAATCAGCGGTATTGCCCCAGACAATACTGTTCTGCAGGTAACCGCCCACGGTAAGGATACCGCCACCCAAGCCGCTTGGTACAGCCACGTTGCCGACAATCGTACAGTTATCCACCCGTGAGGTGCCGCCGCCCCCCGAGACATTAAGCCATACACCGCCGCATACGCCGCCGTTGGAGTTGGTGGCGAGATTGTTCACAATCAGGCTATTAGCGACCGTCACCACCTGGGTATAACTATCGGAATTCAAATACAGACCACCGCTGCCGCTAGCGGCATTGGCGACATTCCCG
>RZZM01000047.1 GCA_009929845.1 Spartobacteria bacterium
AGGCATTTTCGAAGCCCAAAGAGGCCGAAATGGCCCCGAATGGTTGTCCGGCACATGAAAATACGACCACCAACCTGTCAAATAAAGAGACGACCGCATTTCTATATGACAGGTAGTTTGTGCTGTGGGGTGGGAAAGTGGCGGGTGTTTTCCGGGTGAAAAATGCGTCAAAAACGGCCAAAAATGGCTATTTTTGCGGTTTCAAGCGCAAAAATGGTCCATTTTCCCTTCACTGTCCCCCATAAACCCCCAATAAACCCCAGAATTGGCCTTCTCTGTCCCCCACAACTCCAGACAAAGCCCTCCTCCCAGGAACGGCCCCGCATTTTTTTAGCGATGGAGCAAGCGAAATAAGCCGGGAGATGCATATTTTTGTTGCACACAGATGTCCGATCGGACATCTGTGTGCAACAAAAAATTCTAATTAATTCTATAAGTTACAGTGATGTAGTTGGTTGTAAATATGTAAAATTTCTCGTAAATGATAATTTTTGGGGCTGATTTTGGTTTTTGGAGTCAAAAAAAGGTAACTTGTCAATAACCCATTTTGTTAGCCGCGGATGAACGCGGATAAAAAACATACCAAACGGCCTTTATGAGCCGGAAAAGGCATTTTTCGCGCTTTATCATGCGCACATGCCCTGGTGCCCGATGGACGCTCCCGGCGGCATGCGACGGACCGTTTCGCAACGCGAAATCACCGACATTTCCGTCCTGCTTTTTCTCTTCTTCTCTGCGTCTCCGCGCCTCTGCGTTAAAAAAAATGAACGCAGAGACGCAGGGACGCGGAGCTGCGGCATGATTTCGCTTGTTCTGCAAGTCTTGACAGCGCAGAAAGCTCTTTGCGGATCATTTTCGACCGTTTTTGAGGCCTTAAGGGGCCAAAAATGGCCATTTTTAGGCTTTTTTAGCACAAAACGGCCATTTTTCGGTAAATTTTCGGCATTTTTCACTGAAATCGGCCGTTTTCGGCCATTTTCGGCGCGAAACTTGTGCGTCTCGCTGTGCGCGGCAGGTTATATCTGTACAGCAAACAGTAATGCCTTGCGCCGTGCCATGCGGACGCTGGTCATTGAGGACAATGACCCTCCCGGCGAGTTGGACGCCGCTTGAGTGTCAGTTTTATTTCCCAGGCGCGGTATCTCTTCAGAACAGAATGCCCCCTTTTTAGTCAAAGACAGGGTCTGGTGTGATCCATTGAAGTACATCGGCGGGGTCGTCGATGATGGCATCCGCGCCGGCGGCGGCGATTTCCTCCCGTCCGCGAAAGCCCCAGGTGACACCGACGGCGAACATGCCGGCGGCCCTGGCGGTGCGCATATCGACGGCGGAATCGCCGACATGGAGGCAGGCGGCGGGTGTGACGCCGAGCGCGTCGGCGATGTCCAGCGACGCGGCCGGGTCGGGCTTCAGGGGGGTGTCCTCCCGGGCGCCCCGCACGATGGCAAACGGCCACCGGGCGAAGTAATGATCGGCTATTTGCCGCGCGTTGGCCTCCGGCTTGTTGGTCAGGATGCACATCGGCATGCCGGTTTGGGTCAGGGCGTCCAGCAATTCCGGAATGCCGTGGTACAGGCGCGTCTTTCTGTTCCAGTTCCGGGCATACTCTTCACGCACGGCGTTGACGCAGGTGTTGAGGGTGGCCGCGTCGCGGCGGTCCGGCGGCAGGGCCCGTTCGACCATGACCCGGACGCCATGGCCGACAAACTGTTTGCAGGCCTCGGGGGTATGCCGCAGGTCAAGGCCGAGGAGGCCCAGGGCGTGGTTGATCGCGTCGGCCAGGTCCTCGATGGTGTTCAGGAGGGTCCCATCCAGATCAAAGATAATGGCGTCAGTTTTTTTCATGTTTTTTGTACTCCCGCTGCCATTTGGCAATGTGCTTCCATTTTTTCCGTTCCGCCAGCGCGGCCCGCTGGTCTTTTCGCTGGGCAAGATACTTCAGTTCCCGACGCATCTGCAAGTAGTTCCTGTAGTGTTCCGCATCGAGTTCGCCCTGCTGCATCGCCTCCTGGACAGCGCATCCGGGCTCGCCCTCGTGTGAACAGTCGCGGAATCGGCATTGCGGCGCCAGCGCTTCAATATCCGCGAACGGCAGGCTCAGGCCCTGTTCATCGCCCCACAACTGCAGCTCCCGCAAGCCCGGGGTATCGATGATCAGGCCGCCCGCGGGCAGGACCAGCAGTTCCCGCTGGGTGGTGGTGTGCCGCCCGCGTCCGTCCTGCGCGCGCACGGCAAAGGTGGTTTGGCGCTCATCCCCAAGCAGGGCGTTGGTCAGCGCGGACTTCCCGGCGCCCGAAGACCCGAGAAAGACGCCGGTGGTTCCCGCGGGCAGGTAGCCTTGCACCTGGTCCAGGCCTTGGTACGTCAGGGCGCTGACGGCATGCACCGGCACATGCCGCGCCACCGCCCGCACCTCAGCGATGCACGCTTCCGGGTTCGCGCACAGGTCGGCCTTATTCAGGAGTACCACCGCTTCCGTATGCGCCTCTTCCGCCAGGGTCAGGTAGCGTTCGATTCGGCGCACGTTGAATGAGCGGCTGCCGTCCAGCGCGCAGACCAGGAAGCAAACATCGATATTCGCGACCATCACCTGCGCGAGGGTCTGTTCCCCGGGAATTTTTCGTGACAAATCATTCAGTCGGGGAAGGAGGGCGTGAATAAGCGCGTGGCCTTGTTCATCCCTGTTGCGCAGGGCCACCCAGTCGCCGGTGACGACGTAGTCGTGTTCGGATTCACAGGTGTAACGCATGTGGCCGGACAGGGTGGCCGAGTAGTCCATGGTCCCATCCGTCAGTATGAACTGACCGCGACAAGCGCGCGTTATCCTGGCGGGGCACACATCCGGCGTTTCCTGCTGTATGGTTTGCAGATGTAACTGAAAATGGTTGTTCCATCCCAGCTCGTAGATTTTGTTGTTCATGGCTGTTTCCTTAAAATAAATGCATATTGCTGATGGGTTCACAAGGGGCATGCGCCGTCAAAGCAACCCATTCGCAGCAGCAGGTATTCCAGGAAAACAGACGCGACGAGAGGCCACGCCCTTCACAGGCGCTACAGGGAATTCAGTGAGTCGACCGGAGGAGGAGTAAGGCGTAGAAAAACGGGCTTCAGCCAGCAACCGGGTTTGACGGCACTATATTTGTTGTAACAATAACACTCATCAAAACCCTTTCTGTATTAAAACACGTTGCTTCCAGTTCGTTCTAATGTCAAAGTAGCCGTCACAGCCCGAGTTGTCAACAGTTTGAACGGAAGCAAGCGCAAATAAATGCAAAACAGCGATGTCATAACGGATGTATTCCATTGTCGGCCGGATTTTGAAGGGGCCCTGTCCGATGAGCTTCACCATGCAGGCCAGGGGTCGCTGTTCATTGAGACGATCTGTCCGGGACTGGTTGCCGTGCGACACCCTCCCGGTTGCGCCCTGAAAAAGCCGTGCATTTTTGAGCGGCAGCGTATTGAGAGGGCCGCGCGCATCCCCTTGTCGGAACTGAAGCCGATTGCGGATGAGACCTTTCAGCGCGTGATGGGGGCCATTGCAAACGAAGCGAAAACCTGGAGCATCCAGGCGTTTGCGGTGGAGGATGAGGACGGGGCGCTGAGCCGTCGGCTGAAGGGCATTGTCAACACCCTGCTTCGCTTGATGAAAAAGCAGCATTCGCGGCGGTGTGTGGTCTATCGCGAAGCCAAAACGAATGTCGGGCACATCCTGCAGCTTTGCCTGACGCCGACGGGCTTGTGGTACGGGACGATGGCGCCGGCGGACATGACGGACCTGGCCGTCGGCGGGCACTGCCGGGTCAAGGCGGACCGGTGGGCCCCATCGCGTTCGCATATGAAGATTGAAGAGGCCTTCATGCGCATGGGCGAGCATCCAGAGGTGGGGCAGCGTGTGATTGATCTGGGGGCGGCGCCGGGCGGATGGACATATGCGTTTCTCAAGCGGGGATGCCATGTGACCGCCATCGATAGCGGACCATTGCGGTTGCCCGAAACCCAGGAAGGCTGGGGCCGCGTGCGCCATTTGCGTTCGGACGGGATTACTTTTACTCCTGAAGCGGAGCAGATTCCGGTGGACTGGATGGTTTCGGACATGCTGATACCACCGGGTGTCGCCCTGGGCTTGCTGCGGAAGTGGATAACCAGGGGCTGGGCCATGCGCGTGGTTTGCAATGTCAAGATTCCCCAGCAGGACCCGTTCACGGCCGTTGAACCGATTATTGACTATCTTGCACAGCAGTCCTCGTGGCACTTCGCGGTGCGCCAGTTCTATCATGACCGCCGGGAAGTCACAATTACGGGAACAACAGACAGGGAAAATTATGAAGGCTTTAGTATTTGATCGTGAATTATATCTCGACCCTCACTATCCCGATCCGGAACCACTGCCGGGATGGGCGATGATCCGTGTAGATATGGCGGGGATTTGTCGGACTGATCTTGAACTGACCCGGGGGTATATGGGGTTTAAAGGAGTGCCGGGGCATGAGTTTGTGGGAACCGTTACGGACTGTGATGAGGCCCCTTGGATCGGACGGCGTGTGGTCTGTGAAATAAATAACGCCTGCGGCAAATGCGACTGGTGCGCCAGGGGCCTTGGACGACATTGCCCGCACCGGTCGGTGCTGGGGATATTGAATCACGATGGCTGCATGGCTGAGTACTGCACCGCGCCTGTCGTCAACCTGCTTCCGGTCCCCGATGATATCCCCAATGAAAAGGCGGTCTTTATAGAGCCCCTGTCAGCGGCTTACGAGATACTGGAGCAGGTGGAGGTCGGACGGAACGACCGGTGTGTGGTGCTGGGCGACGGGAAGCTGGGGATTTTATGCGCCTGGGTGCTGACCACGGTGAGTGACTCGGTCATCCTGGTGGGGCATCACGCCACGAATCTTGCCGTGGCGGCATGGGACGGGCTTGAGACCACAGGGGATGTACAGACCGTTCCGCAGGGCGCCGACATCGTGGTTGAGGCCACCGGGTCGCCGCAGGGCTTGCAGGACGCCATTGCGCTTTGCCGTCCACGCGGTACCCTGGTGCTCAAATCGACCCTGGCGGCCGGCGGGGCCTTGAATCTTGCGCCGGTGGTGGTCAACGAACTCACACTGATCGGCTCCCGGTGCGGTCTGTTTGCGCGGGGCTTGCAGGGGATGGTCGCGCACGCCTTTCCCGTGGAACGTATGATCGCCGCGCGGTTCCCCCTGGACCAGGCGGTGCAGGCATTCGCGGAGGCCACCCGCCCCGGCGCCCTGAAGATTTTACTTGAGATGGCATAAGGGGATTGCAGGGGATTAGGCGGAGGGGGGAGGTCGGAGGGCGGAGGGCGGTCGGCGGAGGTCGGAGGTCGGAGGTCGGAGGTCGGTCGGAGGGCGGAGGCCGTCAGCGGGGATAGCCGACCGGGACGATATAGAGCGACTCCTGTTCGCGCGGCAGCCTGAGGATTTTATCCACCTCCACGGTATCGAATGCGCCGACCGGCACCGAACCGAGTCCCAGCGCCACGGCCTGCAGGTGGATATTTTCCGCCGCATGCCCGGCCTCCATATCGATATAGCGCTTGCCTTTGCGGCCATAGCGTTCCGTGGTCCGCTCCTCGACGGCTGCAAACACGATCAGCGCCGGGGCAAAGGTCACGCAGCCCTGGCCCAGGGCCGCCTTTCCGAGGGCCTCGCGGAAATCGCCTTCCCGGACGACGCTCAACGCGTGCTGGAGGGGACTGTAGTGATAGATGGCCTTATCCGTAACCAGGTAAGTCTCCAGCGGGTAGGTCGCCCCGGCGGACGGCGCCGCGCGGCGACGGAATTCCGTATCCGTTATGCCCTGCGCGGCCCACAGCAACTGCCCCAACTGCATCTCATTCAAGGGTTCCGCGCGGAATGCCCGCACGGAACGACGGTGCGCCACGGCCTCCTCAACCGACATTCGCCCCGCCTTCATGGGTGTCGGCAACCGGACAGCGTCCACGACTTCGACATCGGTCTCCGGCACACTTTGTCCATACATATCACCACCCAAACCTGCACTCATCACGATACACATCCTCACTATCCAACGGTTCCATTTTCTTCTGTTCATCATGCTCTTACTCCATACACGTTCATGATATAGCTTACCCGAAACCCGGCTCAGTACAATGAATTAATTGAATCGTATGGTGACACCAACGTGTTTCTCCTGGCCTGGTTGTCCCGGGTTTCGCTGATCCCGCATGCGGTGTCCAAGCCGCGTTCGTTCCTGTTTTTCCTTTACGGGTGCGGCTCGCCGTGCGCGGCAGGCTAAAGCCCGGACAACAAACCTCTTCCACCGATTGTGCGTGTGGGATAGAAACGTTTTTTCCCGGACCAGGATATTGTTTATTCCATTGAAAGCGGTAAGATATACCCAACACAGGCGCCGAGCAGGAAAGGAAAAAGCGCAATTGAGCCGTGGTTTTAAAGAACGAATAGTACGTTTTGTTTTTCCGAAAATCAGTCGGGGCTATCTGATTCGTCTGGGCGCGATTATTATAACGGCTTTTGTATTGTTTCGCTTTATCCTGCTTCCGATGCACATTCGGGGAGGCAGCATGGAGCCCACCTACCGGGATGGCGGGTTCACCTTCTGCTGGCTGCAAAGGTACCTCTTCAGTGAGCCCGAACGTTTCGATGTGGTAACGGTGCGCCTGGCGGGTCCCCGGATCATGTACCTGAAACGGGTGGTCGCCTTCCCGGGGGAAACCGTGGCCTTCAAGGACGGCAACCTTTATGTGAACGATCGCAAAATGGATGAGCCGCATGTCGTATACGAATGCGACTGGAACAAGCCGCCGGTTACGGTTAAGCCCGGCCACCTGTATGTGGTCGGTGACAACCGCAGTGTGCCGATGGAAAATCATCAATTTGGCCAAATCATGAAACAGCGCATAACAGGGAGCCCCCTATGGTAACCAAAACACAACTGATGGCGGGTATTGTCCTCATTGTCCTTCTCCTTATGATTGTTCACCGACTGCTTCCGGATGAAAAGAAGAAGATTCGACGTCAGTTCGACCGGTTGTCGGAAGCGGTGGAAAAGGAGGCCGACGAGGCGCCGTTGGCGACGGCCATGAAGGGCCGCGCGATTGCCGAACTGTTGACCAATCCATGTGAACTCACGGGCCTCCCCTCCCTGGAGGGCCAGTATTCAAGCCGTGAAGCGGCCATGATCGCCTCGGGACTCCGTAATTATTTCACCACCCTTTCCCTCTCTTTTTATGACCTTTCCATCACCCTCGTGGACCCGCAAACCGCCACCGTAACACTGACCGCGCAACTGAGCGGGCAGGGACGCGGCGGGCGCGAGGCCAAGGAAGTGCGTGAAGTGGACTGCACCCTTCACAAGGTGGAAAACACCTGGCTTTTCAACACCTGCAGCGTGGTCGAAGTGATGGAAAAGTAACAGATTTCATCTTCTATTCGAGCAAGTGGAGCAAGTGGAGTCAGGCGCGCGGGTCACCTCGTCTGGATTTGCCGGTTCGGCGATTATCTGTAACTGGGTCTACCGGTATTGTTCCTTCGCCGTTTTGGTCACTCGCACAACAAACTCGGTCTTGGCTTCCGTGTATGCTACTCGGTCATTCTCGTGAGCCTGCGACAAGGTCAGCTTGAGTACCCCGTATTGGCGCGCCACATCGGGATGCTCGATAAGGTAGTCACGAAAGAGGAGTCTATCCCAGTGCTCGAAGTGGGCTTCAACCATGTGGAGATGGTGTGTTCTCTTCCCCTGTGCATCGCGCTTGATGAACCATGCGTAGAAGGGGGGCGTGTCGTCTCCCCAGGTAGGCCGCCAGAAATAGTCATATCCTTGAGGTTCGAGTATCAAGGGAACATCACGTCTCGTTTCATCCAGCGATGTCACTTCGACCAACATGTCGACAATAGGCTTCGCCGGCAGGCCGGGCACAGCGGTGCTGCCGAAGTGTTCAATACGTTTGATCAGCGTTGTGGGCAGACAGGAAAGAAGGTGCGCCTTCTCTTCCTGAAATAACTCGGGCCACCGCGGATCGTAGGGTATGACGGCGACATCTTCCTTCACAACACGGGCGACCTTCTCTTCAAGTGTTTCCATTCGTGGGGTTTTTTTCTCATTCATTCTTCTCTATACATTTGTGGTTCATTGGTTCCGATCCATTCCATCAGTTTTTATCTGTGGGACCGTTATACCATCTGCGGGACGATCTCCTGCTCATTGTTTTTTCGGAACGGGGATGCCCCGTTTGTGCATAGCTTCGGCAAGATATAATCTGTCGAGGGCATCCGATTCACGATAGGTTTGTTTAGTTCTGTAAAGAACGCGCCACCCGGCAAACGGTATGCGAACGCCTTCGTATTCCTGCCATTCGATATCCGACTGGGCATCGTCATAAGAAACACCACATGCTTTTCCCAGCAGATCAACCATAACCTCGTCACCAATCCGCACCACGTTGTATTCTTCAACATCCGTATCGCGGACTTCGCGCGCGGCACCATCAGGCAGGACCATTAACGCGGCTTTGATTCGGGCGATGTTTTCAGCGGACGAATCGACCAGAAAATCGATATCCTTGGTGGTCCGAATGAATCCCTTTTGCGCGATGGCAAATCCGCCGATCACGAGATACCGGGCGCTATGCTCGTTCAGAGCACGGCAAATGGTCACCAGGTCGCGCAAAGATGGCGGACGGCATTCCTCCGGCTCTAGGGACGCGTTAGTTGATCCATCATCCATTGATCCGCCTCCTCGTGGGTCCGAAAACGATACACGCCGCGAACAGCGAACTTCGCATTCCGCCGCAGAGCCGTAATTGTGCGTTGCATGACATCGAAATCGGCAAACGAACCGCTTTCCGCACTTGTCCGTCGGCCCACAGTCTTCATGGTGTATGGTTTTTCTTCAGGCATAACGTTTCCAATCATTGGAAACTTTTTTCGGCGATTTTCCAATCATTGGAAACTTTCTTCGGCGATTTTCCAATGATTGGAAAACGTGATAAGATATCGCTTTTCAGGCAGCGTGAACACACACTCACTGATACCGGACTGAAACAACATTTTCATGGTGTGACAGTAGCGGATTAAGGGCTGATGAGTCAAGAAGAAGAGCAAGGTCAGAGATTACGGGGGACAGAGAATGTGAAAATCGCCATTTTCCGTCCAAAAGGCTCATTCTGGCGGCTTACGCCCAGAGTTTTTCGGGATAATCGCCGCGTTGTATCAGCAACTGGATTTCTTCTTCAACGCGGTCCCGGTCTTCCTGATAGGTCACTCCGAACCAGGTGTCGGTGCCGGGCAGCACCTGCAGGCGGACATCCCCTTCCCGGATGAGATCGTTGATCACTGACGGCAGAAAGCATTCGCTGCCGGGTTCCTGGCCATGCTGCTCAAAAAAGAGGCCGAAACGCTTATGCAGATAGGGGAAAAACGACGGTGATAACGCCCAGGTGTTCATCGAAACGGGTTCGTAACCGGACAATTCACGAATGCTGCCGTCAGGGGCGGTGTTGATGATCTTGTCATCGACCACCTCGATCCGGGTCAGTTCCTCGATATCGAACAGGTAGTTTTTACAGTCGCACTGGCAGATACCGCGCGACACCGTGCCGAACGGCGAGAGGGTCATCCGCAGGATAAACCCGACCATGGCATACTCGGGAAGATCGCTATCCGGCATGGCCTGCAGATACTCCGCCAGCACACGATAGGTTCCCGCGCCATAGAAATCGTCGGCATTGATCACCGCGAAGGGGCCATCGAGATACGGCTCGGTCACCAGCAGGGCATGCCCGGTTCCCCAGGGCTTTACACGGTCCACCGGCATCGCACACCCGGCGGGCAACGCATCCAGCTCCTGGTGCGCATAGGAAATCCTGAAATGGTCCTGCAGCTTCGCGCCGAAGGCGGCGTGAAAATCAGCCTCGGTGTCTTTGCGGATCACAAAGACAATATGGTTGAAGCCGGCGAGGTGCGCGTCATACAGTGAATAATCAATAATCGTTTCGCCACACGGGCCAAAGGCATCCAGTTGTTTGAGTCCGCCATAGCGACTACCGATTCCGGCCGCCAGCACTACCAGAGAATGTTCCATACATCACTCCCCGGTATGCCGTTTCAGCCGCGTAATCACATCGTTGGTAAAATGCGACATGAGCGTGGCGGTGTATTCGGTCAACGACAGGTCGTCATTGTGCGCCAACGGCGAAAGGTCAATGGCAAAGAGCAGTTCGTCCGAGGTGTCCACCGAATAGGCCTCGAAGTAGGTGGCATTGGCGCGGCGGCGCCCCAGCGCGGCGACATCATAACTTTTGCCGCCCGCGATCTGCGAGTCAAACACCCCCAGCAACGCCGCCGCCAGATTTTCATGTCCGCCCACATCCAGGGCGATTTTATCCGTATCAAGCATCCAGTCGAGGTCCCGCCACTGCTCGCAACCGTAAATGGTTTGCGGTCGTTCCCGCTTGGGCAGATCGCGCACCGCACGGATAACCGCCGTCAGTGTGGCGATATGTGTTTCATGTTTATCGGAAGGACTGTGGGTGTAGAGCACCGAGGGATGCGTGGCGCGCAGCACCTGTTTCAAATCCTCGCACAATAACGCGTTGGGGGCGTCTTTGACTTCCTCGCTGGTGTAAGACAACTGGGCCATGAAGCCATACTGTCCGATGACCGCCGCCGCACGCTGCTCCTGGGCGCGCGTGATACGCATCATGTCGTCGGTATAGTCTTCATATGCTCCCGCGCGCGGACACCCGCGACCATCGGCGCAAATCACCCCGCCAAACCAATTCTTCGAGGTTTGGAAGCTCGAAAGAATGCCGTGATAGGCCATCATTTCCAAGTCCCCGGGATGGGCGCCGATCCCCAGGTGGGTTACCCGGTCAAGCGCCTCCTCTAGCGGTCGTCCGTCTGGAACATATATCTCAGCATCCGCGTTCTTCAATCTCATTTGCCCTACTCCTCAATACACACCTGCATTCCCATATTCACGGCACACCGCTCATCGCAGGGTATGCCCACTGGAGAACCATACTACAACAAGGCGCTCTTGGGCAAAATAACTTTTGCTAACATTCTGCCATACCCTGTATGCTCACTTTTTACTGAAGAAAGCAGGACAGACAGCGGACACATGCAGACAACGTGGTTACTATTAATGGTAAAAGGCCTGATGATCGGCAGCATTTACGCGCTGATTTCACTGGGCTTCAATGTGATATACCGCACCACCGGGGTGCTGAATTTTGCCCAGGGGGAGTTTGTCATGCTCGGCGGCATCATCGCCTCCTGGACCTATCATGCGCTGCACTGGCCGCTTTTCGCGGCCCTGGCAACCGGCGTGCTATGCGCCGGTGTGGTGGGGCTGCTGCTGGATGTCCTGGCCATCCGGCCCGTCCGCAACGCCCCTCCCGTGATTCATATTATCATCACCGTCGGCGCCGCCATTGTCATCAAGTCCTTGACCTCGCTCATCTGGGGGACCGAACCCTTTCACCTGCCCGCGTGCAAAACCGGCAGTTTCCAATGGCAAGGGGTGCCGGTCAGCTTCCAGGGCATCCTGATCTTCCTGGTGGGGGGCGTATGCATGATCGGGCTGTTCGTGTTTTTTCGGCATACACGCACCGGACGCGCCATGAAGGCCTGTTCGGAGAACCGGGAGGCCGCGCGCCTGTGCGGCGTGAGCCCCGATCGCATGTCAATGATGTCCTTCGGGCTCAGCGCCCTGCTGGGCGGCATCGCAGGCATCCTGATCACGCCGATGCTCTCCATGAGTTTTGACGGGGGCACCATGCTGGGACTCAAGGGATTCTCCGCGGCCATCATCGGCGGACTCGGCCATCCCGTCGGTGGCGTTCTGGGCGGATTGATCCTCGGACTGCTCGAACAATACGGCTGTTGGTTTTCATCGGTTTACAAGGAAACCCTCGCGGTGATTATGGTCGTCGTCATTCTGCTGGTTCGACCGAAAGGACTGTTTACCCGATGAACCTGCCGCGTCCAGAACCCCTTCGCGCCATACTCAAAGGCCCGCTCGTACTCCTGGGAGTCATCATCATCCTGCCACTTCTGGCGCGGGGGTCCTATGGGTACCTGTTGCAGTTGGCCCAACTGTGCGGCATCTATGCAATCATCGTCACCGGCCTGTCCCTATTGATGGGGTTTACCGGACAGGTTTCCCTGGGGCATGCCGGCTATTACGGATTTGGCGCATATGTCGGGGCGGTGGCGGTCCAGGCCGGCGGCTGGCCGCTTTGGCTGGCGGCGCCGTTTGCCGTGGTTGCGGGCGGGCTGCTGGCCCTGCTGACCGGCTTCATGGTGTTGCGCCTCAAAGGGCACCACCTGGCGCTGGCCACCCTCTGCATCGGCGTCATTATCTACGAGTGCATCAATAAAATGCGGATTACCGGCGGGGCTTCCGGGATGTTTGACCTGCCCCGCATCGACCTGTTCGGCCTGCTGCCGGATACCGCGCTGGCCAATACCTGGTTCATTTGGATGATTCTCTGGCTGGTCATTCTCTGGGCCGTGATGCTGACACGCTCGCCGACGGGACTCGCGCTCAAGGCCATCCACAGCGACGAGGAAGCCGCCCGGGCGGTGGGCATCCACACCTTTGGACTCAAACTGAAAATCTTCATCGCCTCCGGCATGCTCGCCGCGCTGGCCGGCGTTTTGTATGCGTTTGTGTACTCGCCGTCCTACCTGGGTCCCGAGGAATTCAAATTACTTTTTTCCGTGACCCTGCTGACGATGGTTGTCATCGGCGGCATGGGGAGCATCTGGGGCGGACTGGCCGGGGCGGTCATTCTGACCGGGTTGCATGAGGTGATCACCCTGGTCTGCGAGCAGGTTAATTTCACGCACATCGGCGCCGGGGAACACCTGGTCTTCGGCCTGCTGCTGGTCCTTACCCTCATCTTCCGTCCGCAGGGCGTCATTTCCGGCATCGCGCATCCAGGCGCACGTAAAGAGAAGCAACGGAGGGTCCATGGCTGATTTTCTGGACATCCGGGCCTTGAGCCGTCACTTCGGCGGGCAGCGGGCGGTTGATGACGTTTCATTTGCCGTGGCTCCGCATGAATTGACGGCCCTGATCGGCCCCAACGGCGCGGGGAAAACGACGCTCTTCAATATGCTGGGCGGGGCCCTGGCCCCGACAAGCGGACGGGTAACCTTCTCCGGAAAAACCGTCCGCCACTCCGAGCAGGCCTTTGCGCTCGGGATTGCCCGGACCTTTCAGAATATCCGGTTGTTCAAGCACATGTCGGTGCTCGAAAATGTGTTGACCGCCATGGATGGACGCAGCTTCCTGCACGCCTTTTACCGCTCGAAGAAACTGAACGAGGCCGAGCGGCTTCGCATGAAACAGGCGTACTATATTCTGGAAGATTTGCACATGGCCCACACCCTGCGCATGGCGGCCGCGGAACTCCCCTTCGGGCAGCAACGGCTGGTGGAGATTGCGCGCGCCCTGGCGGGGCGCCCCAGGCTGTTGCTGCTGGATGAACCGGCCGCCGGATTGAACCGCACGGAAACCACGCAGCTCGTGGATGTGATTAAAGGCATCCATGCCAAAGGCGTGACGGTATTGATCATTGAGCACGACATGCACATGGTGATGAAACTGGCCCGGCGCATCATCGTCCTTGAACAGGGGAAAATCATCGCCGACGATACGCCGGAGGCCATCCGCAATAACCCGCGCGTGTGCGAAGCCTATCTGGGAGTGTCATAATATGCCCGAACCCCTGTATAAGATTGTGCATGTGGAGGGTGGGTACGACAAACTGCAGGTGCTGCACGGCGTCTCGCTTCACGTTCATCCCGGTGAAATTGTTGCCCTGATCGGCGGCAACGGCGCGGGCAAGAGCACGCTGTTGAAGATACTGGCCGGACTGCTCAAGCCCACGAGCGGACGCCTGCTGCTGCAAGGCCGGGACGTGGCCGGCTATTCCGCGGAGCGGATCGCCGCCCGGGGCCTGTATATGGTTCCCGAGAATCGCGGATTGTTTCCGGATATGTCGCTCTATGATAACCTGCGCATGGGCGGGTACGCGCAACGCCTGTCCCGCGCGCTCCTTCGGCAACGCATCAAAAACGCCTGCGCACACTTCCCCTGGCTGGGCGAACGGCTGCACGACAAAGCCGCCACCCTGAGCGGCGGACAGCAGCAGATGCTCGCCCTGGCGCGCGCCTTTGTCGCGCAGCCGGCCCTCCTGTTGCTCGACGAGCCCTCCACGGGCCTGGCCCCGCTCCTCGTCAACGAGATATTCGAAAAAATCATCGCGTGCAAAGAAGCCGGCATGACCATCATCCTGGCCGAACAGCACGTACATAAAGCGCTCGAAACCGCCGACCGCGCCTACATCCTCGAAAACGGCCACATCACCCTCGAAGGCCCCGCCAACCAACTGATGCACACCCCGGCCATCGAAAAAGCCTACCTGGGCATGTAAACCCCGAAAAGGGCGCAAAGAGTGCCGATTCATGCGCTTTTTGGAGGGCTGAGGTCTGAACCGGGGTTCTGAATTTCAGGAATGCTTTCTTGACGCGAGGCCTCTTTATGGATAGGCTGCACCTTTCTGGGTGTGCAGCCATGTGGTCTCGATCCCTGTAAGTTGAGTAGTCAGTAAGCAGTAAGGAGCCGCGATGAAGGCCATGTTGTTTTTTATTATTTGTGCGGGGGCCGCATTCACTTGTGCCACGGCGCAGGTGAACTGGGACCCGTATGCGCCGACCACGCATAGCCTAACACTTCCGGACGGTGATTATGTCGAGGTCACCGTGCAGGGGCTTTCGCACATTATGCTCATCAACGAAGGGACATGGTGGGATTACTCACGATGGCCGTTTGTGAAAGTGTCCGCATTGACGGTGTGGGGGCATTACAGCAACAAACGGGAACCGTATGTTATTACGGGACAAGTGATCCCGGGCAGCGGACCGGAAGGCGGCTGGTTTCGGATCAATTCGCTGAACATCTATACCTATCACCGGTGTGATGGTGATCAACCTTGGATGAACTATGTGGCGACGAACGCCCTGCCTATCTGGAAGCCGGAGCAAACCGGGGAGTTGAAGGTGACGGGAAGTGGCGGCTATCTGCCGGATTGCCCCGTCCATCATGAGCTCACCAAGATCGAGTTCCGGGGGAGCGATGGTTCTGGCGTGGTGCGCGAGATTTATATTGATCTGAAGGGCGGTCGTTCTGTCCCTCCCGCGCCGCCCGATGACCCCGGCGATCCGGATTACGAGTTCACGTTGGACTACGACGGACGGGAGCCCCGTCCTCCGGGAGATGATTGGCCGCCGCCGGACGATGATCATCCGCCTTATGGCGATGATGCCGATCCCCTGGATACCATGCCGCCGCCAGGTGACGGTCCCGGCAAATGCAGTCCATTCGGCTTGCCGGTATACCGGGTGAATGCTTCGGATTTATCACTGGACATCACGGACCGAATGTTTGCCTATGCTTCGCTTGGTCCGAACCTCTCCTTTACGCATACCCACCGCTCCAGAAAAGCCTCGGACGGCATGCTCGGCTCGCGCTGGTATTTTTCATATGAGCAAAAGGTGGTTCCGTTGTTTCCTTCCCGCGTTCGGCGCGGCGGACTGGAACTCTCCACATGGATCAACAGCAATGCCACTCCGCCTGCCGCCAATGTACACCTGGGCCATGGTCGTCCCACGAAATTTACCTACACCGGGACAAACGCGACAGGCGAGAAGGTGTATGCTTCCGAGGATCCTTACCTGAAAGCCGAACTGGTCCTTTTGCCGGACGCCTGGGAGCTGAGGCGGCAGAAGCCGCGGCTGACCCATCGGTTTGAACGGGTGCCGAGCTTTATCACCTACCCGCTTGGAAGGCTGTCTTCCATCGCCGACCCATTCGGAAACGAAGTGATGTTCACGTATGAAAGCAACACCAATGGCTCGGAGCGCGCTTTTTGGTTGATCGGCGATATCACGGATGCGGTCGGGCGTGGTACGACCTTCGATTACACCAACGGACTCTGTTCGCGCATCACGATGCCGAATGGATTGTTTGCTTCCTTTGTCTATGACTCGAATGCCTGTTTGATGGCAACCACGGACCTGCTCGGCAATATCATTAACTATACCTATAACGAGACCGTGCATACGCTGACCGATATGGAGTCGGCGGGAAGCGCCGTACGATTCGTTTATGCGAGCGATCGGAGGCTGGCCGAATTGGTCAACCCGTTGGGCTACACGAATAGCTACCTCACGATAGCCAGCAACGTGACCCGATTCACCAGCGCCGCCGGGTACACGATGACCACGGCGCTTAACGAACGAGGCCTTCCGGCGGCGCAAACAAATGCCTTGGGTGACGCGGCCGCGATGTCCTATGCCGCGGAAGGGTTGCCGCTGGAGGTGATGACGCCGCGAGGATATCGGGTGGGAGTTGTTTACGATGAAGCGAGGAATCTGATTCGGCATGAGAATGCGGCGGGCGCGGTGACTACGCGCGGCTTTGATGAAAGGCACCGGTTGGTGGCGATTACCAACGCGCTCGGGCAGGTGACGCATTACACCTACGGCCCAAACGATGAACTGCACGCGGTGGTCCTGCCTTCCGGCGCGGCCACACGTTATGGGTACAATGCGCAAGGCCAGATAACGGCCGTGACCAATCCCGTGGGCGGGGTCACGCGGTATCAGTATGACGGCTTCGGCAACCTCACGCGAATCACTGATCCGCTCGGTGGCGTCACCACGTTTTCGTATGATGCGTATGGCCTCAACAGGGTCGCGCTCACCAATGCCCTCGGGCAGGCGACACGCTACACCTTCGACGCCAATGGGCGTCGCACACGCTTGGACTTTGCCGACGGCTCGTATCAGCAATTCATGTACGACTGCTGCGCGCAAACCGGTTGGGTGGATGAAATCGGAAGAATGGTGGCCGTCGAGCGGGATGATAGGTTGCAGGTGACTAACGCCATGGCTCCCGACGGCTCGGTTATGGCGACACGGCACGATGCCGACGGGCGTGAAATCGAACAGGAAGATGATATGGGACGCGCCATGATCACCCTTTACGACGGCGCGGGCCGTGCCATGGCGGTTGAAACGCCGATGGGGCGGGTGGGCGCGGCATTTGACGAGGTCTGGAACATCGTGGCCTTCACCAACCCTGCCGGAGAACGATGGACATTCAGTTATGACGCGGACAATCGATTGATCCAGCGCACGGATCCGCGGGGGCGAAGCGTGGCCTTTGGCCGTGACGCGCTGGGACGAATGGTCGCATCCACCAATTCGCGCGGACAGGTTGTGTCTCGGGCGTATACCGCGGATGGCTATCTTGCCACAGTGGCAACGCCCGATGTGGGCGCCTGCCAATTCAACTACAACGCGGCCGGATGGCCGACCAATCACAGCACGCCCGCGGGCACATGCGGCTATGCCTATGACCTTGCGGGGAATGTTGTTCAGATTGATTATCCCAATGCCCTGTCTGTCCATAAAACGTATGACGCGCTTGGGCGCGAATCGGCCATCACCTATCCCGGCGGGTTGGAGGTGAACTATCATTATGATGCGCGCGGGCGCATGACGAATGTGGCTTGGGCCGGCGACGCGGTTTCTTTTGTATATGATGCGGCAGGGCGCCCGCTCTCCATCGCCCGCGCAAGCGGCGCGAACACCTTTTTTGCGTGGGACATAATGGATGGGCTGACCAATCTGTCGCATACCTGCGCGTCCGGCGCGCTGGTAAACATTCGCTTCACACTTGATGGAGCGGGTCGCGTTACGCGGAAAAACATTGATAGTCTATACATCCCGGCCGTGGCCACATTCGGCACGGAGGTGAACCAGTTTTCATACGATGTGACAGACCAAATGACCGCCTGGGATGGCGTATCCGTCCAACATGACGCCGATGGAAATATCACCAATCTGCCGGCTCTCGGGATGCGCATGCAATACGATTCCCTGAACCGCCTTGTCTACTGGTCCGCGCCCGGCAGCACCAACCAGGCCACGTATGACTCGCTGGGACGTATGTGGGTGCGGCAATCTGCGTCAGAAACTGAAAGGTATCACTATGACGAAGCGGGGCGCCTGCTGTTTGCGACCGATGGCGCAGGTGCGCTCTTGTGGCGTTTGGTGTATGCGGGCGAGCAGGTTCTTGCGAGAGTTGCGTCAACCGGCGTGCGCTATTATCACTTTGACGATCTGGGGCACACCCTGGCCACCACCGATTCCGGCGGCGCGATCATCGACGTGTTTGCGTACACCCCCTATGGCAAGGCCGAGCAACACGGAGGCGCGGAGCGCGAGCCGTTTACGCTTTCCGGGCGTGATGGAGTGGTGGATGTCGGGGAGGGCCTCTATCGCATGGCTTACCGTATGTATCAGGCGGACGCGGCAAGGTTTCTCCAGAGCGATCCGGCAGGCTTGCTGGGCGGCTTCAATATGTATGCCTATGTCATGGGCGATCCCGCCAATCAGACCGATCCCCTCGGATTGCGCGGTGGACGCTCACGGGGCGCTAATCCATCGCGGTCCCTCAGTCGCGCGCAGCGTGGATTGCAATGGCAATTGAGTCCCACAGCGAGAGACCGCTATATTTCCGACGCCATGAGAAGATATCGGGGATCAAGCGTATGCCTTACGACGGACATCGGGGAAACGTCCATCGGCGTGACGAAGTACGGTATTTGGTATTCCGTCGGCAAGATTGCCTACAAGATTCAGCAAGGCGAGTATGTTGAAGCCCTTCAAGAAACCGGAAGCACAGCCATCGGTGTGGCCAGCAGCACGGCAGGCGCGCTTTGGAACTTTGTTTTCACGCCAACCCAAATGGGTAACGCCAATCGCTATACGGAGGAAGAGTACAATACAAAGAAGCGAGAATATTTCAACACGCTGGGACCGAACTGACATGAACGGTATCGCGGCAACAAAGGATGGTGTCATGAAAGCAAGATATGTATGGCCGCTAATGGCCGGATGGGCGGTGCTGGCCTCGATGGTTTCCGCAACACAGATTGAGTACACCTATGATGTGGCCGGACGCCTGGTGCGCACGGATTATGGCGGGGGGACGCGTGTGGAATATACGTATGATGCAAACGGAAATTTGCTGATACGCTCAGCCAGTAGCGGGGGACAATACATCCTTATCTATAATGCCATGGACGGAGGTTCCATTCTCGGTGCGGCTACCCAGAACGTGGCCCACGGGGCCGCCGGATCAACCGTCACGGCTTTGACAAATCAATACTTTCAGTTCGTAGAATGGAGCGATGGACGTACCGCCGCGGCGCGCGCCGACACAAACATTACCGCCAACGCCATTATCGTCGCGCAATTCGCCGCGATTCTCGCCGCACAGGGTACGCCACACTGGTGGTTGGCGGAGTACGGATACTCCAGCAACTTCAATACAGCGGAATTGAGCGATGATGACGAAGATGGCTTTGCGGCAAATAAAGAGTTTATTGCCGACACCAATCCGACCAATGCCGCGTCGTACTTTCGGGTCACCCATATTGATTGCGGCCCGCCCGTCGTCGTGCATTTCGAGCCCGGTTCCACCGGACGTGTTTACTCCTTCCAGTTTACCGATGATTTGAAGTCTGGCTCTTGGACCCATGTTTCGGGCGTGACCCCGCGCATGGGCCACGGGGGCGAGGACTCGATGTCCGACACCAACATCGTCCCGGCCAGGTCTCACAGGATACTCGTCGAGCATCCATGAGGGCAATGAGGCCCCTAAAAAATGAAGATTTTGGTGCGTTGGGCATGATTTTTGCTGTTTTTAGGCTGTCATGAGACGAAAATTGTGTTTTTTTGTGTTTTTTTTGGTTTTTTTGGCGAAAATTGGTGTTTTTGCGTCGGTTCCGGGCTTTGGGGAGCCGCTGGATCTGGTTACGGGGGTTGTTTATGCGGTTTCCAACGTTACGGAATTGAAGGGTGCTTTCTCATCCGTGAATGCGGCGGGCGTGCCGGCGACGATATTGATTGCCGACGGGACCTATATGTTGGATACGTGGGCGCTGCCTCTCACTTGCGACAACGTGATCATCCGCGGCGCGTCCGGAAATCGCGAACAGGTGGTCATCCGCGGACCGGATACGGGCTATTCGGCGTCCGTCGAGCATATTTTCTGGGTGCAGGCCAACACGGTCACGGTGGCGGACATCACGTTCGGCTGGTGCCGCTATCACGGAATACAGGCGCATGGGCAAAGTCCGATCGACGCGTCGGGCCTGTGGGTGCACAATTGCCACCTCATCAATTGCAACGAACAGTTCATCAAGGGCACCTCCGCCTCTGGCGACCCGGAGGGGATCACCGACGGCATTATCGAAAACTGTCTTTTTGAGTTCACGGACGGCTATGCGTATCAGTATTACACCGGCGGGATCGACATCCATAAGGGGGTCAACTGGCTCATCCGCGACAACCTCTTCCGCAATATTCGCACCCCGCCCGGAGGCGGCAGCCAGGCGGAGCACGCGATCCATTTCTGGAACCGTTGTACCTCCCGGGCTCAAAATGTGACGGTGGAGCGCAATGTTGTCATCAATTGCGACCGGGGCATCGGCTTCGGATTGAGCAGTTACGCGGGCGGGTTTGACGGCGGCGACAGTGTCATTCGCAACAATTTTGTGTATAACGACGGCGAGGGACCGTTCACCGATGTGGGCATCGGACTCGAATACGCCAACGATGTGCGGGTGGACAACAACACGGTCTATGTCCCCTACTGGGCGCCGATCGAGTATCGCTTCAACGGCAGCTCCAACCTGGTCTTTCGGAACAACCTGGTGAACGGAAATATCACCGCGCGGGATACCGCCCCCGCGGCGATACTCGCCAACAACATCCAGGGCGTGCAGGCATCCTGGTTCCGGAACCTGACCAACGGCGACCTGCGCCTGATGCCCGGCGCCTCCGGGCCCATCAACACGGGTATGGCGATAGCGGACTTCGCGGAGGATATCGATGGCGCGACACGTCCGGTTGACCTGCTTTGGGATGTCGGCGCGGATGAATACGATCCCTACCACACCGATTCGGATGGCGATCTGATGACGGATTGCTGGGAAGTCCGGTATGGGCTGGACCCGGCGGACGCCGCGGATGGGGCGCTTGATGGCGATGCGGACCGTATTTGCAATTGGCAGGAATGGGTCGCGGACACCGAGCCCACGAACGGGGCCTCGTTCTTTCATGTGTCGGAGGTATCCAACGGGACGGCGCATACGATCAGTTTCCTCTCCTCGACGGCGCGTGTGTACTCACTCGAACGCTGCGGGACGCTCACGGGCTCGCAGGAATGGCACGCCGTGAGTAACCAGGTGGACCTCACCGGGAATGGCGCGCGTCTCTCCCTGAACGACACCAACCCCGCATCAATGTCCGCCTATCGGGTACGGGTGGCGGCGCCTTTTAGACAAAGATGACAACTTCAGAACTCCTTACCTCGTGGAAGTTCTGAAGTTAACGTGACACCAAGGTGTCAGTGGGCGGTGGTTGCAGGTTTCACCTCGCATGGTTCGTTGTACAGGCTTCAGCCTGCCGCGCACGGCGAGCCACATGCCGAGTCCGCGCGCGCAACAGCACAAAAAAACGGCCAAAAACCGTCAAAAACGGCCAAAAATGGCCATTTTTACGTTTTTCAGCGCAAAATGGACGTTTTTTCACTTAAAACGGCCGATTTTTCGGCATTTTCGACGCGAAACATGCGCGGCTCGCCGTGCGCGGCAGGCTAAAGCCTGGACAACGAGCCTCTGTCCCCGAGGGAATTTTGCGCGCGC
>RZZM01000351.1 GCA_009929845.1 Spartobacteria bacterium
GTATTCCGGTAGATGTCATCCCGCAGCGCCCGCGCCAGCGCCTGGCGGCGCAGGTTCTGGAGGTTGTGCTGCACGTCCATACGTTCGGTCAGTCCGCGGCGCGCGGCTTCCCGGGCCATGGCCTGTTCCGTGGCGACAATGCGGTAGGCGTTAAGATATGGTTGATTATTGAGAATGGTATTCGCCATGTTGTTGGTGCTCATCGCGTTGATGACTGTATTGGCGATCACGGGGTCCACATTGTGTTGCTGCGCATGCGCGGTTGTCCATACGGCGCCGCACAGCACGAAAAGAAGAAAAAACTTTTTTGCCATGTCCATCTCCATCGTTTTGTTTTCTTGCATGATACCTGTGGAACGGAGAAGCGGCGCGTGACCGTTTACAATCCGTTCGATGTTCTTTCTACATCAACAGGGGCCCCACATGCAATCCAAAGAGCGGCCAAAGCGTTGCGCACGGATTCCCGCGCGGCGAGGCCTTCGACGGCGGTGTCGGAAATCTCTTCGGCCAGTCGCACGCTGTCGGCGGGCGAGAGCTGGCCGCTCCGGTACAGGGCGTCGTGCTGCTCGCGCAGTTTTTGGGCTTCCGGGAGAATCTGTTCATCAAACAGTCGGGCCTCGCGCAGCGCGGCCTTCAGGGATTGTATCCGCGCATGCAGCTCTCGTTCGGCGTCGGTGACGGTTTCATCCACATGCCGCCACGCCATTTTCGCGGCGCGGCGCAGGGCGCGTCCGTGTCCGCTCAGCCAGTCAAAAACGGGAATATTCACCGCCGTTTCCACGCGCCACTCATCTTCGGTGCGGGTGGAGGAGGCGCTGCCTGTCTCCTGCTCGGCGCTCCAATCACGTCCAGAGCGCGTGGTGATTTCGCTGTTCAGGTTCCCGCTGACGTTTTCCGTCCAGCGCGAACGGGTGCTTTCGGAATAGGTGGAGCTATCGGTCTGTCCTGTATAGCCGTCGGACTGATCGCGTTCGGCATACCGGTAGGAAACTTCGAGATGCCGAAACCACGGAATCGCCTCGGCGGCGGCCTGCCGGGCGCGCGATTGCACTTCGCAGGCCTGCCAGTAGGCGGCGGCTACATCCGGGCGCAGCGTATCGGCCTGCCCCACCATGAATTCAAGGGCCTCGGTATCGTCGGTGGACGGCAATCCGTCCCAGGCGGTATCCAGCGCATCCGGATGCAACGGCTGCCCGCACAGCAGCTCCAGCGCGCGCCGCTGCCCGTTCACGCTCCGCTCAAGACGCAATATCCGGGTGCGCGCATTCAAGGCCCGCCGCAGCAGGTCGGTCTGCTCGTCGAGTGACAACTGTTCGGCCCGTCGCGTTTCCTTTTCGATGACCGCTTCCAACTGTTTGTACAGGCGCAGGCGTTTCTGTTCGTAATCGAGCGCGCACACCGCCATGATCACCTCGCGCATCACATCGAGTTGTTCCTCGCGCAACGCGGCTTCTTCGAGGCGCAATTCGGCTTCGACCCGGCTGACGGTGGCGGCGTATTCCCAGGGGTTGGGCGGGTAGAGCCGCACGCCGACGCCCCAGGCGTATTCATCCAAATCCTCCCACGCATTCCGGGTGCGCTGCGATTGCTGCGAAGAACGACTGGACCCTTCCTCGGTTTGCGTCGAACGCAGTGAGCGCGGATAATTTTCGTTCCACGAGGTGGACGAACCGGTTTCCCGTCCGCTTTCCTGTGAGGTCGCGGTCTGCTGGGAAACGCCGTGTCCATCGCCGTTGGCCCAGTGATAGCCCAGCCGGAGTTCCGGGTCGCGGAACGTGGCCAGGGTGCGCGTATCCGCGCGCGCCAGCGCCACCCGGCGCTGCCGGGCGCGCACCGCGCGGCTGTTGTCCAGCGCGGCCTGCATCAGCATGGCGACCGACTCCACGGGCGCGGGCTCGGTGACCGCGCTCTCCCACCTTGCGTCAATCATCGGCGGCGTTTCGTAGCCTCTGGGCGTCGAGCGACAACCCGCCGAAAAACAACCCAGGCATACCGCGCCCCATACGAGCAGTGCCTTCTGTCGGCGTGTTTGCCTGGCGTGTGACGTCATGGAAACAGGTTCAGTCATCACGCCCCGTCAACCGGTTAATCAATCGTTGCAGTCCGCTCTTCCTTGGCTCTGTCAAGCGTATCTCCACCACTTCCCCGGCGATCAACGCGCTTTCCTCGGGATGTTCGATGCGCAGGATGGCCCGCCGCGAACGCATCGGGATGACGCGCCCCGCGATATTCAGCATCGCGGCCTCGACGCGGATTTCTTCTGAAAGCGACTCGGTAATCGCCGGCAGATCGACCCGGCCGTCTTTTTCCTGCGTGTTCAGCGCCGAGACCCAAACGCGCTGGCCTTTTTTTATAAGGATGCTGAACTGCTCGGGCACCAGCGCCACGACCGTGCTCAGCGAGCTGGGCACCACGCGCAGCACCGTATTGTCGGCCCGCACGACTTCTCCTTCCTCGCTGCGCACTTCTGAAATCAGGCCGTCACTTGGCGAACGCAGGGTATAGCTGTCGCGATACCGGCGCGTCTCCTCTTCGATCCGCCCCAGCATGGTCCGCACATAATCCGCGTCATGTCCCTTTGCCTCAAACGCATCCAGGGCCTCCTGCGATACGACCATGCGTTTTTTTGCCTCGATCAACTGCTGTTCATACAGGATCGCAAGCTTTTCACGCATGGTGGTTTTCTGTTCGAGTTCGGCGATGCGCGGCTGATATTCATAGAGCGTCCGGGCGTCCAGGATATTATTCTCGCCCAGGCCGTCGCGCTGTCCCTGGATGCCTAGCAACAGCGCCAGCTCCGCCTCTTCCGCCTGGAGTTCCATGCGACACTCCGTCAAGTCCTTTTCAAGCTCGGCCACCCGCTCGCCCCGGTCGGCCACATCATCGCGCAGATTGCGCAGTTGCTGATTGATCGAATAGGCGGTGCGGTGCGCGTCCAGCAGGGTCTCTGCCAGCTCGTGCTCGATGGAGACCGTATCCATTTCGACCAGGGGCTGTCCGTTGGTGACCATCTGTCCGGCCTTCACCAGAATCTTCTGCACGCGGGCGGTTGCTTCCGGGGAAATCACAATGGTCTCCTTGCCGACCACTCCGTGGATGCGCTCCGCCATCTGCCAGTTGCCCTTGCGCACGATCAGCGGAATACAGATCAGGCCCGCCAGCACCCAGACCAGCAATGGCCAGCCGGAACGCAGTCGCATGCGCAGTGGCACACGATGCCGCACCTTATGTCGTTTATTCCTTATAATCGCATTCATACTACAACTCGACCGTGGCCCGGTGCATCAACAAGGTGGGGTCCTCGACCATGGCAACCCGCTTCACCGCCTCCACCAGCTCGGTCCGATAACTCGGGTCCCGCAGTTGCACATGATAGGCAAACTCACACGCCTCGCCCTGCGAGGCCTCTCGCATGGCCACCAAACTGAATTCCCGGCAGTACTTTCGCAGGACCTCCTCGACCTGTTCCTGCGCCTCGCGCTCGGGTGGGGCGTTGAAGCGCAGCAGGCCCTCGAAGTTGCGCCGCGACGCGAACGGCGAAAAATGCAGAAACAGCGCGGCGAGGCCCACCGAAAAGGAGCAGACAATCGCCACCATGTAGACCGTCGCCCCGCACGCGATGCCGGTGGCCAGCGCGGCAAACAAAAAGATCATATCCCGCGGATCGCGGATAGGCGTACGAAAACGGATGACCGCCAGCGTCCCCAGGATGCCCAGTCCCCGCGCCAGGTTATTGCCGATGGCCATGATCAGCATTGCCGTGACCATCCCGCCCAGCACCATCGCATGAATAAACGAGCGCGAATATGAAAACCCCTGGAAGGTCCACCGGTACACCGCCGCATGCCACATGCACAACACAAACGCCGCCAGCATTGCCGTGAAAATGTCCAGCGAATTCATGATTCGCGCCGATTCAAATACCGTCGAAAAATCCATACTTCCTTTGTTCCTTTATGCGTCCTATACGAACGCCAAATCCTCGCTGCGGGCTTCAATGAGGCCCTCCGTCCAGGCCTCGTTCCACACCGCGGTCGAATATTTGCAGTTACCATACCGTAATAAATTGAATTGCGCCACTAAATCCAGCATCCAAAGCGGCGGTTCATGCAGGGCCTTGAGTTCCAGGATGACCGACGAGTACGGGTACTGCTTGTTCTGGATGGTCGAGGTGTCCATGCTGCGCCACACCGGCCCCCCCAGCACCGACCAGTCGTCCGCCCGCTGATACTGCAACTGCGAGTCGAAGGTCACCCGCGAATAGCTGTCCGCCACCCCAAAAAACGAAGCGCGCTTGTAACGTATGCGCACCACCGGGCGCGCGCCGGTCTCACGCGCGAGACGCACAAATTCATAGAACGCGGCGCTCTCGCTGTCCGACCGGAAATCACAACGCACACGCTTCGCCGTGATCAGGTCCTCGCCCCACAGGCCCGGCGGAATCGCCGCGCGACTCTTGATGACCGATTCCCGAATCTTGCGCTTCACCTCCAAAAAAACCGGCGATTTCCCGTCGGTCCCATACGTGCGCACCCGCAGCTTGAAGCGGTTCAGCGCCCGGTTCGGTTTGGCCGCATGAAACGCCAGCGAGGGCGTGTCCAGTTGCAGCGTCGTCACAATATATCCGTCCGGGTGCGACTGGCAATACCGGTCCAGCGCGCAGAACCCGCGCAGATACTCCCGTATCTCCGGAACCAGCTTCGCCGGCACCAGGTACTTCGCCTCGTGCCGCGCCAATAAGACCTCAAACGACTCACTCATCCCATCCTCCCGCCCCACACGGGATGAAAATAAAGTTTCCAATCATTGGAAAAAACACATAAAAAGTTTCCAATGATTGGAAAAAACGGCGAAAAAGTTTCCAATGATTGGAAAAAACACATAAAAAGTTTCCAATGATTGGAAAAACCGGAAATTTTTTTTCCAATGATTGGAAAAAATAAAAAAAAGTTTTTTGGGTGGGGGTAGGGGCCCATCAGTC
>RZZM01000352.1 GCA_009929845.1 Spartobacteria bacterium
CCGCGGTCAGGAATAAACAACACATAAACCCCGAATGGGGTTTCACTATAACCAAGGCGTTTATGTCCTCCCGCAAACACCGCCAGGAAAGAAGGTGTCGATGGGCGGTGGTTGCAGGTTGCACGTTTCAGATTTCAAATTTCACGGTTCGTTGTACAGCCGTAAAGCTGGGGGGAGTGGGTCGCTTCAAAGGTGGCGATTTCTTCTTCGGACTGCAGGGTCAGGGCGATGTCATCAAGTCCCTTGACGAGTTTGTCCTTCAGGCCCGCGTCGATATCAAAGGCCATGCGCGCGTCGCCCTCTTTTTTGTGCAGGGTGAGGGTCTGGGCCTCCAGGTCCACGGTCATTTCGATGCCCGGCTGCGCGGCGGCGGCCTGAAAAATCTGCTCTACCTCTTCTTCGGACAGTTCGATGGTCAGCAAGCCGTTTTTTCCGCTGTTGTTGCGGAAGATATCGGCGAAGGCGGGGATCACGGTATCGCCATCGAGGGCGCGGGGCGCGATGACCACGCGAAAGCCGAACTGGGTGATCCCCCAGACGGCGTGCTCGCGGCTTGACCCGCACCCGAAATTATTGCGGGCGACCAGGATGGTCGCCTTGTCGCACGGTGGCTGGTTCAGGATGAAGTCCAGGTTGAGGGACCCATCCGGCAGGTACCGCCAGTCGCTGAAGGCATGTTCGCCAAAGCCGACGCGATGAATGGATTTAAGAAATTGTTTCGGCATGATCTGATCGGTATCGATATTTGCCCGGTCGATCGTTGCCACGATGCCTGTATGAGATGTAAACGGGTCCATAGTTGCTTCCTGTCTGCGCGTTTTCCTTACCGATAGATTAGGCGATGCCGGGCCATTCCCGAACATCGACAAAGTGCCCTTTCACCGCAGCGGCGGCGGCCATCTGCGGACTGACCAGATGGGTGCGTCCACCTTTCCCCTGTCGGCCTTCAAAGTTACGATTGGAGGTGGATGCCGAGCGCTCACCTTCCGCCAGTTTGTCGGGATTCATCGCCAGGCACATACTGCACCCGGCGCGCCGCCATTCGGCGCCGGCTTCCGTGAATATCCGGTCGAGTCCTTCGGCCTCGGCCTGGCGTCGGACCGCCTCGGAACCGGGCACAACCAGCGTACGGACGCCGTCGGCGACCTTGTGGCCGCGAATGATGTTCGCCGCGTGGCGCAGGTCCTCAATGCGTCCGTTGGTGCAACTGCCGATGAAGACGACATCCACCTTGATATCGGCAATGGGCATACCGGGGGTCAGGCCCATATAGGCCAGGGCCTTCTCCACGTCGGCGCGGGCATAGCCCTTGACCTGGTCCGGTTGCGGAACCTTGCAGGTAATATCGGTCACCATACCGGGGCTCGTTCCCCAGGTAACCTGCGGGGCCATGCCGTCGACATCAATCGTCAGGGTCCGGTCAAACACCGCTTCCGGATCTGTCGGCAGCGTTTTCCAAAAGGCGATCGCCTCTTCCAGGTCCTTACCTTTGGGGGCAAAGAACCGGTCTTCGGCGGCAATATAGGCGAAGGTGGTTTCATCGGGGGCGATCATACCCACCCGGGCACCACCCTCAATAGTCATATTGCAGATCGTGAGGCGCTCTTCCATGCTACAGGCGCGAACCGGCGCGCCGGTGTACTCGATGGCGTAGCCCGTGCCGCCGGCGGTGCCGATTTCGCCGATCAGGCGCAGGACCATATCCTTGGCGGTTACACCGGGCTGTAACGTCCCGGTGTACTCCACCTGGAAGGTCTTTGACTTGCGCTGGCGGATCGTCTGGGTAGCCATCACATGTTCCACTTCGGAAGTGCCGATCCCGAAGGCAATCGCGCCGAACGCGCCATGGGTGGCGGTGTGTGAATCGCCACACACCATGGTGATGCCCGGCAATGTGATCCCCTGTTCGGGGCCGATGATATGAACCACGCCCTGCCATTCGTCGTGAATCCCGTAATGACGGATGCCGAATTCGCGACAATTCCGCTCGAGGGTCTCCACGGACTCCCGTCCGATGGGATCCCGGATGGTCCGGTCCTCGTCGGTAGGCACATTGTGATCAGCCGTCGCCACATGCAGTTCCGGATGCCGCGGGCGGCGTCCGGCCAGCCGCAGACCTTCAAACGCCTGCGCGCTGGTCACCTCATGCACCAACTGCCGGTCAATGTACAGCAGCACCTGTCCATCCGGCAGGGTTTTCACCACATGCCGGTCCCAAATCTTGTCGTATAACGTCTTCGCCATATGCTCGTACCCTACAGCCTTCTCGCTTGCGCCCGCGCCGGATCGCGACGCGGTCATTCATCAGGTTTCTTCATCGCCCCGGGCCATAACCACTTTGCCGGTGCGCACCATTTCAATCACCGGGTACTTGTTAAGCATATCGATCATCGCGTCAAGCTTTTCCGAGCTGCCCGTGATCATCAGGACCATGGACTTCTGGGTCAGGTCGACCGAACGCGCGCCGAAATGCTCGGCAATCTGGAGGACTTCGGTACGTTCTTCCGGGCCGGCGCCGATTTTGATGAGGGCCAGTTCTTTGACCACCGCATCGAAATCGGAATGTTCGACACAGTGGAGCACATCGACGAGCTTGCTGACCTGCAGGATGATCTGTTCGAGCCCCTGCGGGTCGCCGCTGATAGTAATGGTCATCCGCGAGAACTCGCCTTTGCCCGAGGGAGAAACCACCAGGGCGTCGATGTTATAACCACGCCGCGCAAAGACCTGTGCGATACGCGCGAGGACCCCCGGCTTGTTGGCCACATACGCGCTGAGCGTATGGACACCCAATTCATTTTTTTTATTGTATTTCATAGCATATCTCCTTCACACATCACATCAGGTTGAGCCCGTCGGTTTTTCCAGTTTACGGCGCGGCGGTTCCATGATCATATCCTCAAGCGGACGCCCCGGCGGAATCATCGGGAAGATATTGTCCGTCTTTTCCACTTCCGCGTTGATGACCACCGGCCCGTCGTTGTATGCCATCGCCTGTTTAAGGACGCGGCGCACATCGCCGGAGCGCTTGAGGTTGATGCCCAGGGCGCCGTAGGCCTTGGCCAGCTTCACAAAATCGGGATTCCCGACCAGGTCCACCCCGCTCTTGCGATCGTCATAGAACATTTCCTGCCACTGGCGGACCATGCCGAGGTAGTGATTGTTCAGGATAATGATCTTGATCGGGAGCTTGTGGATGACCGCCGTGGTCAACTCCTGGTTGGTCATCTGGAACCCGCCATCGCCGACGATGGCAATGACCGTATCTTTCGGACGTCCGAACTGCGCGCCGATAGCAGCGGGCACCCCGAAGCCCATCGTGCCCGCGCCGCCGGAGGACAACCAATTGTTGGGTTCGTCGACACGGTAGAACTGCGCCGCCCACATCTGGTGCTGCCCCACATCCGTGACCACGATGGCCTTGCCCCGGCTGACCCGGAACGCCTCGTCGATCACATGCTGCGCCTTCAGGCGCCCCTCTTTCTTGTATTTGAGGGGGAACTGCTTCTTGTATTTGTCCAGGCGCTTGAGCCAATCTTCGGTCTTCAGGGTGCTGACATGCTTGAGCAGCTCCTTGAGCACCTCCTGCGCGTCGCCCACGCAATGAATATCGGGCGTGATCATCTTGCCGATTTCGGAGGGGTCGATGTCGATATGAATCTTCACCGCATTACGTCCGAAGGTAGCCTGGGTGCCGAGGATACGGTCATCGAAGCGGCTGCCGATGGACATAATCAGGTCGGCCTCGCACAACGCCTTGTTGGCGTAGGCGGTGCCGTGCATACCCAGCATGCCCAGCGAGAGTTCGTGGGTTTCCGGGAAGGCGCCCTTGCCCAGCAGGGTCATCGTCACCGGCGCCTGGAGTGTCTCGGCCAGTTGACGCACCTGCGGGGCCGCGTTCGCGATCATGGCGCCATGCCCGACCAACAGGACCGGGCGGGTGGATTTACTCAACGCCTCGGCAATCGCCAGCACCTGATTTTGGTCGAGGGGCGTTTCCGGCGCGTAGCCCGGCAGGTCCATTTCCGCGTGCAGGTCGGCTGTGCATTCACCCGCCGTCACATCCTTGGGCAGGTCGATCAGCACCGGTCCCGGACGACCGGAGTTGCTGATATAAAACGCTTCGCGCAGAATACGCGGCAGGTCATTGGTCTCCTTGACCAGGTAACTGTGCTTCACACAGGGCAGCGCCATGCCGAACATATCGGCCTCCTGGAACGAATCCTTGCCCAGCATCGGTCGAATCTGCTGCCCCGTCATCACGATCATCGGCACGCTGTCCATGTGGGCCGTCATGATGCCCGTCAAGGTGTTGGTCGCGCCCGGACCGCTCGTCACGAGGACAACGCCCGGTTTTCCTGTCGCCCGCGCATAGCCATCCGCCATATGCGCCGCCGCCTGCTCGTGACGGACCAAAATCATCTTGATTTTCGTCTTCGTGGTGATAATCGCGTCAAAAATCGGAATGGCAGCGCCACCTGATATCCCGAATATGTATTCAACGCCTTCATTTTCCAGACATTTAACAATGGCCTGGCCGCCATCTATGGTACTTTTCGCCATATTATACCTCTCTACTCTTTCATACAGACAATATTTTCATCAAAATAAGCCATCAGAAGTAATTAATCAACAAAAAAGACAATATTTTTAACAAAAAACGACCACATAAATGAATTTTGTGATTTTTTAGCCATTATTTTGCCTGAAAATGGCAAAAAATAAGTTTTTCTTGCTATTTTTTGACTTATCGGCAACTTTTTCTGCTGCGGATGGGTACGGATAAACGCGGATGAAAAAAACAGCAAAAATCGGTTCGGGGACCTCAGCGCCTATGATATGTTTGCGGACTGCCCCCCATTATTTATGACGGCTCCATCGGGGTCGCCTATCTGACCGAAAATATACTGAAATATCCGAGGGTTGATCCCGATGACCTCATTGACCGACTG
>RZZM01000353.1 GCA_009929845.1 Spartobacteria bacterium
TCGGAGGTCGGAGGTCGACCGGCTCCGGGTTGATTGTTTTTCGCCGTTCCTAATCGCACTCATCCAATCGCCGATCTTGCCGGAGGCTGCTCCGCGGGGGATAGGCAATGGGGAGATCGGAGGTCGGCTGCTCAGCCCTCAGGTTTCCCTTAGGACTCACGACAAAATAAAAGCTAATTATACAGGGATAACGCTGACATTATGAACACTCAAAAGTTCTCCGTGAACTGATCATCCACAAAAAATACATTATTCTGCCCTTCACTTTGTTGCACACAGATGTCCGTACGGACATCTGTGTGCAACACACCTTCAGAACTCCTTACCTCGATCGCTGGCCGCAGCATGATAGTTTTCATTGATTCGCCAGTAATCGCGGTGATTTTTTTAATACATTCGACTCCGAAGCGATACTGCGTTTGAAAAATGAAATCGAACAGCCCCTATCCCGTAGGGATAACCGATAATAGGCAGGCCTTTCAAGGCCTGTATCTTATGACCCCCCCATAGATTAAATCACGTAGTGATGACCGATCAACCTACCACCTAAACCGCTAATCACCTACCACCTAATCCCCTAAAAAGAGTGCGATTACGATCAGCAAACCCCGGGACAACCAGTCTTCAGCCTGCCGCGTACGCACGGGGATGGAACAGTAAACAGTCAAAAATTGCATTCTATTTTGTCCTGATCCCTTAGGTCTCAGCACTCAGGTTGCCATTGACATATCGGTATACAACCGGTATCGTTGTTGCATGATGAGTAACACCATTGATAAAGGTCGGCGCGTGCCGATGTATGTGCAGTGTGCCGGGGTCTTGCGGTCGGCGATCGGGCAGGGGCGGTATACCCCTGGCGAATTTCTGCCCGCGGAACGGGAGTTGAGCCGTGAGTTCGGCGTCAACCGTCTGACCTTGCGCAAGGGACTGGCCGAGTTGGTCCGTGAGGGCCTGCTGGAAAACATTCCCGGCGCGGGTAATCGCGTGGTCAGGCAAGCCCCGCTTTGTATTCAGCGATTCATGGTGGCCTGTGTGATGCAACGCCAGGGGCCCTCGCCCGAGCGGAGCCCGTTCTACGCCGACATCCTGCAGGGCATCGAGGGGGTGGTGTCCCCGGCGGGTCATGACCTGGTCGTGGCCACGATGGACCCCGCTGACCTGTGGGGGGCGGACGGTCGCCCCTGCGCCGTTCCCCGCAATCTGAAGAGTCATTTTGACGGGGTTATCCTGATTGACGGAATTACCGATGCGCTGATTATGGCTTACCAGAAAAGGGGCGTGCCGGTGGCGCTTGTCGACCGGCCCTGTTCCCTTCGGGGGGTCGCCGGCGTGACCATTGACAACTTCAATGGCGCACGAACCGCGGCGCAATATCTTATCGAACGCGGGCATACGCGCATGGCCTACGTCGGCGCCTTGCCGGACCCGGTCAGCGGGGAGCGTTTCAACGGGTTTCGGGCGGGGCTGGAAGAGGCGGGGCTGGGTTTTTCCCGACGGGATTTCATCGAGGCGGGTTACCTGATTGAATCCGCCCATGAAGCCATGCTGAAGTATGTGCGGAAAAACAGGTCGCGCCTGCCGACGGCGGTATGCGCGATCAACGACGAAACGGCCATTGGCGTGATGAAGGCCTTGCAGGAATCGTCCATCCGCATTCCAGACGACATGGCGGTGATGGGCTTCGACGATATCTCCTGGGCCGCGCACACCAACCCACCGCTTAGCACCGTGCGCATGCCGCGCAAGCAGATGGGGGAACTCGCCGCGCAAATGCTGCTTCGGCAACTGACACACCCTTCGGAACCCCGGTCATCGCTCGTGTTGCAGACCGAACTGGTCCCCCGCGTTTCGGCGTGAATGAACACTGCCATGTCAGGTAGTCTTCAGCACCAGCACGTCCAAGCCTGGAATGTCCGCAAAATCTTTCGCGTTTTGGGGAAGAACCTGTTTTTCGGCATTTTTGGCAACTTTTTTAGAAAAAAACAGAACTATTGCTTGGGCTCTGCTGGATTTGACCACCCGCTACGCTGGAGGGCACGGAGGACACGGAGGGGATATGTTTAAGAAATGGTGAAAGCGTGTAAAAAAACGAACCGGACGCCAGGCGTCCGGTTCGTTTTCGATGCGCCCGTGTCAGGGGCGATATTTATTGGTTAGTTATTCTGATTTACCCAGGATGAGGGAGAGCAGGGCCATGCGCATGACGACGCCATTGAAGGCTTCGATCCAGTAGCGCGCGTGGCGTGTGCAGTCCACTTCCGGCAGCAATTCATCCATACGCGGAAGCGAGTGGAGGATGATGGAATCGCTGCGGGCTTTTTCCTTCATGAGCTTCGCCGTGATCTGATACTCGGGCGGGGTCAGTCCGGCATCGCCTTCGCGTTCGCAACGCGACTTGGTGTAGTCGGGTTGGACCACCGGTTCCAGGTAGATCACGTCCGCGTCCTGGATCACATCGCGGATATCCGGGGCTTCGCGGAATTTCACGTTCCTGGCGTTGAGTTCCGCGCGCCATTCGTCGGTGGGCGACATATCCGGGGGATAAACCAGGGTCAGTTCGATATCAAACTGCGAAGCGGCATAGCCGATGGAGTGCATCGTCCGCATGCGCATGTCGCCCATACAGAGGATGTGGATACCGTCAAGGGACCCCATCTCATTCCAGATGGTGTACATGTCGGTCAGGACCTGGGTGGGGTGCTCACCCCAGCCGTCGCCACAGTTAATGATGGGCACGGATGACCACTTGGCGGCTTCCGCGGGCGCGCCCTGCTGGAAATGGCGCATCGCGATCACATCGCCATAGTACTCCAGCATGTGAACCGTGTCCTTGATGGACTCCTGATAGAAGTCACCGGCGCGCGTCATCTTGGCGTCGGAGAAGCCCGTGACATGCCCACCCAGCCGGTGCATGGCTGCTTCGGTGGCCAGCCGTGTACGTGTACTGGGCTGATAAAAGGCGGTTACCAGTGTTTTGTCGGCACAGATATCTGCATTCTGACGGCTCTCCGCAATGGGAGCCAGCTCGTCACAAATATCGAATACGCGATAGAACTCCATCCGTTCAAAATCTTTCAACGAGAGAATATCGCGACCATTGAAACTACGCATCATCTACCTCTTTCTTAATGATAGTTAGAATTACGGTTGATTCTACGCAGGGGGCGTGCGTGAGAAATGACAACATATTCAGTCTGATGTGCACCTTTCATTACTTCATCAAACCGGGGGGTTATCTACTCAGTTCATCAGAGTCGGCCCCCTGACTCCTTTCCTTACATCTTTATTGAACCGCCACTATACGCCCCCGGCGCGCGCTTGTTAAGCGAAAAAGAAAAAGATAACCGTGAGTTTTTTTGTGGGCGGGCCTTAACACAAACCTGAAGGACCGGTATTGATATTGCCTATTCTACCGTATAACCTATGGTAGGTCAGTCGGATTAACCGGCTGAAGTGAAAGGAGTACAGTATGAAGGACCTGGTTGTCGTCGCCATTGGAGGCAATTCATTAATCAAAGACAACGAGCACATGTCGGTGCTGGATCAATATATGGCCGCGGGGGAGACATCGCACCATATTGCCGATTTGATTGAGGCCGGATTTAAGGTAGTGGTCACACACGGCAACGGACCACAGGTGGGGTTCATTCTGATTCGTTCAGAGATGGCCAAGGACAAACTCCATCAGGTGCCCCTGGACAGTTGCGGCGCGGACACACAGGGCGCCATCGGCTATCAGATTGCCCAGACCCTCTCGAATGAACTTCGCTCGCGCGGTCGCGATATCCCGATAGCGGTCATCATCTCGCAGACCGTGGTGGATAAAAATGATTCGGCGTTTCAGCATCCCAACAAGCCCATCGGTCCATTTTACAGCGAGGCGGACGCCGTGAAGCACAAGGAGGCTGACGGATGGGATGTGGTCGAGGACGCGGGCCGTGGATGGCGTCGTGTGGTGGCGTCCCCGTTGCCGCTCGAGATTGTCGAGAAAAAGGCCATCGAAGCCCTGTTGGCGGCCCGTGTTATTGTGGTGTGCGCCGGTGGCGGCGGCATTCCCGTATGCAAGGATGAAAGCGGCAGCCTGTCCGGGGTGTCGGCGGTGATCGATAAGGACCGGGCCTCCTGCCTGCTGGCCAAGAACCTGCAGGCCGAGAAGTTTATCATTTCGACCGCGGTGGACAAGGTGGCCATCAATTTCAACAAGCCTGATCAGAAGAACATTGATACCATGACAGTGGCGGAGGCGCGAAAGTACATGGAGGAAGGCCAGTTTGCGCCGGGCAGCATGCGCCCGAAAATCGAGGCGGCCATCGAGTTCCTGGAGAAGGGCGGCCAGGAGGTGATCATCACGCAGCCCCACCTGCTGGGCGATGCCATCAAGGGACTCAACGGGACGCATATCGTTCCTTAGCTCCCGGTGAACCAGGCGTTGTATGAATATAGTGTAACAGGCGGACGGGATACCCGCGGGTTCCCGTCTGCCGTTTTTTAAGGAAAGGATGAGGCATATGAACATGACGGGTTTCAGGTGTACGGCCTGTGATAAGCAATTGGGTGTGGATTACAGTGATTTTGTGTGTCCCGCGTGCGGCGGGAATCTGGATGTCACGTACGCTTACGATGAAATCCGCAAACAATTGGACAAGGCCCGGCCGTTTCCCTCCGCGCGAAATGATATTTTCAAGTATATGCCCCTTCTTCCGGTGAATGATGTCTCCCTGGCGCCTCCGCTGCGCATCGGGGCTACGCCGCTGTATCATGCGCAACGGCTGGGGGCGTCCATCGGACTCAACAACCTGTGGCTCAAGGATGACGGACTCAATCCCAGCGCGTCCTTCAAGGACCGCGCCAGTTCGGTCGCCCTGACCAGGGCGCGTGAATTGAAGGC
>RZZM01000354.1 GCA_009929845.1 Spartobacteria bacterium
GCGTTACACCAACTCCGAAAAAATGTGGTCGCTGACGAACAACAGGCGCGCGGGTACACGCAGCATGCCCCGCGATTCTTCCAGGTGGCCCTGCGCCTTCAAGCGCGTAATTGCTTCTCCGCATAGGTCATTATAATCATAACCGGTTTGTGCCCGGAACGTATCCCTCGACACACCATCCATCCGACGCAACCCCATGACCAGCCGTTCCCGCGCCCGGGCCTTCTCATCCAACACATCCACCTCACGCTCCAGGACCCCTCCTTCACGCAACCCCCGGCGCCAAGCCGGAAAAGGTGGATTCCCGTACCGCACCCCGTTCCAAAACGACCAGGCGGACGGACCGCACCCGAGATAATCGCCACCGCCCCAGTACCCCAGATTATGCGCGCATTCACAACCGGGCCGCGCAAAATTCGATATTTCATAATGAAGATATCCGGCCTTCCGCAACTTCCCTCGAATCATGAAATAGGTCTGGGAAAGCCTCTCATCCGGCCATTCCGCAACCTCGCCACGGTCGCGCATCGCTGTCAACGGCGTGCCCGCTTCATACGAAAGGCAATAGCAGGAGATATGCTCCGGTTTCAGCGCAATCAATGCGTCCACATCCCGGTCCGCCTGCTCCGTACCCACACCCGGCACGCCGAACATCAGGTCCATGTTGATATTCTCGAACCCCTCCTCCCTCAACAGAGTCTGCGCCTCCATCACGTCCTCCACCGAATGAATACGCTGCAAACGGCGCAGTGTTGCCGCATCGAAACTCTGCACCCCCAGGGAAATACGCCCCACCCCGTTGCGACGCAATAAGCGGACTTTTTCGCGGTCCAACGTGCCCGGATTAGCCTCGCAGGTCCACTCCTGCACGGCGTCCAGGCACACACGCCTTTGCAACACCGCAAAGAGGCGCTCCAGATGCGGTGTCGGCAAGGAAGTGGGCGTACCGCCGCCTATATAGACTGTTTCCGGCGCAAACCCGTCCGGTAGTTGCCCCAACTCAACCTCCAGCGCTTCGAGGTATTCCGGGACAGCCTCCGCAGTCAGGGGAAACGAATGGAAATCGCAATATCCGCATTTGCATACGCAGAACGGGACATGGATATACAGTCCGTTCACGCCGTAAGGCTCTTGATCAACTGCGTTGCAAGCTTTTCGCCGCTCAACAACATCCCCCCGAAAATGGGCCCCATGCGTGGCGAACCATGCGCGGCGGCCACCGCCATCCCCAGCACATGCAGTCCTGGAAATATCTCGCCCGTGTTTTCAACGACCATTCGCTCGCCCGTTTCCGCGCACATCGCCCCTTCCCCGGCCACGCTGCCGGTCGCTGTCCGCAACGTCAAGCCCCGCTTGGTTACCATATGGCACAGCACCGCGTCATGGCCAGTCCCGTCCACAACCGCCCTGGCGCGCACCGTTAACGGGTCCACATGCCAGCCGCTGTCGCTCACCGGCGTCCAATTGACCACCAGCCCCTTCACGACGCCCGCCTCAATCAACACATCCTCCGCCGTTATGCAGTTGAGTATCGTCGCGCCCGCCTTGAGCGCCAGGTGCGCCAGCGCCGCCGACGCATGCACCGAATCGGCGACATACAACCCTTCCTGCGCCTCTTCGTACGGGATATCAAAGTCATCCAGCACATGCAGGGCTTCCTGCTGGACCACAATCTGCGAAAACATCATACCGCCCCCCCACATGCCGCCGCCCGGCGCCAGCTTGCGCTCAAACAACGTCACGTTAAGCCCCGCCTGCGCCAGGTAGCGCGCACAGGTCATGTTGGCCGGCCCCCCGCCCAAAAGAATGACATCACTCTCCGTCGCCTTATCCAACCGCTCCATAAACGAACGAATAATGGCCTGTGAAACCTGTATATCCTGAATCATTATTTAAACCTTTCCATAATGTATAATAAAAGAATGCACCGGGCCGCGCCGGCGCAACATAGTCTTCTCTGCGTGAGAAAACGGTGATCACGAATCGCTCGAATGGCACGATCATTTTTTTGAGAAACGTACCGAACAACCTGAATCAACCATTTTTCATCCGCGTTTATCCGCGTTCATCCGCCTACGTTCCTCCGGCGTGACAAGTCCGTGGCTAAAATTTCGACCCGGACGGGATTACGGCATTTTTTGGAATGACGATGACCCCGTCGCGGACCGTATATTGCTCCGTAACGGTGCCGTCCTTCTTGCCCACGGGGGTCAGATACGCGCCGTCGCCGATACGCGCATTCTTGTCAATGATCGCATTCTTGATGTAGCAATCGCGTCCGATCCCCACGGCCGGCAAGCCTTTGGGCGGCTCGCCTTTTTCGTAGAAGTCGGCGCCCATCAGCACGGAATGCTCAATCACCGTGCCCTCGCCCACCAACTGCCGGACACCGACAATCGAGTGCAGCAACCGGTGTCCTGAAATCTTGCACCCCTCCGCCACCAGGCAGCGGCTGATGTCGCAGCAGATGACCTTGGAGGGCGGCAGATACCGCATATGGGTAAATATGGGTGAATGGGCATCGTAAAAGGAAAACTCCGGATTGGGGTCCGTCAGGCCCAGGTTGGCCTCCCAGAATGCCCCCACGGTTCCGATATCGCGCCAATAGCCGTCATATATGTAGCTGAAAACATTATAGGTGCTGATCGCCTCGGGAATGATATCATGCCCAAAATCGCTCTTTTCATTGTCCAGCAGCTCGGCCAGGACATTGGTGTTGAACACATAGATGCCCATGCTGGCCAGGTAGCGCTCCTCGTCAAACGAAGAAGCCCGCAGCGCAGTCAACGCCTCCGTATCCCCAGGCTTTTCCACAAATTTCGTAATCTTATTCTTTTTGTCGGTCTGCATGATACCCAGGGACCCGGCCTGGTGGCGCGGCACCGGCTTGGTGGCCACCGTCACATCCGCGCCGGATTCCTCATGCTTGCGGATAGCATCCGCGAAATCCATTCGGTAGAGCTGGTCGCCGGAAAGAATGACAATATAGTCCGGATATTCATCGCGAAAATAGCTGAAGGTCTGCCGGACGGCGTCGGCGGTCCCCTGGAACCACATGTCCTTGTCCGGCGTCTGCTGCGCGGCCAGCAACCGCACAAACCCGCGATGGAACTGGTCAAAACGATACGTGGCCTGAATGTGCTGGTGCAGGGAAACGCTATTGAACTGGGTCAGCAGGAAAATCCTGCGTATATTGCTGTTGATGCAGTTGCTGATCGGAATGTCCACCAGGCGATACTTCCCGGCAATCGGGACCGCCGGCTTCGCCCGGTCCCTGGTTAACGGTTGTAGTCTGGTTCCTGCGCCACCACCCAACACTACTGCTACAGCATTCATCCACTTCACCTTTCAGATATCACGTTGACTATCGATTACATTAAAAAACATATAACGCGGAAGCAAACAGATTCTTGCATCTTTGTACAGAAGATAAGTGTTTTTAATGCCATTCTCACAGATCGCATGCTTGAATACGGTCCGCAAACATGGTATGGGTATCGATAATGACAGGCTGACTGAACCCTGACCCGCAACAAACAGGAGCAATAACAAATGAAATTAGGTATTATTGGCGGAACCGGCGTGTATGAAATTGATGGGTTACAGGATAGGGAAAACATCCCTGTGTCCACGCCCTTTGGCGAGCCCTCCGACTCCTATTTGCATGCCTTTATGGGTGGGCAGGAACTCTTTTTTCTACCCCGCCATGCGTGCGGGCACCGCCTGCTTCCCTCGGAATTGAACCATAAGGCCAATATCTACGGCTTCAAGAAACTGGGCGTCGACCGCATTATCTCCGTCAGTGCCGTCGGCAGCCTGCGCGAAGACTTCAAACCAGGGGACGTGGTGCTGGCCAATCAATTCTTTGATCGGACCAAGGCCTCCGACCGGCATACCTTCTTCGGAAACGGACTGGTGGCCCATATTACCTTTGCGGACCCCGTATGCGAAAACCTGCGTCAACTCCTGCTCCATGCGGCAACCACTGTAACGGCCAACGATAACACATTCAAGGGCATCGCGGTGCATGACGGCGGCATCTATGTCAACATGGAAGGTCCGGCATTCTCTACGCGCGCGGAGTCCAACACCTACCGCAAACTCGGGTTTGATATCATCGGAATGACCTGCATGGCCGAGGCCAAGCTCGCCCGCGAAGCGGAAATGTGCTACGCCCTCCTGGCCATGGTCACCGATTACGATTGCTGGCATGAATCCAATGAAGCGGTCAGCGTCGAACTGATCATGAAAATCCTCCACGCAAACGCGGAACTTTCCCGGGCTATCGTGCGCCAGGCCATCCCCAATCATCCCCCCTTTGAAGACTGCCCCTGTCACCACGCCCTGAAATGCGCCCTCGTCACCGCCGAGCACCTCGTCCCTCCCCAAACCAAGGCGGACCTGCAGCCCATTATCGGTAAATATATGGATAATTAGTGGCCTGCAAGTAAAAAAGGAATCGCGCAGAGACGCAGAGACGCAGAGAATGACAGAAAATGAGATAGGAACAATAATTATCGAGGCGGCCATAGCCGTACATCGAGAGTTGGGGCCTGGACTGCTGGAAAGCGTTTACGAAGTCATTTTGGCACATGAACTCAGGCAACGCGGATTGGAAGTTGATCGACAGGTTCCGGTTCCCATCATTTTTAAAGGACTTCAATTTGAGGAAGGATTTCGGGCCGACCTTCTGGTCGAAGACAAAGTAATTGTCGAACTGAAATCTGTGCAAAGCATCACACCTGTTTTTAGAAAACAGATTCAGACACATCTTCGGCTTAAAGGCTGTAAACTTGGCTATCTCCTCAATTTTGGTGCAGCCCTCATGAAGGATGGTATTATCCGAGCGGTCAATGGACTCGCAGAATAGATGCCTCCGCGCCTCTG
>RZZM01000355.1 GCA_009929845.1 Spartobacteria bacterium
ATGGAAAACCGTACTCAACCCCATGCTCCTGGCGTTGCTCCCACTCAGCCTTATCACCCTCTACGCCATCCTTCGCCAGGCGGTCCATCCGCGCGCGCTTACCCCGGTACGATGGGCCCGAATCCTGATTGCCCTGGTCGCCCTCATTGCCACCTGGCGCATGGCCCGCAGCGCCCCGTTGCTGGCGCTTACGCTGTTGCCGATGTTGAGCGACGCGATTGATACGCCCTTGCGGAGCGTTCAGCCGATCGATAAACGCGATGTCGCACAGAATAGAAAGTGGGCGTCCCTGCGAATCGCGGCGGTGGTTGGTGTCCTGATCTTCAACGGCTTACTTGTTCGCGCCATTCTCACTGGTTCCTACTACCGCATCTTTCCTTCCCCCATAGGTCCCACACCGTTCGGACTCGATAATGAAGGGCGCTATCTCGCGCCGCGTCGCCTCAAGGAACAGGGCCTCGACGGGCCTGTTTTCAACGATTACAATATCGGTTCCCTTGTTGAATATAACCTGTATCCGATTCCCGCCTATACCGACAACCGGCCGGAAGCCTTTCCGGTATCTTTCTGGCAGGACGAATACCTGCCCGCCCTCCGTGACATCACCTGCTGGAAGCAACTGCTTGCCGCCCGCGACATCCAGTCGATTATCGTCTCCATCACCGGCGTCAAGGAACCTTTTGTGCGCATGATGATGTATGACAACGAATGGCAGCTTGTCCACCTGGATTTTCTCTGCGCCGTCTGGGCGCGAAAATCGCCGGAAAACAGCGCCATACTTGAAAATGCCACGTATACCTACGACCAACTGCAGGCCTACCGCGACGACATTACCGAGCGCATCCGCACCCTCGATGACCAGCCCCCCTGGCGGCGGCAGGTCATGGCCGACCAGATTGTCTACGAACTCTACTCCCTCATCTGCATTGAACAGTCCGTCCTGGCCTGGCCGCTGATCCTCCAGATGCACCTGCGCTACCCCGATTACCAGGTCCTCCACGAAATCATGGGGGTAACGGCGCCCCCCGAAACGCAACCCGCCCTCTTTGATCTGCAAAAACGCGCCGCCAAATGGCCGCTTTCGGCCAAACAGGCGCTTGATTACGCCAATGCGTGCCGTCGGCGGGGTCTGCACGACGAAGCGGACCGCGCTATCCGCCGCGGACGCCTGTTCTTTCCCCTCAACCCGCGCCTGCGCGCGTTGACACGCCCCGCCGAGACTGTCGTTGACATGATCCGGTCGTCAGAATAGCCTGTATTAGACAGGATAACTTATTGCAAAGTAACTTTTGGCGGCTTTTTACCCACTTTTTCTCGTGAACTTTGTCGATTCTCACTCTCCGCGTCCCCGCGTCTCTGCGTTAAAAAAAATATGCGCGCAGAGTCGCAGAGGCGCAGAGAATGGAAGAGAAGAGGGTAGAAAACCACCAAATACAAAAAAGGCCTGTTTTTCAAAAAAACACCATTTTTAACGAAAAAACGCAACGGTTGTTTCCTGCGGCACGCCGAGGGGCGTTTCGTAACGCAAAATCACGTGGCGTTTCTACCCCCAACCTGTCAAATAAATCTCCGATCGGATATTTATTTGACAGGTACTGATGCTTTGGTGTGTGGCGTTCGTTGTACGGGCTTTAGCCCGCTGCGCACGCCGAGCCACGTACGCACAGGAAAACAGCGATTTTTTCCGAAAAATACCCATTCTTTGCCCCATTTCCCGTCCGCGACCATCCGCCTACGTTCCTCCGGCGTGACAAGTCCGCCTACGTTCCTCCGGCGTGACAAGTCCGCCTAGGTTCCTCCGGCGTGACAAGTCCGTGGCTAAAAAAAATGGGCTATTGAGAAGTCACCGGTTCACCGCGGCAAGGAATCCGCACTTTGGGCGCAAGTTTTATTTGATTGAATGGCGCTGATTGGGTAGCCTGCCAAACTTGCTGGTACTCATGCGGATGTTTTTTGTGTCCGTCCGGCATACCGGTTTATCCGTGGATTGTTCATGAGTGTGAGCGATTTTGATGATTGTCAGTTAATAGATTACATGTAGATAGCACTGAAAACAGAAAGATTTGAAATGAGAATATTATCAGGTATTCAACCGTCCGGTCGATTGCACATCGGAAACTATTTCGGCATGATGCGCCCGGCGATCGAATTGCAAAACGAAGGGGATGCGTTTCTTTTTATCGCCGATTATCACGCGCTGACTACGGTGCGTGATCCGGCGGCGCTGCGTCAGGGCGTGCTGGATGTGGCGCTGGATTTTCTAGCCTGCGGGCTGGACCCGGAAAAAACGGCGTTTTATCGCCAGAGTGATGTCCCCCAGGTGACGGAACTGACCTGGTTGCTTTCGGTGGTGACGCCGATGGGGCTCCTGGAGCGTTGCCATTCGTATAAGGACAAGCTGGCCAAGGGCGTACCCGCCAGTCACGGCCTGTTTTCCTATCCGGTGCTGATGGCCGCGGATATCCTGGCGGTGCAGTCGGATGTGGTCCCGGTGGGACGGGACCAGAAGCAGCATGTGGAGGTGACCCGCGATATCGCCATCAAGTTCAACGGCATGTATGGCGATGTATTCAATATCCCGGAACCCTCCATCCGCGATGAGGTGGCGGTGGTGCCCGGCGTGGACGGGCAGAAAATGTCGAAATCATACAACAATACGATCGAGATTTTTGGCGAACCTGGCGAGTGTAAAAAGCGGGTCATGCGCATTGTGACCGATAGTCGGGGCCTGGAAGACCCCAAAGTGCCGGAGGAATGCAATGTTTTTGCCCTCTACAAGCTCCTGGCGAGCGAAGAAGAGACGGTCGCCATGGCGGAACGCTACCAGGCCGGCGGACTGGGCTACGGCACGGTGAAAAAGGAGTTGCTGGGTCTGGTGAACAGCTATTTCGAGCCGTTCCGCAAAAAACGGGAAGAACTGGCGGCAAATATGGAGTATGTGGAGTCGGTGTTGCAAAACGGCGCGGCGCGCGCCCGGGAAGAGGCCGGCAAGACATTGGTGAAGGCCCGCCACGCTGTGGGGCTCGATTAGGGAGAGAGTATCTGCGCGTCTTGCCCGGCAACTGTGGGGCTATTTGGATTTACTGGCGATTTAAGGATAATATATATGACGGTAACACAGGAAGAATACAAGGTTCAGCTCGATGTCTTTGAAGGTCCGTTGGACCTGTTGCTTTATCTGATAAAAAAGGATGAAGTAGACATCTATGATATACCCATCGAGCGGATTACCAACCAGTACATGGAGTACATGGGGCTCATGCGCATGCTGGACTTGAACATCGCCGGGGACTTCCTGGTCATGGCCGCCACCCTGATGATGATTAAGAGCCGCATGCTCCTGCCGGTCGAGGAACGCAAGGTTACCGAGGATGATGAGGACGAGGATGATCCGCGCTGGGACCTGGTGCGCCAGTTGGTTGAATACAAGAAGTTCAAGGATGCCGCGCTGCATCTCCAGGAATGCGAGCTGGTGCAGGAAAATGTGTTTGCGCGCGAGGGGGCCAACGTCCGCCTGGGCGCGGAACCGGATATGGCCCTGCAGGATGTCAGTCTCTTCGACCTGATCTCCGCATTCAATGAGGCCCTCCAGAAGGTGCAGAAAGAGGAGCTGCGCGAGATTTTCGCGGAACGTTTTACCGTGGCCGAAAAAATCGATCACATCGTTAACCTGATCGCCAGCAACGACGCCCTGCGTTTTTCTGAGTTATTTAACGGGATGATCAGTCGCAATGAGATTGTCTGCACTTTCCTGGCGATCCTTGAATTGATCCGGCTTAAACAGATCCAGGCGCGCCAGGAGGCGCGTTTCGGCGAAATTTTAATTGTCAGGGCGGCGGAATAGGGGACATGAGCAAATGAGCAAAGTAGATGTGCTTCCTGAGGTCAAAGAGATTGTCGGCGCCTTGCTGTTTGCCGCGAAAAATCCTGTTTCGCCCGCGCAGATACGCAAGGTGCTCAAGCAGGTGGGCGAGGACCGTGGCGGGGCGTATGCGGATTTCGGGACGTTGAAGGAGTCGGAAATCACGGCGGCGGTGGAAGGGCTGGGTGAAGAACTCGCCCAGCGCGGTCTGGGACTGAGTATCGCACAGGTGGCCGGTGGATACCGCCTGGAAAATGACGTGCGCTGCGGGCCGTGGATTCGCCAGTTGCTGGAACGGGGCAAGCCGCAGCGCCTGTCACGACCCGCGCTCGAAACCCTGGCTATCATCGCTTACCGTCAGCCCTCTGTACGCTCCGAGATCGAGGCGGTGCGCGGCGTCGCCTGTGACCAGGTGCTGCGTAACCTCATGGAATTGCAGTTGGTCAGGATTGTCGGACGCAGCGAACTGCCCGGCCGCCCCATGCTTTTCGGAACCACTCAGAAATTTCTTGAATACTTCGGTATTCGTCATCTGGATGACCTGCCCGGCGTCTCCGAACTCGCGCGTATGAACCAGGAGGATAAAAAGACTGGGGCCACCGCGAAGAAGAAAAACGAGGAAGGCCCTGAAGCGGTGCAGGGCGAACTGCTTCCGCGGGAGGATGGGGACAGTGGTGCGTCCGCATTGGAAGAGCCCGAGGAAGACGTCTTTGACGATGAGTCCGACTTTGATGACCCGGCAGATGCCGAAGGGAAAATCGTTGACGAGGAGACCGCGGAGGATGAGGACGACGAGGACTTCGACGACGAAGACGAAGAGGACGAGGATTTCGACGACGAAGACGAAGACGAAGAGGAAGAGGATTTCGAGGATGACGACGAGGATGATGACGACGAGGATGAAGACGACGAGGATGATATCCCATGAGTTTACAGGACCTTCGCAAAAAGATTGATTCGCTGGATGAAGACCTGGTTCGTCTGTTAAATGAACGGACGGAGGCGGTGTTGGAGATTGGA
>RZZM01000356.1 GCA_009929845.1 Spartobacteria bacterium
CAACGGCGCGCATCCCGGCGACTTCATTGTCACCAACCAACCCGCCGCCTCCATCGGCATGGGAGAAACCACGCGTTTCACCGTGCGGTTTGATCCCACGGCGCTGGGCGTCCGCACCGCCGTCCTGCACGTCAATAATGATGATGAAGACGAGGCCGATTATGATTTTGCGGTCACCGGACTGGGCGTGGAACCGGAAATAGAAGTACTCGGAACCAACCTGGCTGTGATTGCCAGCGGGGATATCACCCCGGCACCGGAGGACGGCACCGACTTTGGCGAGGTACGTGTATACAGCGCCACACGGGACCGGACCTTCACCATCACCAACGCCGGCACCACCGAAATGATCGTTTCCGGCGTCATTGTGGATGGCCTGCATGCCGCCGATTTTTCAGTCATGAATTCGCCCACCGTGCTGCTCCCCATGGGAGGCACCACCAACTTCATGATTCGGTTTGACCCCAGTGTCATGGGCGCGCGAATGGCCACCGTGCATGTGTACAGTGACGACGATGATGAACCGGACTACACGTTTGCCATCAAGGGAACCGGCGTGGAACCGGAAATTGCCGTTTTGGGCACCAACCACGCGCTCATCGTCACCGGCGACATAACGCCGACCATCGCGGACGGCACGGATTTCGGAGAGGTGCGCGTGTTTGAGGGCACTTCGGACCACACCTTCATCGTCACCAATTCGGGGACAACCCTCCTGAACATTACGGGCCTTACCACCAATGGCGTTGATGCGCCTGACTTTATTGTCACCGTGATGCCTGATGCCGTGGTTCCCGCAGGCACCTCAACCACCTTTGTGGTGCAGATCAACCCCAGTGCGCTGGGGGAACGTACGGCCATCATCCATGTGCTCAACGACGACGCGGATGAGCCGGACTACGAATTTACCGTACGGGGCGTCGGCGTGGAACCGGAAATGGCCGTCCTGGGCACCAATCTGGCCGTGATTCTTGACGGGGAAACCACCACCTCCCTGACCAACGGCACCGACTTCGGCGCACCGATGCCCATGGACGGAGGCGGGGCAAGGATATTCACCATTACCAATTCCGGCAGCACGGCGCTGGACCTGACCGGCACCCCCCGGGTGGTGATCACCGGTCATACCAATGACTTCTCCGTCACCGTGAATCCGGACGCAAGTATCCCCAAAGCAACAACGACAACGTTTACCATTGAATTTGAACCCGTGGCCATGTGGGGGCGCACCGCGGAAGTGCATATTGTCAACAGCGATGCCGACGAAAACCCCTATGACTTCACCATACGCGGAGAAGGCCCCGACAACAGTTATTACAACATCTTCGCGCCCCTGGCGGATGTTCGCGGTCACGCCCTGGCCTGGGGCGATTATGATAATGACGGCTATCTGGACCTGATCCTGGCCGGCTATACCGGCACATCGCGCGTCACCGCCCTGTACCGCAATTCCGGCGCGCACACGTTTACACCCGTGGCCACCGCACTGCCCGCCATCGAAAACGGCAGCCTGGCCTGGGGCGACTACGACAACGATGGCGACCTTGACCTGGCCTTTTCCGGCTACACCGGCGGGCCGCCGATGACCGTTATTTACCGGAATGACGGCGGCGGCGTCTTTACCGACATCGAGGCGGGCCTTACCGGCGTCTACAATTCCTGCGTGGCATGGGGCGATTACAACAACGACGGCAAACTCGACCTCGCCATAGCCGGCTATACCCTCTCCGAAAACGTCTCCCTCATCTACAAAAACATGGGCAGTGACGTCTTTACCAATATCAATGCCAACCTGCCCGGCGCCACCGATGTCTCCCTGGCATGGGGCGACTATGACAACGATAATGATCTTGATTTGCTGCTTTCCGGCTCGACCTCCGGAGGAAAAATCACACGCATTTATAATAATGCCGGCAGCGACACATTCACCAACAGCAATAGGACCCTGCCCGGCCTTTCACACGGACAGTGCGCCTGGGGAGATTATGACAATGACGGGGACCTGGACATCGCCCTCACCGGCTATGCCACCAACGGCCGCATGACCCGTATTTACCGCAATGACAGCAACCGGTTCGTGAACATCGCCGCGCCAATGGAAGGCCTTTGGTTGAGCAGCCTGGCCTGGGGCGACCATGAGAGTGACGGGGATCTGGACCTACTGGTGGCCGGTTCCGCCACAAACGGCCCCTTTACCGTCGTTTACGAAAACTCGGACGGCCTTTTCACCAACATTGCCGCCGCCATCACCGGGGTGCAAAACTGCGCCGTGGCCTGGGGCGACTATGACAACGACGGCGATCTGGATATCGCAGCCACCGGGATAGGCGAAACAGGCTACAGCGCGCGAATCTACCGGAACTATTCCGCTACACACAATCAGCTCCCGTCGGCCCCCACTAACCTGTCCGCCTTTGTCACCAATGTGAACCAGGCGTTCCTCTCCTGGGACAGGGCCACGGATCTGGAAACCCCCGCCACCGGACTGAGCTACAACATCTACCTGGGGACCGCCCCCTTCACCGTCGATATGGAATCGCCCGCCGCCGACACCACCAGTGGCTGGCGCCGGGTCGTCGCCATCGGCAATGCCCAGTGCGCGCCCTCGTGGACCGTCAACGATGTCCCCATCGGCACCAGTTACTGGGCGGTACAAACCATTGATTCCACCTTTGCCGGCTCCACGTTCAGCACGGGCGCCTTCGTCCGCCCACCCCTCCCGGACTTCCTGATCACGGACATCCAGGTCAACCGACAGCCCATCGTGCGCGACGAAGAAGAGGGGGCATACGCAGACCCGTCGACCGGCGGCGGCCGCGATGACCGCCCAGGCCGCGTGGGCGCCACGGATGATCCCGGCTGGGGGGACGGCCAGTACTACGATACGGAATTTTCCGCCTTCATTACCGTCAGCAATGCCGGGGAGTCCGCCGGGGACGCCGGGCTGCTTTCGCTCTGGCTCAATCAGCCGTCCCAGGTCGTATGCGGCGCTGTCGGGGATGTTTCCCAACCCGTCGGTATCCTCACGGCAGGCCAAAGCACCCAGGTGGTCTTGTCCGGCATCGCGCTTGGCACAGCCGGCACCAACGTGCTCCGCGCCTTCATCGACAGCGAGTGCGTCTCCGCGGAAAGCAATGAGGTTAACAACCAGGCTACCTACGATTATATCGTGCTCAATCCCGTGCCCCTTGAATTCGCCGCGTATGGCCGCACCAACAGTGTCAAGCTGACCTGGTCGGCCCCCTATTATTCCGGGGCCTCAAACAACCTGGTGATGGTTCGCTGGAACACCGGCGCCTACCCCACCGGCACAGGCGACGGACAATTGCTATATACCGGCACCAACCTCACATATATCCACACCAACCTTTCTCCCTATGAAGCCTATTATTACCGCATCTGGATCACCCTGGACGGCTTCACATTCGTTGACCCGACCCTGGGCACGAACAGGTCGATCGCCATCCCGCAACCCCGGCCCATGCAGCTCCTCATGCGCAGCAGCGAAACCTTTACCAGCGGCGGCAAACAAAAAACCTCATTGCGCCTCTTCCCGTTCAAGGATGACGAATCCGGCATCATCGACACCAATAATCTTCCGGACATCTTCTCGCTGGCCACAACCTGGACCGTCGATGGGTGCGGAAACTTCAATCCCGTCATGGACGGCGACGAAGTGCTTATCCGCAATGCGCAAGGCGCCCTCTTCCTGCTCTATTTTGACGAAACCGGCAATCTGGACTGGGACAGCGACACCGGCAGTGTCTACTGGACCTCCTGCACGCTTGGCGCCGATTACGCCACCAATGCCGCTTCGTGGTACGTTGACGCCATCGGCGACGTCAACGGAGACCGCCAGGATGAACTGGTCATGCGCTCGTCATACACCTACCAGAGCGGAGGAAAAACAAAAACCGATACGCGCGTGCTCTTTTTCGACACGAACGGCACCGGCCGCCTGCAGGATACACAGCCCACCTCGTTCGCCTTCTCGACCGACTGGACGATCGAAGGCATGGGTAATTTCAACACCCACGCAATCAATGCCTCCAGCGCCTCCGAACAATTGCTGCTCTCCCAGAACCGTAACGGCGCTTTGTATCTGCTCTACTTCACGGACAATGGCGTGCTGGACTGGGACGACAACGACACCAACTCGATTTACTGGACCTCGCTCGACTACGGACCGGCCTATGCCACGAATGATCCGACGCAATGGACCATTCGCGCCATCGGCGATGTCAACGGCGACGGGCAGGACGAGCTGGTCATGCAGAACGGGGAGACGTTTGAGCAGGGCGGCAAGACCAAGGCCGACGTGAAGGTCTTGCTCTACACCGAGGATGGCACGGGATGCCTGCGCACCAATCAACCGCCGGCCTTCTCGCTGTCCACCGCCTGGAGCATTGAGGGACTGGGCAACTTCACCACCACGAATATCAATGGGTCCAGTGAATCGTCGCAGCTTCTCCTGCGCAAAACGTCTGACAACACGCTCTACCTGTTGTTCTTTAACGACGATGGCTCTCTGGCCTGGGATGACGACACCAACGCGGTCTGCTGGACCGCCTTCACGCGGGGAAGCGATTACGCCACGAACGCGACCGCCTGGTCCATCCAGGCCATCGGCGACTTCCGCGGCGTCCAGGAATAGACGTCTGAAACCTGAGACTTGAAACGTGAAACCTGAGACTTGAAACTTCAGAACTCCTTACCTAGACCGTTGGCCGCAGCATGATATTTTTCATTGATTCGCCAGTAATCGCGGTAATTTTTTTCAATTTCATCTGATGTTGAAGTCAACCTGCGTCTGGAAAATGAAACTGACACCTTAATCACCGAACCGCCTCCGGAGGAGGCCACGATCTTAGC
>RZZM01000357.1 GCA_009929845.1 Spartobacteria bacterium
TGAGCTGGCGCCCAATGGAGAACGAGTAAATGCCGGGGCGTACGGCAATACTTCTGAGGCGTCGAAGAGCCGGACAAATGCATGGCTGACGGCGCTGACCTTTAATGATGGCGGAGTTATGAGTCGCGGGGATACCAGCTATTGGCTGAGTGGTAACTTTGACGGTGTCGACACAGTTGATATTGATATTTCGCTTGATAGTGGTGGGTCATGGCTTTCCGCCGCTACAGGTATTGCGGCATCCTTGGGCGCTTATACATGGAATAACATGGGTTTTGCTGAGAGCACAAATGCTCTTTGGCGTGTTAAGAGTTCAACAGATGGTAACGTCTTTGATGCTACGGATATGCCATTCACATATAGTCCATGAGGACGTTTTGTCAGGGAAAGGTGGATTGGCAGGCGGTTTGGGGGAGCCAGCCGGTTTGTTTGCCGGCGCTGATGCGTAGCCAGGCGCCCTGGTGGTCGAGGATGCGGACGATGGAGCCTTCGGGGAGGGGGAAGTGGGCGGTGGAGCCTTCCAGGGGGGCGAAAAGGGCTTTCTGATTGGGGGCGGTGACGACGGCGAGGGGGTGTATGCGCAGGCTGATGCCGCGGGCCATGCCGACGATGGAGATGGCGAGGACAACGGCCAGGATGATGAGCAGGCGGCGGATGGTCAGGCCGGCTTTGCGGGTGAGGAGGTAAAACGCGATGAGGAGCATGGCGGCCCAGTAGCTGATCATGGCCATGCCGATCCATTCGGGGAAGGTGAAAAGCTGGATGTATTTCATGAGGATGTGATCGGGGGGCGCGAGGGCGCCGCTGTGCTCGAGGGCGAATTGCAGGTTGGCTTTGATGTCGGCGTTGCGCGGGGCGAGTTGACGGGCACGCAGGTAATTGGCAATGGCTTTGCCCGGTTCGGCGTTCCGAAAGTAGGCGTTGCCCAGGTTGAAGAAAAGTTCGCTGGCGATATAGCCGTCGTCGACCAGTTGCTGGTAATGGCGGATGGCGTCGCTCATGTTGCCTTTGTCATAGGCGCGCCCGGCTTCGGTGAAGAGGGTATGTGGGGTGGCGATGGCGCTGTCTTGCGCGATCACGGGGCCCGTTAAGAAGACGAGGGCCATGGTCAGGACTGTGATGAGGATGTTGATGTTCATAGCCTGATTTTCTCCGACGCTTTCAGCAGGGCTGGAATGTTCTTGAGCATATTCTGGAGGGTGGCTGCATCGGTGGAGGTGGCGCCACTGAAACGGACTTCATCGCATAAGGAAAATATGGTGGAGAGCTCCCGGCGTTGTCCTTCATCCATGCCGCCTTTTTCGAGGGCCTGGAGGACCAGGGTCGGCGAGATTTCGCCGGGCGAGAGGTTCAGGCGGTCGCCGTAGTAGGAGGCCAGGGCGTCCCACAGGCCGTCCACGCATCCCGGGGCATCGTTTTGGCGCAGGGCTTCGGTGGCTTTGCGGAGGCCGGCGGCGGCGCTGCGCGGCGCGCGCAGACGGCGGGCTTTGGCGACATCCCGTTTAAGGCCTTCCTTGCGTTGCCGGGTCAGGAACAGGGCCAGCAATCCGAGGACCGGCAGGGCCTGCGCGGCAAGGACGCCCGGTTCTACGTACCAGGGGCGGTCCGAAAGCCGCCGCCATTCCCGTGGTTCGGGTTGCAGATAGCTGATATCCATGCCCAGGATTTGGGCCTGATCTTTTGTGCCGTTTACGTGGGCTTGCAGCAGTTGGGCCGGACTGCTGGACGAGGGATGGACCACCAGCGGCACGGGGCCCCGCCGGATCGTTTCATAGACGGCGCGCACGGGATTGAAGTAGGAGAAGGTCATGGGCGGCAGTTCCTTCACGGCATCGGAGCGGGGGATCACCACCTGCTCAAAAATCTTGGTCCCGCGCGCCTGTTGACGGTCGATCCGGTCATTGAGCAACCGGGTATCGTAGGTCTTGAACAAATCGCCTGCTTCGAAGGTGGGGGCGACCACGTTCTCGATATTGCCGGAACCGGAGATATTCATGGCAATGGTAATGGGTTCTCCGGCCTGCAATTCGCGGGGTTTGACTTCGATATCAAAGGTAAAGATGCCGACGGCGCCGGAGAAACCGGGCGGGACATTGGTGGTGGGCAGTGGTTTGATGACGAGGTCGATGGGCTCGGGAACGACGCTGACCTTCTGGAGTTCGCGCCCGCCGAACATATCCGGGAAATCAAAAAAACCGCGTCGCCGTTGTTGTTCGCGCTGGATTTCAACGGGCACATGAAGGACCAGGTCAAGGGGGAAGGTGCCGGCGGTAAGGGCGTGTGTTTTGCAGCGGTAGCGATGTACGTCATAGATGTTGTTTCCGATTTGAACGGGATTGGCCTGCAGTTCCACCGGTCCTTCAAGGATGAGTCCGGATTCCGGAAGGTTCATGATTTCGAGACCACTGCGGACGTTCAGTCCGCGCTGGTAATAGACTTCAAAAAGGATGTCGAAGACCTCCTGGTTGAAGTAGGCATCCCGGCCCGTCTCGATCTTCGCAAAAATGGTTGGGGCATTGTCGGCGCCTTGCTGTCCATTTTCACTCGCGCCCCTGGGCGGGAGCACTTTCAGCTCGACGGCGGGCAGGTCGAGCACCTGGCCATTTGACTGGTATTTATAGGGACCGAAGGTAAAATCGCCTGCTCGCAGCGGAACGAGGGCATAGCTGACCGTATAGGTGGTGGAGCCCCGTCCGTTCACGATGGACATACTTGTGCTGGTGTGGGGCTGTCCCATTTGAATGCCATCGATGGGCGGCAACTGGGGCAGGGAAGGATTTTGAATGCCTTCCACTGTAAAGTTGGCGGTTGCGCGCTCGCCGATGCGAATAATTTTCGGGTTCACATCAAATTGCACACTCATGGCGCGGGTGACCGCCGGCAAGGCGGCGGCCAGGGTCATCATCCAGATCAGACTATGTATACATCGTTTCATATGCTGCAATTCAGGGCTTCAAGTTGCTTGTTTGCCGCGCAAACACTGTATGCCGAATTTTTCCAATGATTGGAAACTTTTTTCGTGATTTTTCCAATGATTGGAAACTTTTTCGACGATTTTTCCAATGATTGGAAATTTTTGTGACAATTTTTCCAATGATTGGAAACTTTTTTTTCGTTTTTTCCAATGATTGGAAACTTTGCTTTAGCGATCAAACTTTGATCCTGCCAGGTTATAGTGGTGTGGGCGTCCATGTTAACCTCCGGTTTACCAGTCCTTTCCGTTTGTGGGGGGTTCGGGTCTACCCATAATCAGGCGCATACGCTGGCGCTGGGCCTTTTCATCGGCCTTCATGGCATCGAGCATCATTTCCGCTTCTTCTTCGGTCATTTCTTCGACGGGCGGCGGGGGTTGTCCCTGTTGTTGCTGTTCTTCGCCGGACGCGCCGGACTGTTGGTCTTGTTGCTGTTGTTGGTCCTGTTGTTGCTCCTGCTGTTGCTGTTCTTGTTCTTCTTGTTGTTGTTGTTGGTCTTGTTGCTGTTGTTGGTCTTGTTGCTGATCCTGTTGTTGTTGCTGTTGATCCTGCTGCTGTTGTTGCTGGTCCTGTTGTTCCTGATCCTGCTGGTCTTGTTGTTGGTCCTGCTGCTGCTGCTGCTGTTGTTGCTGTTGCTGTTGCATTTGTTTGAGTTCTTCTTTTTTGCGCAGGGCGAGTTCGAAATTTATTTTTGCTTCCTGGTCGGCGGGGTTGAGGAGGATGGATTTTTCGTACATGGCGAGGGCTTCGTCGATGGTTTTTATCCCCTGGTCGAGTTGGTTCATTTGTTCGGCGTCGGCGGACATGTTCATAAGGGTATTGCCGCGGTTATAGTAACAGTCGCCCTGAAGCGCGAGGTTTTCGGTACGCATGGCTTTCTGGTAGGCGCGTTCGGCCTCTTCGAATTCATTGAGCATATAGAGGGCATTGCCCTGGTTGAACCAGGCGGAGGCGGGGTCGAGTTGGGGGTCGCTGTTTTCCTCGACCGCGCGGGCCGCCGCCTCGAAATCGGCCGCCGCGGTGGCATAGTCATTGGTTTGATAGGCCTGAATACCGGTATTCATGATGCTGCGGGGCGATTCCGCGCGGGCCTGGATGCCCAGGGGGGGGCCGAGCAGCAGGCTGGTTGCGATTCCGATTATGGCTGTTTGACTCAACCTCATGACTATGCCTCTTCAACTATGGATGCGGACTGGGGTTTGCGTGTTCGGTTGCTCAACAAACTTTCAATTAGGAGCATGGCCAGGGCGATGGCGATGAACCACATGAAGCGTTCTTCATATTCCTTGACCATGCGCGATTCCTGTTCATCTCGCTGGAGTTGGTCGATGCCCTGGTCATAGATTCGTTCCAGGCCGAAATCGCCGGGCGCCGAGCGGACGTAGATGCCGCCGGTTTCGAGGGCGACTTTACGGATGGCATCTTCCTGGAGGGCGGTTTTGACGACCTGGCCTTCGTTGTCCTTGATGAAGGTAAGGCGTCCCTGGGGATCGGAGGTGGGGATGAGTTCCCCCTGCAGGGTGCCGACGCCGACGGCATAGACGCGGATGTTCTTTTTCTTGAGTTCGGGGATAAGGCGGGCGGGGTCGCCCTCATGGTCTTCTCCGTCGGTGACCAGGATGATGGCGCGGTCCGCGTTGGTGTCGTACTCAAAACTGTCGATGGCCTGTTGCAGCGCCTTGGTGATGGCGGTGCCGCCGCGCGGGAGGATACCCGCATAGACATCATCAAGCGTCATGAGGAAGGCGGCGTAATCAACCGTCAGGGGGCATTGCAGGAAGCTGGTTCCGGCGAAGGTGAGCAGGCCGATGCGGTCGCCCCTGAGTTTTTGCAGGAGGTCGCGAACGCCCCATTTGGCCTGTTGGAGGCGATTGGGTTTGATATCCTCGGCCATCAT
>RZZM01000358.1 GCA_009929845.1 Spartobacteria bacterium
TGGCGGTCGCGCGAATATCCACACGGCCTTCCAGAGAATCCGCCGGGTCCCAATCCCACTGATATTCATCATCGATGAAGTATACGTCGGACGCAAGCATTCCATTATCCACCACCAGGAACAGTTCACCCTCTGACCCGCTTTGCGGGGTGTACGCGGCTTCCAGACGAAGCAGGTCTTCCGGGCACTGAACAATGCCGCCCTCGTTGAGTACACGTATACGCATCGCTATCGGGTCGGGAATGGTAACCTCGCCGTTTACCGGCTCCATGATGTTGACCACCAGCAACGGCTCAGGCGGCCCTACCTGCAGCGCCCGGGTGGCTTTGTCGTTATTCAGATTCCCGTAGCTCGTATCCACAACCGCCTCAATGACATGCGCGCCCGCAATCAGGCCAGTATAGCCGACGGTCATCAGCTCAAACCCACTGCCGCTGAGGGTCAACGTATCCGTATACAAAACCGCTATGACCTGGTTGCTCATCTCATCGGTATAAATATCCCGGACCATGACCGGCACGGCGCGCGTATCATCTATGGAATGATGAACGGCAATCGAAATGCTGAACGGGTAGTTGGTCGGAACCTGTCCGGTTTCATGAATCTCTGATTCATTGAATCGGATATCCTGACTGTAGACCCAGACATCATCCGGCAAGGGCAACACGCGCAGGCTTCCCGTCGCGGAAACAGGCGACACCAACCCGGAACAATCATCGGCGGAGAGGGCAACACTAAACATGCCCGTTACCGACGGGGCGCTCAAGCCCTGAGTCCCATTGCCCATATCATCGGTCCGCGCGCCGGAATGGATGCTCTCACCGACAACTTCCGCCCGGAGGGTCACCCCGGCGGCGGGAATGCTTTGAGCAACCCCTTCGATGTCCAGCATATAGCGCACTTTGCCGCTGGCCCGTCCGCTTTGGTTAATATAGAGGGGCGTGGTTATCGACAGGTCGTCAACCACCAGTTCCGCGGGATTCGCAACCGCGCCGACCACAATAACCTTGGTGGCGGCGTTATTATACGGATTACGTTCCGCCGGTTTTTCCGTTGCCGCCGCGCGCAGCACACGATAGGTGTTGCTCACCGTTGGCACGGTATATTCCAAAACAATATCCTCGGAACTATTCGCATTCACAAGGGGGATGATCCCGGAGGCCACTTCCGCGTCAAGATCATACAGCGTAACCTCCACATCCGTCGCATTGATGTTGCCATTATTCCAGACGGTCAAGGAAACCGGAATCACCTCGCCCGGGGCCACCGTAGTCGAGGCCAACTCGAAACCGCCGCAAGCGCGCATTTCCAGGTCCAGCGCCTGACCGGCCGTACAGGCATCCGCGTCGGAAAACAGATTGACCTCTTCCTGGCCGACCAGCGTATCATCCGTAACGGTGATATACACATCATAGCGGCCCTCTTCCTGCGGCACGACAATGCGTTGACGGTAATAACCGGCCACATCCGTGTGGGCGCCCTCGTAGACCGCCATGTCAGCGATTTCCACCGACACCAACGCGCCCTCGACCTGATACGTATTGGTTACCAACCCCATGATCAATTCATAATAGGCATATCCCGTCACATCATACCATGTACCTGGGCAACGAACGCCCGGCACGGCCGCGCGGACAACCAGACGCGCCTGCACACCAGGAGACCCCACCTCCAACAGTTTTGTCGCCCGATTATTATCTTCATTCGTTTCAACGATGGCATTTTCCGGGTCCACGTCAACCGTAATGATCAGGACCTCATCATCCGAATAACTGGTGTCCACCTGCGTCATGGCCGAAGCCCCGCCCGCTATGGCTGGAATCATTAGATCAGCGCCAATCTGCGTCCCGTTGGCATATATCCGCACCCGCACATCCGATACGGCTTCGGTCCCCGTATTGTGCACCTGCGCCGCAATGGCAAACGCTTCGCCCACATCCGGATTCGTGATTGAAAAGGTGATATCCGACGCGCTGACAGCCAAATCCACCGGTTTGGGAATCATGTTCACATAGTTCATGTCTTCCCCACTGCTGTTATTCTTCGCGACAGCCAAAACATGGACATTTACCCGTCCAATCATGGAATCAATCGGATTCCACTCGAATGAATATTCATTATCCGCAAAGCTGACACCCGGCATCAGCGCCCCGTCTTCCACGAGGACATAGAACTCTTCATCCATCCCATTCTCTGGAATACAAGTCACTTGAAGACGCGACAAGAGGGACGGCTCCTGAATGACCGCGCCCTCGTTGAAGACCCGGACACGTACCGGTGTCGCGTCCGGAGTCAGCGTAATCCCATTGACCGGCTGCAGGATGTTCACGACCAGCAGAGGTTGTGGCGGGCCGACCTGCAATGCGCGGGTGGCCTCATCGTTATCGGGATTACCGAATGCGGCATCAATATCCACCTCGATGATATGGGCGGCAACCACCGTGCCGGTATAGCCGATATCGAAGGAGGCCACTCCACTCGCGGTCAGGGTCAACGTGTCGCTGTAAATGACTTCACTCACCAGGTTGCTGTTCGCATCGGTATAGATATCCCGCACGACCACCGGCACGGTGCGGACGCCATTCAGCGCGTGGTTAATGATCACATTAATAGAAAACGGGAAACCGGTGGGCGCCTGGGCGGATTCCTCAATCGCGGCCTCACTGAAATAGATATTCCGGCTGTACACCCACACATCATCCGGAACCGGCCGGACATCGATCATGGCCGTGGCGGAGGTGAGTTCAGCCAACCCGGAGCAATCATCCACATGCATGACCACGCTGTATTGCCCCGTCACGGACGGCGCGGCAATCCCCTGCACCCCATTCCCAAACATATCGGTACGGCCGGAGCTGAAATCGACTCCATTCATCAGGGCATGTACATCGGCGCCGGCAACAACCACCTTTCTGGGCGCGCCTTCGATTTCAATATAATAGAAGGCCTTTCCGCGGACCTGTCCCGCCTGATTGACATACAGGGATGCGGGCGCTGCATACCGCTCAACCTGAATGGACGGGGTATCCGTCGGCGCGCCAACGCTGATAATCTTTGTTGCGACATTGTTAAACGGATTGCGTTCCTCTTCCTGCGCATGAATGACGGCTTTGAGAATCCGGTGGGTATTGTCCCATCCAGGGGCGGTGTAGTTGAATGACACTGTTTCAGAGGCAGAAGCGCCGATTTGCGCGATAGCCACTGACTGTACCAGCGCGTCTACATCATAGAGATCAACAACCACATCAAATGCGTTTGAATTTCCGGTATTGGACACGGTTACTTCGACCGTCGTGGAATCTCCGGCGTTCAGGTTCGGATTTCCGACCGTAAACCCGTCGCATGCATCGGCGACTAAATCGAACCAGAAAGCGGGTTCAGGCGCCTCGCCCACAACCAGGACGACTTCGTCCTGCCCCAGGATACTGTTGTCATCCACAATTACATAGAGGTGGTAAACCCCATATTCATCCGGGGTGATAATGCGCTGACTGAAATGGCCATCCCGGTCAGTATGACTGGTTGAATAGTCCGTCCCGTCATTGATCAGGACCTGCACGGCGGCCCCTTCAACCGGATAGGTATTCGTGACGCCACCCACCGGGATTTCATAGTGAGCTATTCCGTGAATAAATATGGGCAACGAGGGCGCCGTACGGGCGGGGACCTGAGCGCGCACCACCAAACGGGCGCCGACTCCAGGGTTGCCGACCGTCACAAGGGTCGTCGCCCGGTTGTTGTCTTCATGGATTTCTTCAATTGTATCATCCGGATCAACTTCCACCGACACCACGGCTACCTGGGCATTGGTACATGTCAGCGTAAATACAACTTGTGCATCACCATTACCCGGCAGTGTTGGAATCACCTGATCGCCCGTGCACAAAGCGCCATTCAGAAGAAGTCGAACAGATACATCCGACAAATCATTCACGCCCGCATTGTGGACCGTGGCCGTAATTGAAAATGTCTCATCCACAGCAGGCGTGGCGGTGGAAAGTTGAACATCACCAGCTTCAATAAAACAATCCGTACCGTCATCGGGCGTGGATGCGGGGTCTGCCGGGTCGGTCCCCGCCAGATACTCTTCCAGATTTGTAGCGCCATCCCCATCAAAATCGTCGCCGGGCAGAACAACCTCGATGAAGGCAATATCATCAAGCAGGTCCGCGTCGATGATCTGCTGTTCCCAGGCATCCGGCATCTCGTCCATATCGCGGTCCGTCGAATCACAAATCGTCAGATGATTAATATAGTAGTAGTGCGTTTCCGTATTGATGCGCACAATGTGATCGGCGGCGGCAAACAGCACATTCGTGATGTACACCGTCTGGAAGGCATCCCACCCGCCAGTGTTGGGCAGCATGGTTGTTCCGCTTATATTTTCGCCATCCACCCAGACGCTCAAGGCCCGGTTGTCATAGGGCGTGGCGATGCGCAACGCGATATCATAGGTTCCCTCTGTTTCCACGTTTATGGAATACTCCAGCCATTCCCCGGCGGCATTGGCATACACACGATACCCGCCACCGACATCATCCGTGGCGTAAATATCCACATGGTCATTCGCCCGGTACGCGCCCCCCGCGTTGCCCGCTGTCGTATCGCGATAGGCAATGCCCGGACCGCCCTTGTCAAACTCCTCGGCCTCCATGCGACAGGGAATCGACGGCGTCACGCCGCTGAAGGCTTCCCTGGTCTCGCCCGCCACCGTGCCGGGATGCCCGACATCCAGACCGTCCACATAGAAATAATGCGTTCTTGCCACCCATTTTAACATGTGCGCGCCAGAAGTCAGCCAGACATCTTCAAGGACGATGGTCTGGAAGATATCCCACCCGCCGGTGTTGGGCAACGGCATCGCGC
>RZZM01000048.1 GCA_009929845.1 Spartobacteria bacterium
CAGCATTGCTCGTAGATTTGATACAACGGGCTGTCCGGGAAACGATGGCGTTTAAGGAAAAGCGCCAGCGGGTTGCGGTCCTTGCGAAACGCCGCCATAAAGCCTTCGGAGGAACGCACCGCCCGGCGCAACTCGATAACCTTGGTCACCATAATCGACCAGGCAAAAATGGAACCGATAAACAGGAGCACCACGATGATCTTCCCCGACATGGTGCTTTCGCGCAGGGCAAAGAGCACATCCGCCAGGGGCAGTGGCATAGCTAAAACTGAATACGTCACGTGTACCTCATTTCATACGTTTTCAACCAATCAGCATTTTCCGCTTGTCGGGCACTATAGGCACAAGACGCGCCTACAGGCAAAGAAAAGATGCAGCGCTTTATATTTTATCTTGAGAAATTCCCCTGTTCGATGAAGAGTAGCCCCATGCAACTGCTTGGAATTGACATAGGTGGCACCAAAACATCCGTTTGCGTGGGTACGGAGAAGGGCGAAATTCGCTTTTCGAAGCGCATGCCCTCAAGGACCCCGGAAGGTCCGCAACGCTGGGCGGAACGGACCTTTGCGCTGATTGACGAGGTGCTCGCGGAGTGCGGCCTCGGGCTGGAGGATATGGCCGCCATTGGCATGTCCGCCCCCGGACCCTTATCGGTCAAGAAAGGCGCCCTGCTGGACGCGCCCAACATGACCGACTGGGGCACGGTTGCGGTGGTCCCGATGTTTGAAGGACATTTGGGGCGGCGGGTGCACATGAACAACGACGCCAACGCCGCCGCGCTGGCCGAATGGATGTTCGGCGCGTATAAAGGCGCCGATGGTCTGATCTATCTGACCATGAGTACGGGACTGGGCGCGGGCATTATCGCCAACGGGGCCCTGCTGCAGGGGATCAGCGACTCCGCCGGCGAGGTGGGGTATCACGTTTTGGACCCCGGCGGGCCGGTTTCGCCCTGCGGACACCGGGGCAGTTTCGAGGCCTTTTGCGGCGGGAAGAATGTGGCCGACCAGTTGCGCGCGCGCATTGCGGAAGAGCGCATCGACACCGCCATCCTGCGTCATGCCGGCGGCGACCCCGCGGCGATTGATTTCAAGGCGCTGACGGCGGCGGTCCGGGAGGGCGACCCCTTTGCGCAGGAGGTGTGGGACGGGTACATCGCCCACCTGGCGCAAGGCATCGGCAACCTGATGATGATCATCAATCCCGAGGTCATCGTACTGGGGACCATTGCGATCCATGCCGGGGCGCTGCTTTTTGACCCGTTGCGGGAACAACTGCCCGCCTTTGTCATTCCCTCGGCGCTGGCCGCGTGCCGGGTGGTTCCGAGTTCGCTGGGACCGCGGATCGGGGACATGGCCGCCCTGGCCCTCGCCGCCCAGGCCGTTTCATCCTGATGGTACGTCCAAAAACCCGGCATTCGGCTGTTTTTGTATTTGAGTATGCGGGAATATCACGTAGGGTTGCGCCATGTTCCAACTTGAATGAAGACACGTTAAACAGTATTGTTTTATGATGGAAACGAACAACAAATGGCTCATATTTGATTTTGACGGCACGCTGGCTGACACGTTCAGGACAGCGTACAAGATATTTAATGAGCTGGCCGGCCCCTTCAACTATCGGCAGGTCCGGGAAGACGAAGTCGAGACCATGCGCCGCAAAACAGCTCGGGATTTCTTTTCATCGCTGGGCATTTCCATGATCAAGATTCCCTTTCTGGCGATCCAGGCGCGCCGGGAACTGCACAAGCACATGGCCGAAGTCGCGCCGATCAGGGGCATGCCGGAGGTGTTGCCCAAGCTCAAGGAGCAGGGCTGGCGAATGGGGATATTGACCTCCAACGCCACGGAAAATGTCCGCACCTTCCTGGAGACGCACAACCTGCAATCCTTTTTTGAGTTCAGCTATTGCGCGCACGACATGTTCGGCAAGGCCCACAAGCTCAAGGCGCTGATGCGCAAATACAACCTCGATCCCGCGGGGATCGTGTATGTGGGCGACTCGGACGCCGACATTGAAGCCGCCCACCAGGCCAACATAAAGATCGCTGGTGTGACGTGGGGTTACCAAGCGCGGGAAGTCATCGAAAAGCACCATCCCACCTGGCTGCTCGACACCCCCGAACAACTGACCACCCTGTGACCCGGACGCCACCGGATGATGGGGGTCTGGACGGCATGAAAAATAAACTGAAACAATACTTGCTTTTTTCAGAAACCGCGGGTACTGTGCCTGCTTGTTGTTGGGATAAAGTAGTCCCGACTGTGTAAGTATGAGTAAAACAGGAAATAGGTTAATATGGCTCGCGGTAAAGTAAAATGGTTCAATAGTGAAAAGGGATACGGATTCATTGAGCAGGATAGCGGCGAAGATTTGTTCGTCCACCACTCAGAAGTTCAAGGTTACGCCCTGCAAGAGGGTGATGATGTAGAATTCGATATCGGTGAAGGCCGCAAAGGCCCCTGCGCGACAAACGTGCGCAGCGCCAACTAAGTATCTTCTTTACAGACGCATTCACGGGGAGGTTATTTCATTCCAGTGGGTGTTCAATATTCTCTGCGCCATTGCGCGTTTTCGTAGCTACGAATCGCGCGATGGCGCTTTTTTTTGAGCTGGGGCTGACCCTATTTACTAAGCAGGTCCTGCAGGAACAAGGCGGCGGCTTCGAGGTTGGTTTGGGCCTGGGCGGAAAGGCGCTCACCGAAATCGTCAAAGGCGTATCCTCGAATCGCGAGTATGTGGGCTTCGGGGGTCGCGTGGAAAAGGTCCCTGGCCATACCCAGCACCTGGGGGGCCGACACGCTGTGCGAGCTGAAAGAGAGTCCGCCGGCTTCGGGTTGAACCGGGTGGAAGGTGAAGGGCGCCTCGGCGGTTGTAGAGGCGTCGGCAAAGATTACTCGCTCATGTTCAGCTATCTGGGCGGCGTCTTCGACATTTAACTGGTAGTCGGATTCAACGGTCACTCCCGGAATCCGCATGCCGCGTACACGTTCAGCCAGCGCGGGGCCCAGGCCGTCATCGAGCCGCCCCGGATTCCCGTAGCCGATGAACAGTATTTTTTTGGGCGTCGACACCTAAGCGATCACCGTTAGCGGGTCCGGCGGTCAAGCAGTTCGCCATCCGCCCCGCACACATCCACCACCAGCGGCATCGTGCCCAGGGCGTGCGTCGCGCAGGAAAGACATGGGTCATAGGCCCGGATGGCCACCTCGACATGGTTGAGCAGGCCCTCGGTGATTTCCGCGCCGTTCAGGTATTTTTTGGCCACATCCTCAACCGCTAAATTCATGGGCATGTTGTTGTTGGTGGTGGAAACAATCAGGTTGCACATGGTGACCTGGTCATTTTCATCCACCTTGTAATGATGGAACAGGGTGCCCCGGGGCGCTTCGATCAGGCCAACCGATTCACCGCGCCGGTCGCCTTTGAGTATCAGGTCGGTTCCCTGCAAGTCGGGATCATTCAGCAGGTCACGCATTTTTTCCGCGGCATGGAGCAGTTCAATCATGCGGGCCCAGTGATAGGCCATGGTCAGATTATTCGGCAGGTTGTCGGTCAACGCCATAAACTCCTGGCGCGCGGCCTCGGCATCGGGCGTGTCAATAAAATCACAGGTATTGATGCGCGCCAGCGGGCCCACGCGATACCACCCGTTTTGCGGTCCAATAATCTTGATGAACGGGAATTTCATATAGGACCAGGGGCGCACCTCTTCAGCAATATACTTGTAGTAATGCTGGTAGTTCACCTGGTCAAAGATAGTGACCCCTTCCGCATTGATCGCCCGCAGGTTGCCATGATAGAGGTCCATGGCCCCGTCTTCACGAATGAGGGAGAGATGACTGGACTCGAACGCGCCGAAGGACTTGACTTCTTCCAGGTGCTCCATCGTGTAATCTTTGGCAATGTTCAGCGCGCCGTGCGACCACGCGAGCATCTGGTCAATATCTTTCAGAAAGCCGTCGCGCTCTTCGATGCTGAGATTCTTGTTCACGCCACCGGGCACCGCGCCGGTCCCGTGAATTTTCTTCCCGGCCGTCGCCTTGATAATCTCCTGCCCAAATTTGCGCATCATCACACCCTGCACGGCCAACTCCGGAAACTTCTGCGCGACACCGATGATATTACGAATCGCCACATCCGCGTCGAACCCGAACAAGAGGTCCGGCGAGCACAGGTGGAAGAAGTGAAGCGCATGGCTCTGGAACATCTGCCCATAATGCATCAACCGGCGCATTTTCTCCGCGGTGGGCGTCAGGGTATCCACCCCCACGATGCCGTCCATCGCCTTGGCCGCGGCCAGGTGATGACTGACCGGGCAAATCCCGCAGAGACGTTGCACCAGTACGGGCACTTCCCAATACGGACGCCCCTGAATGAAACGCTCGAACCCGCGGAACTCGACAATATGAAGCCGCGCCTGTTCGACCTGTTTGTTCTCATCAAGCAGAATGGTCACTTTCCCGTGTCCTTCAACGCGGGTAACCGGCTCAATCACAATTTTTCGTTTTTTCGTATTCATGGAAAGCCTCAATCGTATTTAAGCAGTTCGTAGGGCAATTCAACGGGTTGGTCGGTCAGCAAAGCGGTCAGGACCGCCCACAGGGCATCCGCCGAGGGCGGACAACCCGGCAGGAAATAATCAATTTTGACCACGGCATGCGCCGGGTACACCTTATCAAGCAAGAGGGGAATGTCGGGGTCGTCGGGGACCTGCCCGGAGGGATTGTAGACCGTCACCCCATTGCGGTAGGCCTCGTCATAACATTCCGAGAGCGGGATGTTGTTGCGCATGGCGGGTATCCCTCCCATCGTGGCGCAATCGCCAAAGGCGATCAGGATGTCACAATGCTGGCGGAAGTCCTGGAGGACACGCACATTCTCTTCGTTGCAGCATCCGCCTTCAATCAATCCGATGGCGCAGCGCCCGGTGAACTCCTTGATGTCATCAATCGGGGATTTATCGAAATCGACCAATTCGATGAGTTGCAGAATACGATCATCAATATCGAGCAACGACATATGACATCCGAAACAGCCGGCCAATGAGGTAGTAGCTACTTTGGGTTTAGACATGACAGGCCTCCTCTATTTCTGAGCCGATGGGCTTGTGATCAAACTTACGCTGTCCGAACGGGACATCGAAGCCCACCCGCTTCTTGATGATACATCCGACGGGGCAGACATCGGCCGCACGGTCATTCACATCCATATCGGTATCGCCCAGGTCCTTTTCCCCGTTGACGCCGATTTTGCGGGTATAGCCGCGACCGATGGATTGGAAGACATTCTTGCCGTCCAGCTCCTGGCTGGCGCGCACGCACCGGGCGCACATGATGCAGCGGTTATGGTCGAGCATAATATCGGGATGGGACGCATCCACGGTTTTGGCCGGGAACTGGAACGGGTACTGGGGCGCGGTGATGCCGAAGCGATAGGCCATGGCCTGCAGCTCGCACCGTCCGCTCCGTTCGCAGAACATGCAGAAATGATTGCCCTCTACAAACATCATGTCGATCAGGTTGCGACGGTGCTCGAGTAGTTCTTCGGTTTCATTCTCAATCACCATGCCGTCGGAAACCGGCTTCACGCAGGCCGCCTGCGGCCGGCCGTCGGCAATGACCGTACACATGCGGCAACTGCCGATCGGGCGCAGATCGGGATGGGCGCACAGGCGGGGAATATAGATACCCGCCGCGTCGGCCGCCTCCAGAATCGTCTGCCCGGGCAGGGCCGCTATCTCTCGATTATCAATTGTAATTTTCAATGTCTCTGTCATAGTCGCTCACTCCCCACCCAATGGGTTGGTGATTTCGTTATGCATGAAAAATAACCGAACGCCGACCCGTCAGCTCGCTGGCGTCTTCAATGGCATGCAGTATATTAAACGATTTCTGGAATCCGGTTTGGTCCCTGCGCAGCAGGGCATTGTAGACCGGCCGGAAATTCTCGATGGTGGACAGGATAGGATTGGGCGAGGTCTGCCCCAATCCGCACCGGCTCATGCGTTTGGTGCATTTGCCCAACTTGGTCAGGTACTCCAAATCCTCGATCACACCCTTGCCGTCGCGAATCTGCTGCAGGCGCGTCCGCAAGAGCACATTGCCCACGCGACACGGCACACAATACCCACAGCTTTCATCCACGAAGAATTCCATGAAGGCGTCAACCACCTCGAGCAAATCCCGGTCCTGTCCGAAGATAATAATCGAACCGCCGGTCGGCAAGTCCTCGAAACTGATAGCCCGCCCGAATCGCGAGCAATCAATCATCTGGCCGGACGGCCCGCCGATCTGAACGGCCATGGCGTCCGGGGCCCCAACCATTTCGAGCAGTTCGGAGACCTTCACGCCAAAAGGCAGTTCATAGATGCCTGGACGTTCGCAGTCACCGCTGATACTCAACAGCTTGGTCCCCGCGCTTTTCTCCGTACCGATGGCGGCAAACCATTCGGGGCCTTTATCCATGATCCGCGCCGCGCAGCAGTAGGTCTCCACATTGTTGACGGCGGTAGGCGACACCTTGTACCCGGCAATCGCGGGGAAGGGCGGACGATCGGCGGGATCGCCCCTGGTACCTTCGCAGGAACTGATCAGGGAGGATTCCTCGCCACAGACATACGCGCCTGCGCCCATCTGGATACGGATGTCAAAATCAAAGCCCTCCTTGCCCGCTACCGAGATTCCCATCAGCCCCGCGTCACGGCGTTTTTTCAGCGTGTCTTCGAGGAACGGACGCAGATACGCATACTCCGCCCGGAGGTACACAATGCCCGTTTCCGCGCCAATGGCGTAAGCGGCGATCTTCATGCCCTCAAACATCATATCCGCGCGCTCGGTCAGCAGCACACGGTCCTTGAACGTGCCCGGCTCGCCCTCATCCGCATTGCATAACACAAACTTATTTTCGCCGGGGGCATTCCGCGTGAATTCCCATTTGAGTCCCGCCAGGAAACCCGCTCCGCCACGTCCGCGCAGCCCGGAACGTTTCATCTCGTCAATCACTTCCTCCGGGGTCTTGCTCAGGGCATTTTTCAACCCCGCGCCGGGATTGTACTCGCCCAGCAGCACCTCGTCCCGTTTGCAAATGTTATTATTGACCATGGCACGGATAAGCTCGTGGGCGTTGTTGCCGTCACCGCATTCGGTCACCAGAGATTGCGGGTCCGGGTTCTCACGAAGGGCGCGAATGATGTCCGGGACCTTTTCGGGAGTGAGGTTGGTCAACACGGTATCGTTGGCCAAGGCCGCCGGGGCCTGGTCGCTCATTCCGATACAGGCGGTCCACTCCAGCGTAAAGTGCCCGTCGTCCGTCGTCTGGCCGAAGGAAATGCCCAACTCCCGCTCGAAGGCCGCCGCCACCGCGTCCGCGCCCTTGAACCGGTCGATGATATCATTGCACAGACGAATGATCACCGTACCCTTCTTCCGGTCGGACAGAAACGCGTAGAACGACACTACGCTCTGCACTTCCACCCGATGGGTCTGGGCCTCGCGAGCAATCAGGTCGTAGTATTCCGGAGGAACATACCCGATGGCCGACTGAATCGCCCGGACCATATCCATCAGGCGGGAACGGTCATTCCCGAACTCCCGACAGATCTCCTTGATCTTGTTTTCGTTTTGCGCCGAGACTACGCCGGATGCACAGCAATCTCCCGCATTGTTGGAACTATCCCGAGATGCATGATTCGTTTTCATGCCCGGCATACTGCCCGATTTTTTTTTCCAGGACAAGAAAATTAACAGCGTAAAAACAACCGGTCTCGATGACTTGCTCCATCCCCAATCCTTTGCGGAGCAGCCTCCGGCGGGATCGGGGCTGTTCGGTGATTACGGTGTCCGTTTCATTTTCCTGAAGTTCTTAACCCGCAGGACCGCGACCTCCACCATGCCAACCCCGGGTTGCACGATAACAGCGCCTGGAATCCTCCAGTGGCGGATTAGCCGCTCATAAATCCCGGGTCATGGCCCGCATGGCCACGCGATAGACCTCGCGGCAGGCAGGCAAACGGGAGGAATCAGCGAAGCGGTCATCCGCGAAATCCAACCGACATACCTGCTGAATGATCTTCCCATGATCGGTCAAATCATGGCGCGGGCTATCTTCCCGCGATGAATAGGCCCACGCCGACGAGGAGGCCTTCCGCCATTGCGCGCTTTGCCGGGCAACAATCTCCATGCTCCGCGCATCAGGCAGCATATGGGATTGCGCAGCCGCCCGCAATGCGGCGAACACGAGCCGCGAGGTATAGCGATCGGCGCCCCGCGGGTCGTCTGCGCGGTCCGGCAACGCAGCATGTTTGATCAGATAGTCCACCCCCAGGGCAATGACCGGCTGGTAGCGCGCGGCCTCTTCCGGCCCGTTTTCCAGGAACGCCAACAACGCCAACGCGGTCATGCCCACCGTGGCCGGTTGTGGGGAACGCGCTTCCTGACAGCGCCAGGATCCGTCCTGACGCTGCTGCTCCGCCAGCCACTGCAACTCATCTGTTTGCCGCGTTTCCCGCGCTGACGCCACGGCCACCGCCGCCCCGTCCGGAGGCGGCGACCTGCGCTGCAACCAAAAGACCACGGCGGTCAATACCAAAATCAGCGCCGCCGCCACCCGCCGAATGTACGCCAAGCCATGACGCGCCGGTTCGCGCGCCTCGTCACGTTCCAGGCGCGCCAGCACCCCGGGCAGCAGGTCTACAGCCTCGGCGGACGGCACGGCGCGCAACGCCCCCAGGAGCTGCCGCGCTTCGTATACCTTCAGACGGCACAACGAACTCTCCTCCATGATCCGCTCAAAGGCCACGCGCCGCTCCTCCGGCAGCGCATCCAGCACATAGGAAGCGACCTCCTCTTCCCAGTCGTAATCGCCGTCATTCGGCGGTATCTTATAGGACTGTTTTTCCTGCATTAAAATATTCCTTCAGACGGCTCATGGCCAGATTGATGCGGGACTTGACGGTGCCGGGCGGGATGGTCAGCGCCTCGGCGATTTCGTCGTACTCCAGTCCCTGGTACACGCGCAGGATCATCACCATGCGCAACTTGTCCGAAAGACTGTCCAACGCCGACTGCACATCCATCCGCGCGTCGCACACCGCCGCATGGCAGACCGCATCTGGAGCCTCCCATTCTTCCGCAGTATGCACAAACACCTCTTCCTTACGAATCCGCTTTCGCAGATCATCAATCCACACATTGCGCGCCAGTCGATATAAAAACGTTGTGAAGCGGGCCCGTGGCTCATAAGTCGCCCGGCTCTTGTACAGCCGCACAAAGGTATCCTGCGCTAAATCTTCTTTATCTGTATCAGCGCCCATGCGGGCGAAAAAGTTCAGTAGCGCTTGCTGATGACGACGTACCAGCGCGCAAAAGGCCTCACGATCATCGGCGCGCACCCGATTCATCAGGTCCACATCCGAGAGTTCCTCATACCATATGCGTGATTTTTTCCAAGGGCCCAGCATGTCCCGTTTCATAACAAACCATCCCCCGCCAAGCAACAACAATCAGATCATCGGTCATGCTAGTCGTTTGGACCCTTAACAGTGCTATAGGCCGCGCGATGTTCTCTCACCAACATCGCTTTATCCGCGAACGGCAACGCCGCAAGTCGTTCCTCATGAACCGCTCGTGAAATACACGGATTAAAAGGTTACATTGGCCGCGATTTCGAAGTTGCGTCCCGGTTCATTCACACCGGAACCATGGATTCGATAGTCGATATCCCCGATATTTTCGCAGGCTGCGGATAGCGACACATCATCCGTCACGTTGTATCCGGCATGAATGCCGAACACAATATAGCCGGGTGTTCCTCCGGGCGGGATTCGCTGCGTGTCTCTTTTATCTCCCTCCGACAATTTATCGGCTTTCGCGGCCATATCCGTCGAGGCTTCCGCCCACCACTTCCGGTCCGGGCTTTGCCAACGCAAAGCGAAATGCGCCGTGGGCGGCATCAGGCGTGAAATGTAATCTTCCGTCTTGTCACTCAACGAGGTCGCATAGGTGTCCACTTTTCCCTGCATCCAGGAGCCGACGGCCCGGATAGACCAGTCCTTCAAAAACTGGCAGCGGGCGGCAGCTTCAACGCCATATATATAGCCATCACCGGAGTTTTTCTTGGTCACTTCATGATAACCATCGATGATTTGACCTGTCGGTGTGCGAATAATCATATCTCGAATACGGGTGTAATATGCGGCCCATTGGGCATCAACCGCTGCCGTGCGCGCTTTCAATCCCAGTTCATAGGTCAGGTAACGCTCGGGATCAAGATCGGAAACCGGTGTCTCAATTTCATCGCTGCGGGCGGAATCATAACGTGTCATATCCGATAGATTGGGGGCGCGAAAGGCCTGGGACAACCCGGCAAATACGGAGACATTTCGATCATCGTCCAAGAAGTACAGCATACGAATGGACCCATTAAGATCATTCCATGAATCATCAATGGTCATGGGTTCGCCATTGAGCGGATTGATGACCTTGTTCGCATCGGCGGCCGCATAGGTGTAACGCCCCCCAAGCACAAGGTCTACCCGTTGGTCGAATAATGGGAGGGTATCTTCGGCATAGGCTGCGAACATATCGTAGGTGGCATCGTCAGCGACAGGGCCCTGCAAATAGGATTTCGTCAACGTCCCGTCCTTGTCATAGGCATCTTTATAGGAATGAACACGATCCCTGTAATATTCTGTTCCATAGACCCAGGCGCCCCAGTCCGAAGGGGTAACCATGGACAACGAGAGGCCCAGTGTCCCGCAATCAAAGCCCTGCTTCTGCCGGGCGCCACTTCCCTTGATGAGGAATTCATCTTCCGCCTGCATCTGATAAGACACCTTCAACTCGGCCTGCGCCAGAAGACGCATCTCGGGAAACAGCTTCATGCTTGCATACGACAGGTGTCGGTGCTGGTCATAGGATCGGCGCAAGTCACTGCCATGCGAAAGTCCCTCCCAATCGATACCATACATTGTTTTGTGGGTTCGCCATGCATCATCCAGTTGGACCGTTTGGTGCGCGACAGACAAAAGGATATGATCCGAAAGCGTAAGGTTTGCCTTAATGTCATAGTCCTTTTCCTGGTAGCCGGTATGCGGCTGTTCTCCCACATCCTTGCCGCCTTTCAAATCGCCAAAGTCCTTGAAGGTCGCGCCGACAATGAACGAGAGGTATTGATTCAAGGCGGACGAAAGCTGCAGCCGTCCGATATGGGACTGCTCGGCGCTGGATGCGCGATAGTAAAGGCGAACACCGGCGCTCAGGGCGTTCTGGTAAACCGGAGGATCAATCGTCAAGGCATTCAGCGTTCCTCCGATTGCGTCCGAGCCGTACAGTACACTGGCCGGCCCAAGCATCAGTTCAACATCACGCAATGAAAAGGGGTCTACGGTATTCCAGTACTGGTTGGGACCATCACGGAAAACGGAATTATTCAGTCGTATCCCGTCAATCATGAACAGGGTTCGATATCCTGTAAACCCGCGCAGGAAAGGCGATCCTTGCCCATAGGAGGTCTTCTGAACCATCACCGAAGGAAGGCGCTCGATGATATCCGGCGTCGTGCGGGCCATCTGCTCCCGTTCTATTTCTTCCTGCGTCCGGGAAAAAACCGAATAAGGCGTCGCAACCCACGGCCGTTCCATGCGGGCGGGTGTGACCACTAATTCCGGAAGCATCGTCGCCTCTTTATCCGCGGCACGGCCTTCACAGACACTCATTCCATACAACAACAAAACCCCCGTAATCATTTTTTTCATGCGTTCACCTTTCTGATTAATGCGCAACACTCCTTGCGTTTTTGTTATAAACGCCCGGGGCGTCAAAAAAGTTCATTCATGATTTTAGGAGCCACCGATTATATGCGGACAGCCGCGGAGTATACAATCTGTGAAAAGTGGCCATACATTGGTTGCCGCTTGTGCCGCTGACTCAACACTAGGTCCATCCCTCTCATTCAGAATTTGCAGGAAAAGCCTCTTTAGCGTCGTTCGATCTATCAAAATTCGGCAAAACGGCCGAAAAGCTTCAAAAAGAGATTTTCAGTGGCGCTGAACCGGGCTATACTCCTGCGCATAACAGTGAAAAAATGGAGTGTGTCTCATGCGTTGTATGCTTATTCTTGCGGGGTTAATCATCACAGGTTCCATGCTGACCGGCTGTTCAGGCGGCGACCGATCAACGACCGAGCTTGAAGAGCGGCTGGCCAGGGCGGAAAGGGAATTGGCGGCGCTCAGGACCCAAGAGTCGCCGCGAGCGTCCGGCGCCGCCACACCCGTGGCACCCGGCGCCGCCAGATCGACAGCACCGGCGCCGCGCGTGTCTGTCCCTGCCCTTGAGCCCTATGACGCGGGGGTCTTCTCGATCCGCAAACCGCGCAACTGGGAAATCATCACCGCCGGTCAGTGTTCCACGCTGGCCTTTCTGATCCGCGACCAAAGCCGCCCCCTGCGACAGGTGTTCTACTTTGGCGAAGTCGGACCGTTCTACATGAGCGAGCAGCAAAAACAGATCGACTACAACTACATGAACATGGGCGGCTATCCCATCCAGTACATAGAAATGCCGGTGATCTCGCCGCTCACCCCCGAGGCATTCATCCAGCAGTTTCATCTCATCGCCAACACCTCCATCGCGCGGCAGTTCATGCCGCAGTGCCCTCGCCTGGAACAGATTCAGGTCATCTCCTCCACCCCGCAGTCCTCCGGCTTTGCCATCCAGGGCGCGCAGACATCGCTGGTCCGGGCACTGTTCACACGCGATGGCCAGGTGGGGGAAGGACTCTTCCTGGTTGCCGTGGCCCCGTTCATGGCGTTTATGAACGGCCCCGGCGGCGGGACCGGCGTGGCCATGTCATTCACCGGAATAACCGCTCCCCAAGGCGAGTTTTCCACCCTGGAGCCGATGCTCTCCGCCTGCGTGGCCAGCTTCAACCTCAGCCAGGCCTATGTGCAGAACTGTCTGCAAATGCAACAGCAGCAGTATGCCGGAATCATGAAGGCCGGCGAGACCCTGAGGGAGACCTCCGATATGATCATGAGCGGCTGGCAACAACGCAACAAACCCGACGACATCATCGCCGCCAAACGCAGCGACGCCATACTCGATAAGGAGCGCCTGTATAATCCCGACACTGGCGAAGTCTATGAGTTCAAAAACGGATTCTACGACGACTACCGCCTCAACCCGCAACGATACGAACAAAGCAACCTGCAACCCCTGCCCGACAATAATCACGAGCTATGGAACGCCCCGACCCTGGATGGATACCAGCACCTGCGGGCTTTTTAAACCTCCATCGGACCACGATGAGCACTGCCGGGGCCACTTGCATTGATGCCGGCAATGAGCCATACGTTTCCGATTTCAATCATTATTCCTTCTAAACTATCCAGGAACTCCAGATTAGCAGTAAAAAATTATTCGGTTTTATCAAAGTGGAATTATTAATTTTTCTGCATTGACATCGCCAGGATATCTATGCTAACGTTTGCATAGAAGATTGGAATATATATGTCGAATCTATGTAAAATGTTTAATTACAATATGTTGCGAATATTTTTTTCGTTATTTATTTGGTGCAAACGCTTGCAGACATATTTGAAAGAACTTTTTTTTGGCGCGGTGGGTGTGGTCGTTGTTGCATGTGTCTTTGTAACTGTTGCTATAGCGCAGACAAAAGCGACTGATTCTCACACTGTTGTCCTTTTCCCTCGATCCGCTCGCACCAATGTAATCTCCGCAACACGCTCTGCTTCAATGCCGTTCTACGTCCATAATGTAGCAATTGATCCGCCCCCGAAAAACTTCGCCGCTTCGGGGTTCATGGGCGATGCGAGTGATCTGCGAGTTATGGGCGCCTACAGCAATCTGCTGCAGAAGGGGATTCCCTGCATTAAAGTCGTCTATACGGGCAAAGGTGTTTCCGGTTGGGCTGGAGTAGCATGGCAGAATCCTGCGGATAACTGGGGCGATAAGGCGCAGGGTGGTTACAACCTGAATAGCGCAACCCATCTTGTGTTCTGGGCCCGCGGTGAACGGGGGGGCGAAGTGGTTGTATTCAAGATCGGCGGAGCGGCAGGGCTTTATCCGGATTCAACAACGTTAAGTATCGGCCCTATCACGCTGACACCCCACTGGACTCAATATGTAATTGATCTTCAGGAGGAGAATTTGGACTACATCAGCACGGGGTTTTCGTTTGTCTTAAGCGCCATGGAGAATCCAAACGGTTGTGTGTTCTATCTTGATGATATAAGTTATCTTAATGGAGTTTCGAAATGAACGGTGTTAAAAAAGCCCCATTCGCATGTGCCATTTCGCATGTTCAATCGGTCTCGCGGTGGGGGCACATCGGCATTGTAAGTGCTGTGGTCATCCTGTCTCTCTTAGCATCTTCCCGATCTCATGCCCAGTCCAGAAAAGGGCCGCCTATCATGCAGCGTCGGGCTTCAACCAATCTGGTTGAGGCCGCCCCGCGCCCGGTGCGCGCGCCGACTCGTCGGGCTCATATGAAAAAACCACCGGTCGAAATGCCATTTTATATCGTCAACTATCGCCTGCTTCCGGCGGTGGATAACTTCGCGGCTTCGGGGTTCATGGGCGATGTTTCCGATGTACGGTTGGGGGGCTCTTACGTTGGCACAAGAGAAGAAGGATTCCCTTGTCTCCGGGTCAGATATGCCGCGCTCGGAGAAGCGGGGTGGGCGGGCCTGATGTGGCAGAACCCGGCCAATAATTGGGGAACGGTTGAAGGCGGATACAATCTGACACGGGCAAAAGTGCTCAGCTTCTGGGCGCGTGGCGCAAAGGGCGGGGAGGTCGTGGAATTCATCCTCGGTGGCGCGTCATCTGTGTTTCCTGATTCCGACGGTCTGACCACCGGCGATGTAACCCTGCGACCTGAATGGACACGCTATTTCTTCGATTTGTCCCAGGCGGACCTGAATTATATCAGTTCCGGTTTTGGGTTTGTCATCAAACAGGATACAAACCCAATGGGGTGCACGTTTTTCCTCGATGAAGTCCAATACCAGGAATAGATGGATTTTATGAGAAGTTTTCTCAAGAGCGTTTGTGTGTCGATGATCGTCATGGAATGCGAGGCGCAATAATGAGTCGTTTCGTACAGACTTTTGTGCAGACCGCTGCGCTTGTGACAACGATTGCTGCTGGGGTCGGTTGCGCACACCCGAACCAAGCGGCGCGACCGGCACACCGCCCCATGGCGGTCGTGCGTCAACCCACCGGCCCGGACGAGAAACCGCAATTCAAACTTGGCGAATCCGTAGCGCTTCCTTTTTATGTGTTGAACAACGCCGCCATTCCGCCACCCCGTAATTTTGCGCTGTCCGGGTTCATGGGCGATATCACGGATCTGAATGCCGTGGGCGCATACAACAATCTGCTTGTCGAAGGCCGTCCCGTCCTCAAGTTCAAGTATGAGCCGCGAGGAAATTTCGGATGGGCGGGTGCGACATGGCAGAATCCGGCAAACAGTTGGGGCGTTTATGACGGCGGCTATAATCTCAGCAAGGCCAAACAACTTGCATTCTGGGCGCGAGGAGACAAAGGCGGAGAGATCGTGGAATTCACCGCAGGTGGGGCTGCCGCAAACTACCCGGACTCGGATACCATCGCCACCGGACCGATCCTCTTGGACGATGAGTGGACGGAGTACATCGTAAACCTGTCCCCGTTTGAGATGTTCTATATTGCAACCGGTTTTGGGCTCATCGTCAAACATGACCGGAACCCGTATGGTTGTGTTTTTTATCTGGATAACATTCGATATGAAAACTGACAAAGTGTGTGCAATACGAAAGGAGATACACAGATGAAAAAGTCAAGATATGTCGGGCGCAACAGAATACAAGGGTGGAGCGTGGCAACCCTTTGTGTATTTTGGGCCTTCATGGTCATTGAGATACATGCGGAAAGTCCTCCCCTTATTCAGCAGAGAAGACAGTCCGCGGAGGCGGCGGAGCCGGTCCAACGCCCGAGCGCTCATTCCTCTGAAAAGAGACCGTTCACCGAGAAAGCGCCGGTTGTGTTGCCTTTCCATGTCTTGAACAATCGGATTCTCCCGCCTGTGGCAAACTTCGCGCTTTCGGGATTTATGGGGGATTCCGAAGATCTCCGCGTCGCTGGCAGTTACAGCTCGACTCGGACCGAAGGTTTCCCGGTTATGCGTGTCCAATACGCGGCGAAGGGAAAGAATGGATGGACGGGCGCGGTATGGCAGAATCCGGCAAACAACTGGGGCACCTTCGACGGCGGATACAACCTGAGCAAGGCAAAGACGCTTGCGTTCTGGGCCAAGGGGGAGAAGGGTGGGGAGATTGTGGAGTTCACTGTCGGCGGCGCGGCGTCGAACTTCCCCGATTCGGACACGATTTCGACGGGCCCGGTAGTGCTTAATGAGGAATGGACCGAATATACCCTGCCCTTGGACGCCTATCAGACGTTCTATATCGCGACCGGCTTCGGTCTCGTGTTAAAACAGGATCAGAATCCCTATGGCTGTGTGTTCTACTTGGACGAAATCCGGTACGAGTAATCGACCCGGTATAATGCGGTTCCGCAGTGGTGCGATCGGCCTTTGCATGGCATGGCTGGCGGTCGTTACGCTGTCTGGTTGCGCTATGGCCCCTGTGTCGCGCTCACCTGAGCGCGCCACGGGGGATGTGTCCGACGACCTTGTCAAACCCTATATTGTCCTCGATTTCGACGCCCAGCGAGTGAAAAACGAAATTCAGGAGTTCCTTGATTCGCGCATGACGCGCAGCGGACTGCTTCCAAGTTTCGGTGAAACAGCGGCCACTACCTTTTCCGCCGATACCGGGCGCCTGCATGATGTATATCACTGCAAGATCGGATACCTTGATGAGGGCGCCTACACCTATGATCTTGCCCTCGCCGCCATGGGCTTTTTCCTTAATGGCAGGAGCGCGGAAGGCGAAAGGATTCTGACGCTCCTTGAAAAGGACTTCTATCTGCCGAAGAACGGAATTTGCGGCTTGTACAACTCTTATAAAGTCAGCGATGGCTACACTCAGGATGACCTCCAGATCGGCGGTGATGGAGACCGTATGCATGCCGGACCTTTGCTCTGGGTCGCTTTCGCCACAATGAATCATGCCAAGCTGTATCGGAATACGCGCTATCTTGAGTTCACGCTCGATATGATGGAGTGGTGCCGATCGGAACTTACCTACTATCACTTTCCGGATGGCGGACGCGGGGGTATTTCCATGGGCATGGGCTGGGGACCCGATTGGACGAAGATTTTTTCAACGGAACACAACATCGATTACTTCGCGGTGCTACAAATGCTGGCGAAAATGTACGAAGAATCACCACCCGAAGTCCGCGCCATTTTTCACGAAAAGAATTTTACGATCCAGTGGCTGTATGAAGAAATGGACTGTATACGACGCTGGATGATGGAGGTGGTGTTCGACTGGGACAGCCACATGTTTCGCGCGGGCGTCAATCAGTCCGGCGTGGATTCAATGCGGATCCTGGACGGAACAAGCTGGGGGCTGGGCGGTATTGGCCCGGACAATTTTGCCAAGTGGGGCATTGATCTCGACCGCATGATTGCATCCGCGTTGAAATACTGCGGGCCGAGTTACCCTCTGGAAAATGGTGATGTGATCCATGGTGTGGATTTCACCGATCCTGAAGGTTACGAACACCAACGCAAACCTCTCGTTTGGTTCGAGGGCACGGGGCAATTCATTATCGGACTTGCCGAAACGGCACGCTACTTTGCCCGCCTTGGCGATGAAGAGCGCGCGCGAAAATACACCGACATGGCGGTTAATTTCACGGAAGGCATGAACCGCTTCGCGGAGTTCTACGGTCTGCAATCCGCCCTCCCCTACATGGCCATCCGGCCTCCGAGTGATGAGATCGTCAAAACCCTGAAGTGGGAATGGGAGATTCCAAGAGGGAAAGACGAGCGGACCTGGGTAAAATCCATGTCTTCGACGATGTGGTACCTGTACTGCATTCATGATTTTTATAACACGATGGGATGGGATTAAAGAATGAAAAGATGGATTCATATGGTCAATGAAGGGCGCCGGGTTGTCCAACGAAGCCTTGGCGACGTCGGCCCCGGCGTCGCCGCCACGGAAGACGGGACCGCCAGCCCTCCAATCCGCGCGCGAATCCTTTTCTGGATCACCCTTTGCCTTATGTTTCTCCTTTCTCGCCCCGTTCGCTCGGAATTCGACGGCATGTACGTCTACAAAGACTACGAATCACGCGAAACCCGCGGTGCGCCCTCTGGATGGATGGGCGATTTCCGTGATCTGCGAATATATCCGAATTGGACCAACAATCCCTATAAGGGCGAATCCTGCATCAAATTCGCCTACACCGCGGAAGGATCGCGACACGCCAATATGATCGGCGTGATGTGGCAACACCCTGCAAACAATGATGGCTCTGTTGACGGCGGTATTGATCTGACCGGTGCGCGACGCGTCGTGTTCAGCGCCCGTGGAGAAAAGGGCGGGGAATTTATTCACGCCTTCACATTCGGTGGAATCCTTGGCGCCTATCCGGACACAGATAAGGCGGTGCTCAGCGATGTTTATCTCACCAGGGAGTGGCGTGAATATGAGATTGATTTGACGGATTTGGATCTGTCTTACATTTCCAGCTTTTTTGGATGGGCCACCGGTCGGTTTCATAATCCGGATGGCATGCTGTTTTACGTGGATGAAATCATTATTGAATGAAAGACGAAGCAAGAGGTGAGATAATGAGAGGAACACAGGACGAAATTGTAAGCACGCCCGCCGTATTTGAGGAACACGGACGCCCGACGCTTAAGGAAATTGCCCGCATTGCGCGGGTCAACATTTCCACAGTCTCGCGCGCTATCAACGACAGCCCGCTGCTTCCGCGCGACACCAAAGACATGATCCTCGCGATTGCAGAAAAGATGAACTACTTCCCGAACTCACTGGCACGCGGCTTGGTCAGTCAGAAAAGCGAAACGCTTGGAATCATTCTGCCCAAAATTTTTTTTCTGCAAGGACCCTTTTTTTCACAGGTGCTCAGTGGCATCGAACGTATCAGTGTAAAACACGGCTTCAGCATCCTGATTGCTTCCGCCACCAGCAAAACGGCCGACCGACATTTTCCCTTCAATCTCACGCGGGCAAGGCGCATTGACGGCATGTTGATCATCAACGAGAACCGTCGCATCCGGAATCTCAATGCCTTGAAACAGGAACGGGTGCCTTTTGTGCTGGTGAACCGGTTTATCGAGGATACAAACGCGCCGTGTGTTGCTGCCGACGATATCGGTGGGGGACGCATGGCAGCGGAACATCTGTTGCGCCTTGGTCATCGACGTATCGGCGTGGTAACAGGAAGCCATCGCGTGGCGGCTACTACGGACCGCGTAGCCGGTTATCGTCAAGCGCTGACAGCATTCGATGTGCCCTTCGACAAAAATCTTCTGGAAGCCGGGCTCTTTCAGCAGGGTGTCGAGACCGGCGCCCGCTGCGCAGATCGCCTGCTCTCTCGCGCTACTCGACCCACCGCTATTTTCGCGCTAAGCGATGAACTCGCCATGGGTGTTATGCAGGCCGCAAAAGAACGCGGCCTGCGCGTACCGGAAGACCTGGCCGTGGTTGGATATGACAACGTAACCTTCAGCGCGCACCTGAGTCCGCCCTTGACTACTATAGCGCAGAATCCGTACGCCATCGGCGCTACGGCCTGCCAGATGCTGGTGGATATGCTGGAGGGAAGAACACCCGATCAAGCCAATGTTCTTATTCCTGTCAGATTGGTTGTCCGCGATTCCTGCGGCTCCCAATCGGCTCAAGGTACGGCGCAGCAAGAGGGGGAAGACGCATGAATCGTGCCCTCATCAATCCGCATGTGTGCGTTGCAATAGCCCTGCTTCCAGTGCTTGTCCTGGTGCGTAGCACGGGAGCAGATTCGTCACCTGTGGATTCAGATCCCGTCGTATTTCTTTATCCGGCGCACGCTGTGCCCACACTGAATTCTGCATCACTTACGCAAAAGGCATGGGCGGCCCTGGAGGGGCTCCAATATGACCAAACCATCCTGATTGCGGAGGAAATCGTGTCCCGATTCGGCGCACTGGCCCACCAGCAGCAACAGCGACTCGGGGCGTTCGCTCCAGACGAACGCGCAGCGCAATATGGCGCATTGAACGATGTCGCAACCGCTCTGTTCATTAAGGGCAAAGTCTACCGTTTGCTTGGCAAAGAGAATGAGGCACGACAGGCCTATATGGATATCATGCAGAACTACCGGTTTGCCCAGTGTTGGGACACGAAGGGTTGGTTCTGGAAAGTGGCCGAAAGCGCACAGGACGAGATAGACAGCATGGACTACGGCGTGGATTATGGCGACTATACATCGGAGACGCTGACTTCCAAGGCGTGGAAAGCGTTTCAGAAGGGACGGTACGAAGCGGTGGAACTTTACACCCGTAAATGTATAGAGCTTTTTGCGGAAACCGCGATGCAAATGCAGAAAGAATTGAATGACTTTCCCCCGAAAGGTTGGGAAAACGATTACTGGGCGCTGAACGATGTGGGCACCAGCCTGCTCATTCGTGGTAAGGCATTACAGCGCCAGCGCCGTAACCGCGAAGCCGCCAAGGTATTCAATGAGATCATTGAGGCATATCCTTATGCCTTGTGTTGGAATCCAAAAGGGTACTACTGGCGTGTCGCCGAAGCCGCCCAACGCAGTCTCGCTGTGTATACGCCGTAATATATGCCCACCCGATCACAGATAGGAGGACACGTTCTTTTTGGCATGTCAGTTGGCATATAGAGCCTGCGGCCTACTGTGCATGATTATTCGCCGCACATTGATTTTTTTTTTAATGGAGCGGGTGAAGGGAATCGAACCCTCACAACCAGCTTGGAAGGCTGGTCGCTATGCGTAAAATATGGGGTTTTTTACTAAGGAATTTCGCTTTTATGGCTCATAATAGCACATTGTTGACAAATATTTGTCAACAAATTGTCAACAGTATTACAGACTCTATATTATGCCTTTATTACCCCC
>RZZM01000049.1 GCA_009929845.1 Spartobacteria bacterium
AGGTGTTTTTCGTCGGAGAAATCGCGCACGCGAATCATGGCGGCAATCTTTTCTTCATTACTGACCTGCAGCAGGTTGACAATGGCTTTGCCCTTGGATATGCGGCTGCCCTCGGGCAGGTCGTAGACCTTGATCCAGTGCATGCGACCGTCCTGCGTGAAGCACAGCAGATAATCATGCATCGAAGCCATGAATACATGTTCGACATAGTCGGTATCCTTGGTATTCATGCCGACAACGCCTTTGCCGCCGCGCCGTTGTTCGCGGTAGGTGCCGGCCGGCACCCGTTTGATGTACCCCTCATGGGAAACGGTGATAATGCAGGGCTCGTCCGCAATCAGGTCCTCGATGTTGATATCACCCTCATCAGCCATCGTGTCCGTGCGGCGTTCATCGTTGTACCGTCCCTTGATATCTTCCATGTCTTCGCGGATGACATCATAAATCTTGGAGTCGTGGGTGAGCAGGTCGCGGTAGTAATTGATGAGCTTGATAACCTCGAGGTACTCCGCCTCGATCTTGTCGCGCTCGAGGCCGGTCAGTTGATACAGGCGCATTTCCAGGATGGCCTTGGACTGCAGTTCGGACAAGCCGAAGCGGCTCATCAGCAGTGCCTGCGCCTCGGCGCGGTCTTTTGACTCGCGGATGGTCTTGACCACCGCGTCCAGGTTGTCGATGGCGATTTTCAAGCCTTCGAGGATATGGGCGCGCGCCTCCGCCTTGGCCAGGTCGAAACGGGTGCGCCGCGTGATGACCTCGAAGCGGTGGTCCAGGAAACAGCGCAGCATCTCCTTGAGATTGAGCACGCGGGGCCGCCCCTGGTCGATCGCCAGCATGATGGCGCCGAAGGTGATCGAGAGTTGTGTATACTTATAGATATTGTTGAGCAGTACTCGCGCGACGGCATTGCGTTTGAGTTCAATAACAATACGGATGCCTTCCTTGCCGGACTCGTCCCGGATGTCGGAGATGCCTTCGAGCACTTTTTTGTGGACCAGTTCGGCCATCTTTTCAATCAAGGTGGTTTTATTGACCGTATACGGGATTTCGGTGATGATGATGGTCTCTTTGCCGCCGTCGCCTTCCTCGATGACCGCCCGTCCGCGAATTTTCAGGCGGCCCCGGCCGGTTTCATACATCTCGCGGATGGGACCCAGGCCGCAGATAATACCGCCCGTCGGAAAATCAGGGCCTTTCACATATTGGAGCAGCTCCCGCACCTCGCAGTCCGGATGCTCAATCAAATGGATGGTCGCATCAATAATTTCCCCCATGTTGTGGGGCGGGATGTTGGTGGCCATGCCCACCGCGATGCCGGTGCTGCCGTTGACCAGCAGGTTGGGGACGCGCGCGGGCAGGACGGAGGGTTCCATCAGGGTTTCGTCAAAGTTCGGACGCATATCGACGGTATCCTTGTCGATATCGGCGAGCATCTCCTCGGCGAGGGTTTGCAGCTTACATTCGGTATAGCGGTACGCCGCGGCGCGGTCGCCGTCGATACTGCCGAAGTTCCCCTGGCCATGGATAAGCATGTAGCGCATGGAAAAATCCTGGGCCATGCGGACCAGGGTGTCATACACCGCGGTGTCGCCGTGCGGATGGTAATTACCGATGACTTCACCGACCACCTTCGCGCACTTCACGAAGGCCTTGCTGTGGCTCCATCCGCGTTCTTTCATCGCGAAGAGGATACGGCGGTTGCCGGGTTTGAGGCCGTCGCGCACGTCCGGCAGGGCGCGGCCGATGATGACACTCATCGAGTAGTCGATGTAGGCGCGCTGCATCTCATCTTCGATGTTGATACGGGTTATTTTGCTGTTATTTTCTGTTTGCATAATCAGATATCCAGATTCTGAACGTTCAGGGCGTTCTCTTCAATAAAGGTTCGGCGGGGCGGCACATCATCCCCCATCAGGATGGTGAACATTTCATCGGCCTTGACAACGTCTTCAATCACCACCTGGGTCAGCTTCCGGTTCTCGGGATGCATGGTGGTTTCCCAAAGCTGGTCGGGGTTCATTTCACCCAGGCCTTTGTAGCGCTGGATGGTCAGGCCTTTGCGTCCCATATTCCTGACGGTATCAAGCAGTTGCAGCAATGAGTGGATGGGCGTCTTCTTCTCCTTGTCTTCAATCAGGTGGAACAAGGGCTCTTCTGATGTCAAAAGCTGCGCGACCTGAAACCCTTCGGCTTCGAGTCGCTGGATGACCTTTGTAAATTCATGGGCATTGAATATCTCGATCCAGCGCAACCCGCCCTGTTCGGGCTGGTCGGCATCCGGCGAGGTGTCGCCCTCGGTGATGATCTCGAGTTGGCAGCCCAGCTTTTCCTCGGTTTCTTCACGCAGCACGCGCAGGTCGCTTTCACTGAATACGAAATGGTATTCGGGGGCCTGGTCGTCATCGCCCCGGGCGATTTCAACACGGTATTGGGGAAAGGCGCCGGTCTCGGGCTGCCGGTGGCTGATATAGTTCTCAAAACGGATACCTTTGCGGCGCAACCGATCCCTCATCTGCTCGATTTGCGTCAGGATACCCAGCGCATCCGGGAATTTTTCCTCGGAGAGCACTTCCTGCCCCTGAAGGTTCTCCAGGCTCAGGTCTTCCGTGCCCAGGTCCAGCAGGATGCGTGTGAGTTCTTCGTCGCTGTCGATGTATTCCTCGCGTTTCTTGCGCTTGATCTTATAGAGGGGCGGCTGCGCGATATATACGTAGCCATTCTCGATGAGCTGCGGCATCTGCCGGTAGAAAAAGGTCAGCAGCAGCGTGCGGATATGCGCGCCATCCACATCCGCGTCCGTCATGATGACCACCTTGTGATAACGCGCCTTGCCGATATCAAAATCATCCTCGCCGATGCCGGTGCCAATGGCCGTGATCATGGTGCGGATTTCCTGGTTGCTGAGCACCTTGTCCAGGCGCGCCTTTTCCACATTGATGACCTTGCCGCGCACGGGCAGGATCGCCTGGAATTTCCGGTCGCGGCCCTGTTTGGCCGAGCCGCCGGCGCTGTCACCTTCGACAATAAAAAGTTCACACAGGGCCGGGTCCCGTTCTGAGCAGTCCGCCAGTTTTCCGGGGAGGGAACCGCCCTCCAGGGCGCCCTTGCGCCGGGCCAGGTCCCGCGCCTTGCGCGCCGCCATGCGCGCGCGCGCCGCCATCACGGCCTTATCGATGATGCGCCGCGCGACGGAGGGGTGTTCCTCAAAATAGGTGCCCAGTTCGTCGTTGACCACCGATTCCATGATGCCGGAAACCTCGCTGTTGCCCAGCTTCGTCTTGGTCTGGCCTTCAAACTGCGGGTCGGGAATCTTCACGCTGATAACCGCGGTGAGCCCCTCGCGGATATCGTCGCCGCTCATGCCCGCCTTATCGTCTTTCATGAGTTTATTGGTGCGCGCATACTGGTTGACCGTACGCGTCAGCGCGGCGCGGAACCCGCTGAGGTGCGAGCCCCCTTCAATCGTATTGATATTGTTTGCAAAGCTGTAGACGCTTTCGTTGTAGGCGTCGCTGTATTGCAGGGCGATTTCCACCTGGATGTTGTCGCGTTCCACTTCAAAGTAAATCACATTCTGATGGAGGGGATTCTTGCTGCGGTTCAGGTGCTCGACAAACTCCCGGATGCCGCCTGAATACTGGAATTTCTCTTCCCGCACGGGTTCTTCCTGGCAGAGGGTGATGAGAATCCCCTTGTTAAGGAAAGCCAGCTCGCGCAACCGCGAGGTCAGGGTGTCCCAGTTGAATTCGGAGCAGGAGAAGATTTCCGGATCGGGCCGAAACGTGATTTTTGTCCCGGTGCCGCGGGTTTTGCCGATGGTTTCGAGTTTCGTGGCGGGGATGCCGCGCTCGTACCGCTGATGGTAGACCAGGTTGTTGCGGCGCACTTCCACCTCCAGCCACTCGCTCAGCGCGTTGACGCAGGAGACGCCCACGCCGTGGAGCCCACCGGATACCTTGTAGGAGGCGTGGTCAAATTTACCGCCCGCGTGCAGGGTGGTCAGCACCACCTCGACCGCGGGTTTTTTTTCAGTGGCATGCATGTCAACGGGAATGCCCCGTCCGTCATCATCCACGGAAATCGAACCGTCCGCGTTGATGACGACCTTGATGTGGGTGCAATACCCGGCCAATGCTTCGTCAATGCTGTTGTCCACCACTTCGTAAACACAATGATGAAACCCGCGCACACTGGTGTCGCCGATGTACATGGCCGGCCGTTTCCGGACGGCATCAATGCCTTCCAAAACGGTGATCGTCGTGGCATCATATTGCGCGCCTTCCTGCGCCTTTGCCGATAATATTTCGGAGTTTTCTTCAGTCATATGTTCTTCTAAACCTTCCTCTGCCGCAAACGGCTTCCTGCCGTTTGCCGTATTTCCCGCCAGGGGTGATACAGTGCCCCCCCATAACCCCAGAAAATATACGCTCACTTTATCTGAAAAATAATAATAAAGCAACACGATATGATGAAAAGTATGCTTTTTGAGCCCTTTTTTTCACTGGCAATTTGCGGGGGTTTGTGCCATTAAAAGGCTGGGCACGGGTCCCGTGCCCCGAAAAAACGAAGGAAAGTAAGGTGGTGACCGTGCATAGCGGGGTTAACCGGAAGAGATGCAGACATAAGAGGGTTGATGAGCGCATGCCGGGCGCATTGGCGCGTTGCGATTGCGCGTTCTGGCCCCTCTTCGGTCTGGCGGCGTTGTCCGGAAGCGCCGTGGCAGGTCTTATGCTTCTGGCTATGCTGGTGGCGCTTATCTGGTTGTTGAAGAAAAAACGGGATTTGACCGAATTACTCGATCATTGCGCCCCGTACTGTCAGATTGGCGAGGCCGCCGGGGATGTCTATTTTTTTGTGGAGGATGAGGGTCATATTGACTGGCAATCCGATGTGGGGGTGGCGTTCATGGGCCACGAGCCCGGTGCCGTGGATTTACAGGTAGCCTCCTTTGACCGGTGGGTCCATCCTTTGGACCTCACCAACCTGCAGGAGGCCTGGCAGCGGCTGCGCAACGGGGAGAAGATGGATATGGAGCTGCGGTTGATGCGCCCCAATGGGCGGGTCTTTTGGGTGCATCTGTTCGCGATCCCCTCTTCGCCGCACGCGGCTGTGGGCGTGTTGCAGAAAACCCAGCAACTGCATGAATTCCGTGAGGATATCTCGGAGACGCGCCGTTTGCAGACCATCGGGACCATGGCGGGCGGCATTGCCCATGAATTTAACAACCACCTGACCCCTATTCGCGGCTTTATCGAGCTGGCCCTGGATTACCTGGGCCCGGACCATCCGGTCTCGGAAGGGCTGGACACGGCCCTTAATCGCGTCGAATACTGCACTGAACTCGTCGCCCAGATCCAGGCCTACGGCCGCAAGTCGCTGTTGCTGCCGGAGCCGGTCGATGTGTTGCGCCTGTTGCCCTCCGTGGTGCGCCTGGCCATGTCCAGTCATCGGGAAAATATGCACGTCAAAATCCGCCTCGAAGAGGAATACCCCGTGGCACTGCCCGTTTTGCAGGTGGACCAGGGGCAGTTTCAGCAGGCCCTGCTGCATCTGATCGCCAATGCGCTGGAGGCCATGCCCGAGGGCGGCGCCCTGAAGATACGCGCCGAATCCGTGCTGGTGCACAAGTCGGAGGTGTCCGAACAGAAAGAGGCCCGCCCGGGCGAGTTTATTTGCATTGATGTGATCGACACCGGAGTGGGCATTCGGCCGGAACACCTTGGCCAGATTTTTGACCCGTTTTTCACCACGCATAAACGCGCGATCAAGCGCGGCATGGGGCTGCCCATGGTGCAGGGCATGGTGGCCCAGCACGGGGGCTGGGTGGAAATCCGTTCACAGGTCGAACAGGGAACCGCCGTCCGTATTTTCCTGCCGCTGAAACGTGAGTCGGGCCGCGAGGTTGAACTGATCCGCGCCGACGCCGACGGCACCATGCAGGTGCTGCCCGCCGCCCCGCTGGGGCGGATGCTGATCGGTGATGACGAGTCGCTGATCCGTTCCCTGATCCGTAAGGTGTTCGAGAGCGAAGGATGGGAGGTCGAAGAAGCAACCGATTTTGACGCAGTGATCCAGTCCATCCGTACGGAGGACCCGATGGATTTGCTGGTGGTCGATTTGACCATGTCGGGTCCGCCCGCCGAGGAAATGGTGGAAGAAATGCTGGAAAAATGGCCGGAAACCAAGCTGGTCATCATCAGCGGGTTCGGCCGGGATGAACGGGTCGAGCAGATTCTGGGTAAAACGGACGGCGCCTTTGTCAGTAAGCCGTTTTCACCAAAAGACCTGCTGTCAAAGATTGACCGGTTGATGGCCGATAAATGAGCAACAGGGTAGAGAGAGGTTGTACAATGAAAAAGTGGAGCAGGATGAGTCTGGTGGCGTTGCTGAGTACGCTGCTGTACGGATGTGGCACAACCACGGCCTCGCGCATAAAGGAAAAACAGGCTGTTTTTGACGCCCACCCGCCGGCTATCCAGGAACGGATACAAAAGGGCCAGGTGGAACCGGGCGACGTCGAAGATATGGTTTACATTGCCCTGGGCGCCCCCGACAACAAGTACGAACGTAAAACCGCCTTGGGCACGAGCGAAATATGGGCCTACAGCGGCTACTATACCACCCCCGACCGCCAGCGTGTCAAAGGCGAGTTCCGCTACCGCGATTCCAAAGGCCAGTGGCGTACGGCCACGGATGACGTCTGGGTCAATGTGGATGTCCGCCACATCTACGATAAAAAACGCGTTGAATTCCAGAACAACCGCGTCGTCGCGGTCGAAGACGCGGAATAACTAAAGCGCCGAGGCCTGGTACTCGACCCGCGCCGGTTGGCGTCCTTCGCAGTTGATCGTGGCGCCGATCTTTCCGGATTCATTGGGCTCAAGCCGGGAAGGGGTCGCCTCGTAATTTTGCGTGACAATGAGCGCCCCCTCGCTGTCTTTGAGGGTGATCGTTACCTGCGCAAAACTTACGCTCAAGGTGTCGGATTTGTTGTAGACCGTTCCCGCGAAGGTGAAGTTGTTGCCGTCCCACTCCATCGTGTCAATGGTGCATTGCACCTTTGCGTCGGGGGCGGTTGTATCCTTTACCGGCGGGGTAATAAACTCGCCGGCCCAAAGGCGGCCGGCACAAAGCAGCGCCACGTACAGGCATAACATGTATCTCATGGGGTAACTCCTTCCTGTTCAAACACGGCCTTGCGCCGTTTCTTGATATACATAATAATCGTGTAAAATCCATCCGCGCTGACAAAACCCGCCAGCACAAGAAGCGCCACGGCAATACCGCCCAGCATCCAGTTCTTTTCAGCCATCACCAGGTAGCCGCTCCAGGGATTGAACGTGCTCCACAGCAGGGCGGCCAGGGTGGTCACGCACATGAATACGGCCGGCGCCAGGGTGTAGAGGGTCGGTCGTCTGATACCCGCGAGGTAGGCGCTGATGGTAATCAGGGTCAGCGCGGCAATGAGCTGGTTGGAGGACCCGAACATTTTCCAGATGTTTCCATAGCTGTTGGTGACGGCCAGCAGGTAGGCCGGCACCAGCAGGACGACCGTCGCAACAAAGCGGTTGCGCAGGATCGGCACATGATGCGCAATGGTTTCGACAAAGACAAACCGGCCCAGCCGCGTGGAGGTGTCCAGCGAGGTGATGACAAATGTTTTGACCATCACGGCCCCAATCAGTCCGGCAAATCCAATACTTATTCCAGGAATCCCGATTTTGCCGACCACCTGTCCGAACGCGCTGCCGAACACGATAATCCAGCCTTCCGACAGGGCGTTTTGAAAGTACAAAAAGGCCTCTTCCGGGGAGGTATGGGCGGGCGCGGCGCCCCATTTGAGCCCGCTGGAAACAATCACGACCACCAGCAGCGCCAGCACCCCTTCCATAATCATTCCCCCAAAGCCGACAATCTTGCCGTCGCTTTCCTTGTCGAGCTGCTTGGAGGTCGTTCCGGTGGCCACCATGGTATGAAAACCGCTGATCGCCCCGCAGGCTACCGTGATAAACAGGATGGGCCACAGGGGCTGTTTGTCCACCAGGAAAAATCCGCGTGAAAACGGGGCCTGGAGCGCCGGATGGACAATAATGATCCCAAGCACCCCCAGCAGCATCCCGATGAACATATTGAAGGAGGAGATGAAGTCCCGGGGTTGCAGCAGCAGCCACACCGGCAACAGGGAGGCCAGGGCACAATAAAAGAAGAGAATGGTGATCACCCAGATGATCTCCACGTGTTCTCCCCAATGATCCGGAAGCGATATCGGGAAGTTGTAGCCCACCCAGATGAGGATATAGGCCAGCACAACCGCCACACTCGAACAAAGAATGGTGTTGAGTTTCAGGCGATAGACAGCGTAGCCCAGCCCCAACGCCAATACGCTCACGCCAACGGTCGGGATAACAAGTTCCGGTTGATTGACCAGCGCCTTCGCGCCGCTGTCCGCGAATACCGTGATGATAAAGACCAAGGTCAGCCACAGCAGGATGGCAAATACCATGCGCGTACGGTGACCGATCGATTTGCCGGCAATCTCCGCAATCCCTTCGCCCCCGTTGCGCACGGAAAGCATCAGCGACAGGTAGTCGTGGGTGGCGCCCATGAATACACAACCGAGCGTGATCCATAAGGCCGTCGGCCCCCAGCCGAAGAAGCTGACCCCCAATATGGGACCGATGATCGGCCCGGCCCCGGCAATCGAGGCAAAATGATGCCCCCATAAAAAGGGGGTTTTCGCCGGACTGAAATCAACACAGTCCTCCCGCGCGTGCGCGGCCGTGGGGCGTTGGTCATCCGGCTTGACCAGCCTGCGCTCAATGAAACGCCCGTATATCTTGTATCCCAGAAAAAACCATATCAATCCAGCAACGGTCACGAATAATGTATTCATGCGCATTACCCTACACATGACGCGCATTATTTTCAATTTGAATCTTGATTGAATCAATTTAAGGTTGGCCTGCCGGGCGTAATGCGTATATATCAGGCGGATGATGAATGATCAGAACCCAAATACTGTAACCGTGCCACGGGGGGAAAGTTTCGAGGTTCCTCGGAATCCCGAATTGGATCCCGCGCTGTGGGCGCATATCCTTCCTTTTGTCGCGTGGTTGGTCATCCTGGGGTTTGCGGACCGGGTTCTGCCGGACCATACGACCCTGCCCGGCTGGGGGTATGCCTTCCGGACGGTCGTGTGCGCGGCCCTGTTTCTGTACTTGCGTCCCTGGCGATGGTATGCGCGCCTGCGCGCAAAGGATGTCCTCCCGGCCCTGCTCCTGGGCGTGGCGGTATTCGTCATCTGGGTGTTGCCGGAAACACCGTTTGTGCAACAGCATGCGCCGGGATTCCATCGCATCTATGCGCGGTATGCCATGTTCCCGCCATGGAAAGACTATGTCGCCCCCGTGGCCTCGCCGTATAATCCGCTGGTTTGCGGCTGGCCGCTGGCCCTTGTCCGGCTTGTCGGGTCGGCGTTTGTCATCGCGGTCATTGAGGAGTTTTTCTGGCGCGGGTTTATTTACCGGTGGATGATTGATCCCGATTTTCTCCGGGTGGGAATCGATCGCTTCCAGCCCTGGATATTCCTGTTCGCCTGCCTGTTGTTCGGGGTCGAGCATACGCGGTGGATCGCCGGATTGCTGGCCGGCGCGGCCTACGGGGGACTCATCATTGTCACCGGCAACATCTGGAGCGGCGTTGTCGCGCATGTCACGACCAACCTGCTGCTGGGCATCTACGTCCTGGTCACGGGCGCCTATGCCTTTTGGTGAAAATTGACTGCATTTCGTGATTTCATTCTCCGGAACTCTTTTCTATAACAGGAAGGTCTTACTGGATACATCGACGTGTGAGGCGTGTTGAATACAGGCAAGGGTTGTCAAGATCGGCTGTGAGAGTTGAGCGATGCAGGATAAAAACAGACAAAACAGTGGAAGTGGAAAAGCGCCGGGAGGCCTGGGGAATTCCGTGTTGATTGCCCGGCCTGTCAACGAACCGTCAAAGGTTAACTGGCTGGGTGTCGGCGTCGTAATCCTGATGGTTTGTGCGCTGCTTATCTTTGTGTATGGTCTCTTCTACCGGCTGGCGAAGGAACGGATGACCGTCGAGGCCGTAGTGTCGGCCCCCGCCGAGTCCTTCGGCGTATCCGTAAAAACACCATTCCCCGCTTCGGAAGAAATGGCGGCGGATGCCGCGCTGGAGGTTATCGAGGACACGGCGCTGCCCACCGCGCCGGTGGTTTCCCCGGCACCTCCGTCTGTCGCGATAAAAGATACCTTTGTGATTCCCAAGCCGGCCGTCATCATCGACAAGGATGAATATGTCGTTGGGTTGGAGGAGAAACTCCGTGTCATGGCTTCGCGCCTGAACGAATTGCAGGGTAACTATGATATGCTGCGCCAGAGCCTGGCCAACGCCGAGACACGTAATGGCGAGTTGCTGGCCGAGCGCGAAATGTTACGCTCCCGCGTGGCCACCCTTGAAAAACAACTTGAGGATGCAACCCTGATCCTTGAGGAAATCGCCAACTATTAACCGATGGGCCGGTCTATGTCATCTTTGCGCGCGAACATCCTTGCCGCGGAACTCCTGATGAGCCTGTGCGCTGTTCTCTTGTGCGCCGGGTGCGGGCGCGAGGAGGCGCCCCCCACACGGCAAGCGTCGGAAAGCACGCCCCCGGCCACCGAACGGCGTTCGTCACGTCCCCGCCCGGATGCGGCTTTACACCCGAAGACCGCGTCGTTCCCCGAGGAGCCGTCCTACCTCATCGAAGAAGAGCGGACACCGGTAAAAGTCCCCTTCCATATCAGTGTCGAACCGCCCGGAACGGCCCTGATCCTGACCTTTGACGGACGGATGGTCTATGAATCGGATTATCTCCCGCGCGGGGGCGTGGACCTGCAACTGGTGCCGGGCCGCTACAAGGTCATGGTCAACAAGGCCGGATGGAAGCCCCTCCAGCAGCAGATCAAGGTGCTGCCGGATACGGTCGGATGGAGCGTGGCCCTCGAAAAGGTCACCGGTAAACTGATCGTCGAGTGCCAGGCCGGAACCGCTATCAAGGCCCGCGCAGAGAATGACGAGGTGTTCGATTTGGGGGCGGTCGGCGAAACCGGCAAACAGGTCATCACCTCCTTGAGCGAGGGACGCTATGAAATCATCCTGGGCAAGCCGGACTATTTTTCATACACCGGTCGGGTGGACCTGGTGGCCGGTAAACCGGCCACTATCAAAACGCGGCTGGACGGCATGCCCGGCCAGCTCCTGGTCGGCAGCAGCCTGGCGGCCGAAATCCACGAAGGGGATGTGCGCTGGGGGACGACCGGACAGCGCATCGAAGGGATTACCCCCGGACGATATCGTATCGCGCTCTCCAGGCGGGGCTACCGTACGGAATACATGGATATCCTGGTGCCGCCGAACCGGGTACTTACGGTTACCGCCCCGGACATGATCCCCGAGGGCGGCTCCCTGCGGGTGCGGGCGCAGTCCGCGGTCGACGCGGATACCTTCCTGGCCACGTCCCCGGTTGAGATACAAATTGATGACCACCCCTGGAAAACGGTCGGCCTCCCGTATATGGAGACAGGCCTTCCCATCGGTACGCACACCATCCAGATGCGCTCGGCGCGCTATCTGCCGGTCCAGCCGGACCCGCAATATGTGGATGTGCTGGATGAACGGACCAATGATCTGGTCTTTGTCCTCCAACCCCTGCCCGTCACCCTGCGTCTTTTTTCAAGCCGCGAAGGCGCGGACGTGTTTCTCGATAATGAACGGGTTTCGGCCGCCGGCGAAGATATTCCCCTGGCGCCGTTTGTGGCCTATACCCTCGAGGCCCGCGTACACGGGTTCGAGCCGGTTGTTCGCGAGGTGCGCTTTGATGAACCGGGCCGAGTGTACGAGCAGACCGTTGAGTTTACCCGTCCGGCGCGCTTCGCCGACCTTATCAGCATCGAAACCGCCCGTCCGGTCATCGGACAGTATGACCTGGCGCCGGGCAGCCTGGAGGCGGCGAAGGACCAGATGCGCGTGGCGCGCAACCGCGGCCTGGCGCTGGAAGTCAAGACCCAGAAGAGCGGCATCCATTTGCGGTTGATCCCACCGGGGGTGTTTTATATGGGCAGTCACGAGGATGAACCCGGACGCAAAGAGGACGAGGGACCGGTGTCTGAAGTGACCATCAGCGCGCCCATGTATGTCGGCAAATATGAAATCACCCAGGCGCAATGGGCGCGGGTCATGGGCGAAAATCCCGCTTCCTTCAAACAGGCCGGGCCCCACGCGCCGGTCGAGACCATCGACTGGGAGCAGGCCCTGGAATTTGTGAACAGGCTTTGCGAGATTGAAGGCGTTCCCTACGGAACCTATCGGCTGCTCACGGAAGCCGAATGGGAGTACTGCTGCCGCGCGGGTACGACGGCCCCGCTCTATACCGGCGACATCACCCTTCTGGGCGCGAACCACGCGCCCGAACTTGATGCCATTGCCTGGTATGGCGGGAATAGCGGCGTCGACTATGCCGGCGGACAGAATTCAGAAGAATGGGCGGAGAAGCAGAATGAGCATTCACGGGCGGGCCCCCATCCGGTGGGCGAAAAAGCGCCCAACGCCTTTGGCGTGCATGATATGCTGGGCAATGTCTGGGAATGGTGCAGTGATCGCTACGCCAACGGCTATCTGGCCGTCATGCAGGTGGACCCGCGGGGGCCCTCCTTCGGGTCCGGACGTGTCTGCCGCGGCGGCGGCTGGTACAGCCATGCCCGAATATGCCGGAGCGCGCAACGCTACAGCAACAGCCCCAAATACCGCAGCAATGTACTCGGACTCCGTATTGCACGAACCCTTCCGCCGAGCCCTTAATGCCAGCCAAAGACGGGATGGCCCCCACCGATCCCATCACCCCTGTGATGCGTTGATAATCCGTGTAATCTACTGGGCCCAAAACGTTCTTCCCCTGTGGGCCGGGGAATTGTTCAGACCGCGAAACTCTTCTCATGTAAAGCAAGATGAATCATGCCGCGTACATCCAGGATAAGGCCCACGCGTCCGTCGTTGAGGATGCATGCGCCGGAGACGCCCTGTACACTCACGCCCACATTGTCAAGACTCTTGATCACGACCTGTTGCTGGCCCAGCAGTTCATCCACCAGCAGCGCCGTCATCTCCGGGCCGTCTTCAATGACCACCACAATGCCTTCCGCCGCGTGGGTGACCGCGTCTTTAATACTGAACAGCGTGGCCAGCCTGAACAGGGGCAACAGTTCGCCCCGTATCGTGATCATTTCGCCGCGCCCGGTTACCGTGCTGATGGCACTGCTGTCCGGACGGAAGGATTCGCGGATGTTCAGCAGCGGAATCACGTACCGCTCGTTACCGGCCTGCAGCAGCATGCCCTGGATGATAGCCAGGGTCAACGGTATGCGAATAATGATCGTGCTGCCCTTTCCGGGCGTCGATTCGATATCAATATGCCCTTTGAGTTTCTCGATATTCTTTTTGACCACATCCATGCCCACGCCACGTCCGGATATGTCGGTGATGGCTTCCGCCGTAGAAAACCCCGGCATGAATACAAACCGGTATACCTCGTCGTCCCGCAAATGGCTGCCGTCCCCCTCGCACAGCCCGCGCTCTTTGGCCCGTTCAAGGATTTTTTGACGATTGAGTCCGCGTCCATCATCCTTCACAAGAATCCACACTTCTCCCGATTGGTGGCGCGCCTCGATGATGATTTGTCCGGACTCTGGTTTGCCCGCCTTTTCACGGTCCTCCTGCGGCTCAAGTCCGTGGTCAACCGAGTTGCGTATCAGGTGCACCAGCGGATCAGAGATCAGCTCCACCACATTGCGGTCCACTTCGGTTTCCTCACCAATTAATTTCAGGTCAATCTTCTTGTGGGCCTTGGAAGATAAATCGTGCACAAGACGGATCATTTTCCGGAACACCCCGGCCAACGGAATCATGCGCAGGGACATCGCCACATCCTGCAGTTCGTTCGTGATCAGGCTAAGCTGATGCCCCGCCCGCTCAAAACTCTCCATGTGCAGTTTCTTTATTTCCGCGTTGCGGGTGACCATGGCCTCTGCTATGACAAGTTCGCCCACCAGGTTGTGCAGTAAATCCAGCTTGTCCACATTCACGCGAATGTCGCGGCGCGCGACGGTTTGCGCGGCTTTCGCGCGCGATATCTGCTTGTCGGCTGTCTTTTCCGAACGCTTTTCCGATGCGTTGGGCGCGGTGCGTTCTGGCGGCGGTTCCGCACGTGCAGGTGCCGCCGCAACCTCTTCGGCAGGCGCGGGCGGCGCGGTGTCCGGCGCGGAGGAAACTTCGGGCGGTGCTACGGTCGAGGGAATGAATTCATCAAGCAGTTCTGATAAGCCCTGGAAGCCCATGATGGTCGGAACGTTGCCCTGGGAGAGGGTGCCGGTGGATTTCCTGAACAGATCAATGATCGAAAGCAGTACGCGAATCACGTTATCCGAGATGTCCAGTTCCCCGTCCCGGACCGCCTGCATGATCGTTTCCATGCGATGACTGAGCTGCTCAAAATGCGTTAGTCCCAACAGCCCGGAATTTCCCTTGAACGTGTGGATGGCCCGCAAGCCTTCCTGCACGGGCTCGCTGGGATCGTCGGGGGCCTGGCTGAGTTTGATCAGCGCCTGTTCCGCGTTCTCAAGCAGGTCCTCGGCATCCTGTACAAAGATATCAATCATGTCCGGCGAGGCTATTTCCGAAAGGGTGCCGGCGGAGTTGGTTGCTTCCGTGCAAGGGCGGTCCAGGACGGGCGCCGGTTCGGTCTTGACCGACTCCGGGGCAGCGGGCACCTTCGCCGCAGACAACTCCTGTGTTCCCCGCATGCAATGCTGCAGTTCCTCAACAAGGTCCGCCGCCTTTTCATCGTTGCCATGATCCGTGCCAAACTGCTCAATCTCTGTCAGCAGAGCCCGAATAAAATCGCAGCTCTGCAACATCAGAAGCACATGGTGCTCTTCCAAATCCATCTTGCCCTTGCGAATCATGTCCAGCAGCGTCTCCGCTTCGTGCGTCACGCTCGATACCGTGCCCAGTTGCAGGAACCCCGCACTTCCTTTCGTGGAATGAAATACCCGGAATATGGCATTTATCGTTTCGGTGTCCGGCATGGCGTCTTCGCAGGCCAGCTCCTGCATCTCAATGAGGAGGGGTTCGATCTCGTCAACAGCCTCCTGGGTCTCCACCACAAAAGCCTGAATCAGTTCGATGTCGTCCATAAACCCTGACCTCTCGTTTCTAAGCGCACGTATATCCTCTATTTGCTCTTCCCATAGTAGTCTATTCGGCGTGGAAGGTAAACAGCTAATTCCATCCAATGATATCTCAGGGTTGCAGGAGAAAAAGGTTACCATCCCCGTTCATAATCGCACTCTTTGACGTATGTGAGGATGACCGAGCTGTTCCGGTCCTTACGAAAGAAAAGATTCCCCTTCTTCCAGATTCCTAATGCCAAAATTTTGCGTAGAAGCAGGAAACCGACCCCTGAAAGAAGGAGCAGCAGGAGCACGGTCAGTATCCAAAGACGGACCGCTATGGTGCGTTTTATATGGCGCAGATGCGCGGGTGAGCTGAGGACGCCTTCAGGAAGAAGGCGGGGGGTATCCACGCGCAGGAACGTTCGCAGGAAGCCGGCGCGCTTGTGCATCTTCTGTTTTGTGCGGTTGAGATCAAACAAATGGGCCATGGTCAGTCCCGGGGAGGCCTCCATGATCGCGGCCATGGTGGTTACCTGAACATCTCCCTGCGCTTTAAGCTGCTGAAACAGGTTGCGCAGCCAGTCTTCGGTGATGAATTTTTGTCCCTTTTGCTTGAAGTCATAATCATGGAAAAGGACGGTTACCACCGGGGCGGGGTCGCCGCTTTGGCGGGCGCGTTCGATGATGGTCTGGATAGTCCACAGGTCCCCCCCTTCCGGAATACAGAAAAATGCTTCAAGTTCGGACTGAGAGAGCCCCTCCGCGAGTTCCCCGAATTCGGTTGAAAGACCAACCAGCCCCGCGTCGCGCATGGCCCTCAGTGTATTCACATCATGACTGTGCCAGGGAGGAATGAAGACCCGAACATCCGTGCCCGCCATCCCTTCCAGGGCGGCGCGGCCCGCGGACAGCATACGGCGTTGCTCCTCCAGGGGGAGACCCTTGAATTCGGAATCATATTCCAGGGGCGACCGATGAGCGTGCGTATATCCATGGAGGGCGATCTCGAAATGCCCGTCGCGCACCCCATCCCGCATCAGCGCGACCTTGTAGGGATTCATGGGATCGTCTTCAGGCGACGCCTTGCGCTTATTGAACGGAATCACCCCCAGCGTCATGCAGGCCTCGCATTCCCGGACCACCCGGTCCAGCAACGCCGCCGTGCGGGAGGAGGACAAATCACCGTAATCATCACAGCGCAACACCACGCGTATTGTCTGCGCCGCCGCAAAAACGCACCCTGGAAACACAGTCTCCCCACCGAAAATGAACACGATAATCACCACTTTAATATATCGCAACATATTGCATCGCAATTTATTACAAATAAATAACCTTCTATGTATCTGATTATTCATGGCGACCAGTATGGGAACCCCCGCAAGGTGTGTCAAGTGATTCGCGATTAAGGTAAGGCATTCCGGCTTTTCTTCAGCCAGATAGAAAGGATAGAGATATCGGCGGGATTGACGCCGGAGATGCGGGCAGCCTGACCGAGGTTTTCCGGACGGATATGCTTGAGTTTTTCGCGGGCTTCGAAGCGCAGGGCCCGGACGGCATCGTAATCAAAGTCCGGCGGAATGCCGACCGACTCATTTTTACCGGCCCGGGCGATCTGCTCGAGTTCCCGCCGGATATAACCCTCATATTTGACACGCACCTCGATTTCCTCAATCAGTCCGGGGTCGAGGGATTCCATCGCCCCGTGAAGCTGGGGATAGGTGATTTCCGGTCGGCGAAGTTTTTTGGAAAGACTGACCCCCTGCTCCATTTGGACATCCAAACGCTCGATTTCGCGATCTATCAACCGCATTTCCTCCTGGATTTCCGCCTGTACCTCTTCATGCAGAATCCCGAGGCGCCGGGCATGCGGGAACATACGATACGCCGCGTTGCCCTGTCGAAGGAGCAACCGGTACTCCGCGCGCGAAGTGAACATCCGATACGGCTCATCCGTACCCTTCGTCACCAGGTCATCGATCAGCACCCCGATATAGGACTCACTGCGCTGGAGGATAAACGGTTTTTCGCCGCGCAACTTCAGGACCGCGTTCACACCCGCCACCAACCCCTGTCCCGCCGCCTCCTCATAGCCCGTGGTGCCATTGATTTGACCCGCAAAATACAAATTTTCCACCAATTTCGTCTCCAACGTATGAAAAAGCTGTGTCGGGTCCGAAAAATCGTATTCTATACCGTATCCCGGACGAATAAACACCGCCTTTTCCATCCCGGGGATTGAATGGATCATTTTGAGCTGCACCTCCTCGGGAAGACTGTTGGACGTCCCATTCGGGTAAATACGGTCGTTATTTCGTCCTTCCGGCTCAATAAACACATGATGCGCGTCGCGGGAGGCAAATTTCACGATTTTATCCTCAATCGACGGACAATAGCGAACCCCGGTGCCCGTGATCGCGCCCCCGTAAAGCGCGCTTTTTTCGAGGTTTTCACGGATAATAGCGTGCGTTTCGCTCGTTGTATGCGTCAAATAGCACGGAATCTGGTCTGTTCCGGGCTTCCATGGACGCATTGCCGGGGAGACATGTTCCACGTGGAACATGCGGCGAAGCCACGCGTCATCCGGCGCCTGATGTTCCACGTGGAACATTTTCCATTCGTTTTTTGCGGCGCGTGAAAAGAAGGGGGGCGGCTCAAACCCGGGCTGAATTTCCATTTTTTTATAATCCAGGCTCTCAATATGGACTCTCGGGGGCGTTCCGGTCTTGAGTCGGGCCAATGTGAAGCCGATTTTTCGCAAGGAATGGCTCAAAGCGGTCGCGGGGGCTTCGTCGAAGCGTCCGGCGGGTATTTTTTGCATTCCGATGAAGATTTCGCCGTTCAAAAAGGTTCCCGGGGTCAAAATCATGGCTTTTCCCATGATTTTTTGCCCATTTTTGGTCAAAATCCCTTCAAAAACGCCATTTTTTACCAAAATTTCGGTTGTCAGGGCCTCAATAACGGTCAAATGAGGGGTTTGGTCGATGACAGCCTGGATACGGGCGGGAAAGGCGTTTTTATCGCATTGGGCGCGGGTGGCCTGGACGGCGGGTCCTTTTCTGGTGTTCAGGGTCCTGAATTGGATGCCGGTGTAGTCGGTAAGGCGTCCCTGCTCCCCTCCCAGGGCGTCAATTTCGCACACAATATGCGATTTTGCGATGCCGCCGATGGAGGGATTGCACGACATGCGTCCAATGGTGTCTTTTTGTATGGTCACCAGGGCGGTTTCAGCGCCCATGCGCGCGGCGGCCAGCGCGGCTTCATAGCCGGCATGCCCACCGCCTACAACAATGATCTCATAGGTGTCTGTTGTCATGCTCCCGTATTAATACACCGCGCCGCGTTAGCCAAGCCATAAGCGAGATGATTTTAGATTTTGAATTCTTTTTAGACAAGCCACAGATGAGCACGGCTCTTCCACCGCTGGTTTCAGCCGCGGATGAACGCGGATGGGATATTTTGCTCATAACGGCTGTTTGGTATGTTATTATCCGCGTTCATCTGCGTTCATCCGTGGCTAACAAAATGGGTTATTGTGAAGTAACTGCGTGGCTTAAAAATTAAGAGATGTTACCCGACTTAAAGTGGATATAAGTCTATTACCATATGGTATCGACGAATGGGTAATCAATGAGTTTTTTGTCGGCAGTGATCAGTTGCAGTTGGCGAACACGTGCGGTGGCGGTGATAATTCGGTCGACCGGGTCGGCATGAAACGTTGAGGGCAGGGAAAAGGCGTCCTGGATAATGGGGATATCAATGGGGATGGACTGCCACTGATTGAGTTTGGTGAAGGTGTCGAACCAGGTCTTCCAATGTCTGTCCAGCGTTATCCGCTTGCGTTCTGTCAGGCAGACAATTTCGGCGCATGTGATGGGAGAAAAGAATATGATGGAATCCGGCGCGGTTAAACTGGTTCTCGCCGGTTCTGTAAGTTTGTCGGGATCGTTGATCGCCCAAATGAAGGCGCAGGTATCAAGCAGTATTTTCATGGCGAGTCCACCAGCATATCCCAGTCTTTGAGTTCAAATACCGGATCGGTCAGGCTGCCTTTTATTTCGACCGTGTTTTTTCCGCAGCCCAAATGGGTTTTATTGGAGCCGGACTGGCATACAGGGACCAATTCAGCTATTGCAATATTCCGCTTGCATATCCGGATATGTTCCCCGGCTTCCGCGTAATGCATGTATTCACTTAAATGGCTTTTAAACTTAGCGATATTGGCTGTTTTCATTGTTGTACCTATACATGACTATTTATATGGTTATATAGTAGGTCATGTTGTATGTTCTGTCAAACATTATAGCCGCAAGATTGTTGCGAATTGCTATTTCCTCTTTGCGAGTGAATATTCGTCGGCATGCAAAAGAAATCCTGAATCCCAGAAAAATCTTCCATTACCACAATTAAATGTCAGAACTCCTTACTTTCCAACGCAGAAGCGGGAAAAGATGGTGTTGAGGAGTTCGTCGCCGTAGACGCGGCCGGTGGCTTGTCCGAGGGTATGCAGGGCGCTGCGCAGGTAGTCGGCGGTCGGCACAATCAAGTCCTCGCGTTTTTGTTTCATCAATGCGTCCGCTTCGTTGATATCGTTGATGGTCCGGGTCAAGAGTTCGCGATGCCGCTCGGAAATCAGGGCATGGGGTCGGGTTTGCATATCAATGCCACGTTCGATGAGTTGGCGCATGGCGTTGCGAATTTCCCCCACGCCGATGCCGTCTTTGAGGGTCGCGGTTACAACGCTCAATGGATCCGGGATCTCCGGGATCTCTCGCGTGACGTTGTCCATCTTGTTGAGAACAACCAGTGAGTTGGCAGGATTCAGTCGTTCGATTTGGCGGTGTGCGGCTTCATCAAGCGGGGATGACGCGTCAATGACGCATAGATGGAGATCAGCGCGCAGCATTTCCCGTTGTGTGCGTTGAATGCCTTGTTGTTCGATTTCGCACCCGGTGTCGCGCAGGCCGGCGGTATCCACCAGGCGGACCGGGATGCCATCGAGCACTATCATCTCTTCAATGGTGTCGCGCGTGGTTCCGGGGACATGCGAGACGATAGCCCGGTCGGCGCCGAGCAGGGCATTGAGGAGGGTTGATTTGCCGACATTGGGACTGCCGGAGATCACGGCCAGGATGCCATCCCGCAGCAGATGGCCTTCATCCCAGGAGCAGAGTAGGCGCTGGATGCTGTCCCGTACTTCGGCGAGTTTTACGGATTGTTCTTCGAGCACAAGCAAGGGGATGTCCTCTTCCACAAAATCAAGGCTCGCTTCGATATCCGCGGAAATGGAAAGGAGGCGGTCATACAGCGCGTTGAATTCCGAACTCAAGGTCCCCTCGAGCTGTTCAAGCGCCGCCTGCGCCGCGCGTTCCGATCGGGAATGGATCAGGTCCAGGACCGCTTCGGCCTGCACAAGGTCGATACGCCCGTTCAAAAAAGCGCGGCGGGTGAATTCACCGGGTTCCGCCAGGCGGGCGCCTTCGGCCAGCACACGACGCAGCACACGACGCGCCTGCACCGGGCCGCCATGCCCCTGGATTTCAACCATATCCTCGCATGTATAGGTGCGGGGGGCGCGCATGACAAGAAGCAGCGCTTCATCTATTACTACTTCTCCATCAACAACATATCCATAAACAAAAGACTGTGCTGGACGAGCTGATGGTTTGGCGCCGCGACAGGAAAAGACCGCATCGGCAATGCGGAAGGCCTCCGGACCGGAGATGCGAACAATGGCGATACCGGCTTCGCCAAGCGAGGTCGCTATGGCCGCAATGGTATCCTCACCCGTGTTCATCAATAATAGAAACGCATCCCGAGACTCAGCTCGATGA
>RZZM01000359.1 GCA_009929845.1 Spartobacteria bacterium
GTGACCACCCCGACGGTATCGGTATAGGTGTTGGCGGGGGCGGTGGCGACGATGTTGCTCGACAGGGATGAAGTGAACCCCTCCACAAGATTTGTGGCGCGCCACAGGGTGTATTGTTTGCCGTTTACACTGCTCCAGGTAAGGGCAAACTGGTTGTTTGTCTCGGCTTCCGCGTCCGTGATTTCGAGCAGGGAGGCGGCATTGGTGGGGTCGGTGCCGGCAATGTATTCCTGCCAGTTGACCGGGCCGTCCCCGTCGGCATCTTCGATGCCGTCAAGCGGGTCGCCGGGATCAAAATCATAGATCGTTTCGTAGGCATTGGGCATGCCGTCCGTATCATCGTCGCGGTCCGGATCGGTACTGGCGGAGGCCCAGGTCCCCGTGGAGTAAAACGACCAGTTTTCGGTGTATAGCCGGTAGGCGTAGACGGTGTCTTCGGGTAGTTCGTTGTCGTTGAACGGCGGACTGTCTCCGCGATAGAGGCACTCGCCCTGCGCCTCGTAAACGGTTCCCGAGTAGTATTCGACGCCGTCCACCGGTTCGGTAAAGTCTGGATTTTCGCCCTGCTTGCGGAACACGGCCACCCAGTGGGACCCGTCGTTGTTGAAGGCCACGTCGATTTGATTGGTGCTGACATAGCGGGCGATGACATTGCTGGGGGCCGTCAGCGGGGTGACGGTCCAGTCGTTGGTGGCGTACAGCGCCGTATCCCAACTACCCCAGGCGCTCAGTCCGGGCGGGTTGTAATACACATGCATGCCTTTGATGAATTTCGCGGCGATGACATAATCGCCGCCCGAGGCCCGGCTGAATGTGGCGGTGTATTCGTAGTCCGCGCCGCCATTCACGATGGAGTAGTTTGTAATCGCGGTCCATGTCCAGGTGTCATCATCGGCATTATCGGTCAACCCGTATCCCACAAAGGCGTAGGTCGGCAGACCACCGGCGGTGTTGTGGCGCACCCACATACGGTCGGAGGGCATATCCCCCTCGAGGACATCGGCGAGGGCGCCGTTTTCGATCCAGGTAAGGGCGCACCAGGCCTCGGGGGTATCGTTGGTATCCATCTCGAAGGCGTAGAGGACCCCGTTGTTGTCCGCGCCGCCACGCAGGGTGGTTCCATAAAACTCATCGCCGGACGCCAGCAGGTTGCCGACCGGTTCGCCGCCGCCCGCGGGCCAGGTGTATTGGTTGGTATGGTCGCCGCCGAGGGAAAAGAGTACGCCGACGGAATGACTGCCGCCGTAGCGGGTCACGCCATATACCTTGGTGTCGTGTTTGATCAGTCCGGCATACGGTGAAGCGCCATCATCGGCAAGCCCGGAGAAGAACCACATGTGATTCATCGTACCGCCATTGGCGTGCAGGCAGAACGCGACCCCGGCGTTATCCTGGCCACCGATCGCCGTGCCATAGAGGTAGTCCCCTTCCTTGATAAGGGGGCCACCGGGGAACTGTCCGTCGCCGGCCTGCCCGGTGAACTCATAGAGGAGGGCATAATTGCCGCCATCCGTATCCATAGCAAATACGGTTCCCTTGTCGTTGGTTCCGCCCTCGCAGGTGGTCCCGTAAAGACGTCCGGCGTCCAGCAGCAGGTCGCTCTTGGGATGTTCGCCATCCACGGGCGGGCCAATGAAGCGGTGCAGGTTGGTGTAACCGCTGCCGTCGGTGGCCAGGGCGAACGCCACGCCGTTGTTGGTCCAGCCGCCGCCATAGGTCAGGCCATAGAGCCTGTTGCCATCCCAGACAGGGGCGCCCCAGGGGTTCGCGCCATTGTCGGGGTCCTGACCGTCAAAGTGGTGCAACACGGTAAAGCCGACGCCGTTTGTATCCACGCGAAAGACAACGCCCGCATCGTTGGAACCGCCACGACAGGTCATGCCATAGAGGTTGGTGCCGTCATACGCGAGGCGGCCCAGGGGGGTGCGTCCGTCCAGCCCCTGGAATGAATGCAGGGTGGTATAGTTGCTGGAAACGGTTTGCACCGCGTAGATGACGCCCCAGTTGCTCACACCGCCGTAGGGCGTCATGCCATACAACGTTCCGCCCACGTTGATTGGCGAAGCGACAGGCTTTCCGCCCACCGTTTCCGAAGCGGCAAATTCGGTCAACACGCGATAATCGCCCGGGGCCGCTGTTGCCTGCTTCGCAGAGCAGACCGCCAGCACCGCCATGCCTGTCCAAAGGCTTGTTTTCAATACAGCATAGAATTGTTTCATGGTTTCACCTCTAGTGCAGATAGGTTCCGGTACAGGTTCTGAAATCGTCGAGCAGGATATCGTACGGGGTCAGCCCATTGGTCGCCGGCCCGTAATAGATATAGATACGGTCCACCGCGTTCCATTCGTTGGTGTAGAGCACCAGGGCGGAGGGGTCGTTAGTATCCGCGGTCTCCAAGGTGTAGAAGCGGTCTTTAGAGAAGAGGAGATAGTCCTCCCAGGCGCTGCTGTCCACGGGCTGCCAACGTGTTTTGGCGACCTCGTTGCTTTCGCCGGTGACGATACTCAGGCGGATACGCGCGTCGGTACCGCCGGTCGCGGCATATCCGTCCACGCGGCGCGCCTTGAGGGCCAGGGCCTCGCAGTCGCTGAAGTTTGTCATGGTCACGCCCTGCGAACTGAACGGCGGGACATACATACCGGCCACCCAATCGGTATTGGTGCTGGAGAGTTCCGCAGCCTTGGCGCCTTCGGCGCAGTTGGTGCTGTACGTGACGGCAAAGCCATCAGTCCACAGTTGCCATCCATCATCGGCCTGCTGGCGTGAGGAAATGGAGGCGTCATGCACCTTGGCGTTCTCGACGGTCACCGAAGCGGCGCGCACACGGAGTTTCACTTTGGCGGCGCCGGAGGGTGCGGTAACATAGCCGGTATCGTGGGAGGACAACGGCCAATCCGCCGTGGTGATATCGCCGGAGATATCCGCGGTGGCGTTCGTCTGCAACGGGGCATCCGCCGCGGAGAGCCAGATCATTTCCAGGTATATAGCGCCCGCGAACGAGACATGTTTACTCATCATCGTGGTAAACTTGTACTCCGCGCCGGCCGAAATGCCCGTGAGCGTCTGTTCGACCGTCCCGGCCGATCCATGCCACTGTTCAAAGACCGCGTCGCCGCCGTTGGCACCCCAGTCCTCGCCGCGCACATTACCAGCGAGGGTCCACCCATAAATGGTCGTGGTGGAACCGCCGGCGTTGGTCAACGACGGATTCACCAGGAGCAACCCCTCGTAGCCCTCCATGCTCACGGTGTTTTCCTTGTGGTAGATCACGTTGGTGTGGTAGTCGATATCGCCGCCGAAGAGGGCCAGGTCGTCGATGAATACCTCGTTCGTTTCGTAATTGATTTTCGACGCGAACTTGAATTGCAGGGAATTGATTTTCGAGAGCGCTTCTTCCCTTTCCACCGCTTCGTTGCCCCACCCTTCCTGCTCGAAATCGGTAAAGAGCAGGTGGTATTGCCGCCACCCGTTGGACGGTGTGGTTTCGATGGTGTAGAGGTAGTCGTCATAGTTGGTAATCACCAGCGAGCGCAGGACCACCGACAGGCGTTTGCCGTTGCCTTTCAGCCAGAAGGAGACGCCCTTGAGACTGGTTGTGCTGCTGAGGTCCGTGAAGGCATTAAGCGCGCCGTCCGGATACGGGGTGATCTTGCTGCCTACGCCGGCGAACAGTTGATCGACCGAACCCGTCGGTCCCAATTCCAATTCACCGTAACCGTAAAGGGACTGTGATGAACCGGCATGGGCGCCATCATTGGTTGCGGCGATCGCCACACGCGAGGTATTGGCGTTGTAATTGTCGTCGTAGGTATACCATGTGCCTTCAAATTCATTATAAGCGGCAATACCCCGTTCCACATGATCGACATACTTGAGGTACCCGTAGTTCTGGGCGCCGACCGTCGCGGAGGCCATGACCCCCGCGTTGCTGACGCTGACCGTCGCGCCTTCCGAAGCGCCGATCTGCTCGTCGATTTCCTCACTGAACGCCGCCAGGCGGAAATGGCCGTTGAAGACGAGCGAATCGGGCGCGGTCTCTTCCAGCACGATGTCGATATCGTCGCAGTTGTTGTCCTGATCAGGGCCGTAGGCGTCGCTCGAGTGCACCCGCGCCATGGTGAAATCGGCCTCGCCCACAGTGCCGCCGGAAACGCAGGTCAGCTTGACGTACACATCCAGGCAGTTGTCGGCCACGCCGCTGATTTCGTCGGTCATGGCTGCGTCACGGAACATCTGCATGCTGCTGCCGACCAGGGTGGGAATCACGTTAACGACCACCTGGGCGGCATCGCGGCTCTGGAGGCCCTCGTTGTCGGTCACATCCAGGTTAAAGGTATACACGCCCGCGGAAGGCGGTGTAAAGACCGGCAGGGCGGTGTTGGTGGCGGAAAGGCCGGTTGACGGCGACCAGGCATAGGCGGCAATGGATCCGTCCGGGTCATAGCTGTTGGTAGCGATCAACGTGGCGGTTTCCGTATTTCCGATCAGGCGCGCGCTCTGCCCGGCGATGGCCACGGGATACCAGTTGCTGGCGCTGTCCAATGTCTCGATACGCAGATTATCCAGCCACATCACGCCGGCCTTGTCCTCGCGCCCCACCCACGGGCAAAACTCCAATTGGCGGATACGCGAAAAATCCAAAGCCACGAGACTGCCGTCCTGTCCGCCCGGATAGCTCCAGTCGAAGAAGTCTCCGCCCAAAGGAACAGAAACCGTCTGCCAGTACCCGTCGTCAATTTCCATGCTGTCCTTGAAACTATT
>RZZM01000050.1 GCA_009929845.1 Spartobacteria bacterium
ATTATGATCAGCGAACGAGTCCTCTGGTTTAACAGGACGCTTCCTGGTGTCCCCGGACATTGAGGACAATGTCCCTCCCGCTACCATCCCGGTTCATAAGCGCACTCTTCCATCGCCTAACGTTTGCGGAGCGGCCTCCGGCTTGATTAGAGGGAAAGAGATTGCGATTATGATCAGCGAACGAGTCTTCTGGTTTAACAGAATGCTTCCTGGTGTCCCCGGACATTGAGGACAATGTCCCTCCCGCTGTCCCCGGACATTGAGGACAATGTCCCTCCCGCTGTCATCCCGGTTCATAATCGCACTCTTCCATCGCTTATCCCTTGCGGAGCGGCCTCCGGCCTGATTGGCGGGAACGAGAGTGCGATTACGATCAGCGAACCGGCCATAAGAATTCCGGGCGACAAAAAAACAGGCAGCCGGCACAACCGGCTGCCTGTTTTGAAGCATGGTGTAAACCGTCGGGTTACGCCTTGCGGCCTCCGATGCCCTTGGCCTTGGCGTCGATCGCCTTGCCCTGGTTTTTCGGGCGGAGGTCGCGCACGGCGGCGCCGGCCTTCCACATTTCGGAGTCACGGATTTCGGCGAGTTCCTTGGCCAGGTCTTTCTGGTAGCCGGCTTTGCCGCAGGTCTTGATGACGCGCTCGGCTTCCTTGCCGCTCTTGACCGCTTTGTAAAGCTGATTAAAGACGGGCAGGACGGCTTTTTTGAATTTGGGTTTCCAGTCGAGCGCGCCGCGCTGGGCGGTAGCGGAGCAGTTGGAGTACATCCAGTCCATGCCGTTTTCGTCGACGAGGCGGATGAGGCTCTGCGTAAGTTCTTCAACGGTTTCGTTGAAGGCTTCGCTGGGGGTGTGCCCGTTTTTGCGCAGGACATCGTACTGGGCTTCCATCACGCCGGCCAGGGCGCCCATAAGGATGCCGCGTTCGCCGGTCAGGTCGCTGTTGGTTTCGTGCGGGAAGGTGGTCGGGAACAGGTAGCCGGACCCGATGGCGATGCCCAGGGCGATGCAACGTTCTTCGGCGCGGCCGGTGGCGTCCTGTTCGACGGCATAGCTGGAGTTGATGCCGGCGCCGGAAAGGAAGTTGCGGCGCACCGAGGTGCCGGACCCTTTGGGGGCGACCATGATCACGTCCACATCCTTGGGCGGAATGACATCCGTCTGTTTCTTATAGGTAATGGAAAAGCCATGCGAGAAGTACAGGGCGTCGCCCGGATTGAGGCATTTCTTGATGGTCGGCCAGACAACGCGCTGGGCGGCGTCGGTGACGAGCAACTGGACGATGGAGGCCTTCTTCGCGGCTTCTTCGATATCAAAGAGGGTTTCGCCGGGAATCCATCCGTCACGTTTGGCGCGGTCCCAGTCCTTCTTGAATTTTTTGGACTGACCGATGATAACGTTAATGCCGTTATCCTTCATGTTGAGCGCCTGGGCGGGGCCCTGGACGCCATAGCCGATCACCGCGACCACTTCCTTCTTGAGGACCTTGCGGGCTTTTGCCAGCGAAAATTCTTTACGTGTAACGACGTCTTCTTTCACGCCGCCAAAATTAATCTTAGCCATTTCTATCTCTCCTGTTTCGGCGGCAGACCCTGTTGTCCGCGCGCGTATTCGCTTTCGTGTCACCGGCGCAACATACATGCCGCCGGGTGACTTCCGTGGAAACTATGATGTGATAGAGCGATGAATGGCGGGCGTCAACGCCAAATTGCGCCTTATCCCGTACAAATTTTTAGGGGGGATGCATTGGGTTGAGAGAAACGCGTCGCACAATAAGGCCGGGAACCGTTGATTCTTTGTTTGCGATTTTTGATCAGGTAGCTTAGGAATAGTTACAGACAGACACGACACACATGAGCACAGGCGCAGGGCATATGATCACACAACCTGTCACAAGACGACGGGCGCTCGGGCTTCTTTCGGGAAGTCTCGACAGTTATACGGCGTTTCACCTGATGAGGCAGCAGCCCGTCACGGTAGACGCGCTCGTTTTTACGTCGCCTTTTTTTGACACCGCGAAGGCCGTCGAGGCATCGCGTTCGCTGGGCGTGAACCTGTTCACGCAGGACATCACCGTCCAGATGGTAAAGGCGTTGAAGGGCTGGGACCCGGAGGAGATGCACATCTGTGACATGGCGATGTTGACGATCCTGCGCGAGGCGCGTTGTTTCATGGAGGCGCAGAGATACGATTTTGTGTTCAGCGGCGAGGTGGTCCGGCAGCACAGCGACCAGGTAACCCCGGAGCGCATCAGCCGGATGGCCGGGGAGGCGGGATTTGACGGCGACCTGGTGCTGCCGTTGAGCGCGCGGGAGCTTCCGCAGACGCGTCCGGAGGCCGAGGGCTGGATAACCCCGGCGTTTTTCGGGGATGTCAGCGGGCGGGCCCGCCACTATCAGAAGCGCGTGGCGGAGGAACTGGACATCCGCGACGTGGTCTCGGCGCGCAACACCGGCCGGCTGCGCGATCCGGTATTCAGGGGTCGTGTGCTGGATTTGCTGGCGCACGGCGCGTTGGCCGGCAGCAATCATTTGCGCCTGCTGCACATCGGGCGGCATTTCCGGCTGGACCGGGACATCAAGCTGGTGCTGGGGCGCAACGAACAGGAGAACATGGAGATTGAGGGTTCGGCGGAGCTGTATGATTTGCTGCTGCGCCTGCGGGACCGGCGCGGGCCCACGGGCCTGCTACCCTACACCGCCACGGACCAACATGTGAAAACCGCGGCCGCGATCTGCGCACGCTATGGGGACGTCCCTCAGCAAACCGCTGTTCATGTGCGCATCCGCTCACCGCGGCAGGCGCAGGATATCGCGGTGGAGCCCGCGCGTCGTGAATTCATTGAATCATTTCGGATCTAAACTATAATGACCTACATGAACAGAGAACCATTTGAGCCCATCATACGGATCGTGGGCCTGGGCGCGGACAAGGGCGACGGGCACACGCGCATTACGCAGGGCGACAATTTTCATGTGCTGTTCGGCTCGGACCACGACCACGCGCAACTCGTGGAGGCCTGCGCCGCCATCAGTGATAAACTCAAGGAGAAGGGGCTGCGCCTGGATGAGGTGTCGCGCGAGGAGTTTATCGCGCTGCTCCAGGAACTGGACTTGCCGGACGATCCATCATGAGACTACTTTTTTTAACCAGCAAACTTCCACACCCGCAGGTGGCGGGCGGGCATGTCATTGTCTATCAGCGCATCGCCCGCCTGGCGCAAAAGGGGCACGAGATCGGCGTACTCGCCTTTGAGGGGCCCGGCGACCGGGAACGGACGGAAATGATGGGGACGCGGTTGCTGGAGATCGAGCTGGTGGCCCCGCCTGCGAAACGTTCGTGGCCGCGACGCCTGTTTGACTATTTCTTTTCGCGGGTACCGCCGATGTACCTGCCGTTGCGCTCGGAGGCCATGGCGAAGAAGCTCGGTGAAATGGTGTACCGGTCGCGCTACGACGCCGTCATTGCCGAGTTCTCCGTCATGGGCCAGTACCTGTACTGCAATCCGTATCTCTCTGCGGTGCGACGGCTGATTTCCTGCCACCGCAGCGATATCGTCACCTATCGCACCTCCCGTTCCGTGCGCGGGTTTTCGCTCGCGCTCCTGCGCGACTGGATGCAAATGAAAGGGCTAAGCAAATACGAGTTTTCGATGTATCGGGCGGCCGACCGCGTGCTGGTGCTCACCCCGCAGGAGCGCTACAACCTGCTCGAGCACGCCCCGAACCTGATGACCTCCGTCATCCCCAGCGGCGTCGACACCCGGTTTTTCCGTCCCGCAAAAGAACAGCCGACCGAGGCGGGCGAACACATCCTGTTTACCGGCTATTACTGCGACACGCCCAACGAGGATGCGGTCCTGTGGTTCTGCCGGCAGGTGTGGCCGCGGCTGCGGGCCGAACGTCCGCATCTGAATTTCCTGGTGGTCGGACCGGAACCGACGCCCGCCATGCGCGATATCGCCGCCAAGGACCCGCGCATCATCATTACCGGCATGGTCGACGATCTGCGCGCCTACCTGGCGCGGGCCCAGGTCTTCGTCTGCCCCGTGCGCCTGGGTTCGGGCATGCGGGGAAAAATTCTCGAAGCCATGGCCGCGGGCGTGCCAGTGGTCTCCACGAGTCTGGGCGTCGAAGGCATCCCGGCGCAGATCGGCAACAACTGTTTCCTGGCGGACACTCCGGATATCATGGCCCAGTATATTTCGTTGCTGCTGGATGACGCGCCGCTGCGGCAGTCCATCGCGCAACACGCCCGGGAAATGGTCAGCGAACGCTTTTCATGGCGTCACAGCATCGAAAGCCTCGAAAAGGTCTTGCGCAATATCACCAACAGGAATTAGCGAGGGAGTATCACAATGAAAAAATCACACTCAGGACTTATCCGACTGACGCTCCTTGTGGCCATGCTGGCGGGTCTCGTCGCTTGCGCCACCCGTCCCGCCGGTCGTTATGGTGAACCCGCCCAGGGCGGCCAGGAACCACTGCGCGTGGGGATGACCCCGAATTATCCTCCCATGATTTTCAAACAGGATGGGCAGGTGACCGGCGCCGAGGCGGACTTTGCGGCGGCCCTGGGCGCGGCGTTGGACCGTCCGGTCCGGTTTGTGGAATTGAGCTGGGAAAAACTCATCCCCGCCCTGCAGGACAGGCGCATTGACATCATCATGTCGGGCATGACCATCACCGCTCCGCGCGCCGCGCTGGTCGCCTTCACGCAACCATATATCCGCGTGGGCCAACTGCCCCTGATACGGACCGATGATGCCCCGCGCTTCAGCACTCCGGTCTCGGTGATGGTCACCGACAAGCGCATCGGCGTCGAGAAGGGAACCACCGGCGACAACCTTGTGCAGCAGGAATGCCGCCGGGCGAATCGAGTCCCCTTCTCCTCCGCGCAGGCCGCCGCGAAGGCCCTGCTCAAAGGCAAGGTGGATGTCGTCATCCACGACGCCCCCATGATCTGGTGGCTGGCGGGCCAGTACAACACACAGGGATTGACCTTCTCCCCCGCGCTGCTGACGGAAGAATACCTCGCCTGGGGCGTTCACCCGGACAACCCCGAACTGCTGGAGCAGGCCAATGCCCTGCTTGAACAATGGGATACCAACGGCACAATGGACCAGGTGCTCGGCCGTTGGCTGCCGTACCAACAGTAAGCCTATTTTGCCGTTTATACGGCTGTTTACCGAGGGAAACAGCGCTTGACCTGGAATCTTTGTCTGCGTAATGTGCGTCTGCAAAAGTGACAGCCGCAACGTAATGGAACATGGATTATGAATAAAATTTTAGCAAAAAAGCAACTTTCTGAAGAAGTTTTTATGATTCGAGTGGAAGCGCCCCTGATTGCGAAGGAGCGACGTCCGGGGCAGTTTATCATCCTGCAGGTTGAGCACGATTACGGCGAGCGTATACCGTTAACCGTGGCGGACGCGGATATCGAAGAGGGTTCCATCACGCTTATATTCCAGACCGTCGGGCGCACGACGCACCAGTTGGCGGAGTTGGAAGTGGGGGATGCCATCACGGATTTGGTGGGACCGCTGGGGCAACCGACGCATATTGAAAAGGTCGGGCGTGTTATTTGTGTTGGCGGCGGCATTGGGGTCGCGCCGTTGCATCCCATCGCGCAGGCCATGAAGGCGGTCGGCAACGAAGTGCACATCATTATCGGCGCGCGAAACAAGGACCTGATTATCCTGGAAGAGGAGATGGGGCGGATCGCCGACGAGCTGATTGTATGTACGGACGACGGCTCGTACGGGCGCAAGGCGCTGGTCACGGCGCCGCTCAAGGAATTGTGTGAGGCGGAACCCCGCCCCGCCCTGGTGGTCGCCATCGGACCTCCGATCATGATGAAATTCTGCGCTGAAACCACCCGGCCCTACGCCATCCCCACGGTGGTTTCGCTCAATACGATCATGATTGACGGCACCGGCATGTGCGGGGGCTGCCGGGTGACCGTCGGCGGCGAAACCAAATTTGTCTGTGTGGACGGACCGGAATTCGACGGGCACCTGGTGGACTTCGACAACATGATGAAGCGCCTGAACGCCTACAAGGGCGAAGAGGACCACCACCACGAAGAGTATCACTGCAAACTTGAGCAGGCCCTTGGCGAGAAGTCATAACCCCTTTTACCCACGAGGAAGAACGATGAGTCATCCCACCCCCGAACAATTGGAACAGGCCGCGAAGGAAACGCTGGCCGGACTTGAAGCGCGCACCGAGGCGTTGAAACCGAAAGAACGCATGACCATTCCCGCGCAGGAGATGCCCACGCAGGACCCGCTGGCGCGGCGCGGCAACATGAATGAAGTGGCGTTGGGCTACAGCACCGAGCAGGCGCGCATCGAAGCCGAGCGCTGCCTGCAGTGCAAGAACGCGCCCTGTGTCGACGGGTGTCCGGTGCGTATTGACATCCCGGGATTCATCCAGGCCATCGCGGACGGCGACATGCAGAAGAGCATCGACATCATCAAGCGCGACAGCCTGCTGCCGGCGGTATGCGGGCGGGTCTGTCCACAGGAAACGCAATGCCAGGCGCACTGCACCGTTGGCAAGGCCCTCAAAGATGTGAATAAAGCGGTGTCGATCGGACGCCTCGAACGGTATGTGGCGGACTACGAACGCGAGCACGGCCACCAGGAACAACCGGCGGTCAAACCCGAAACCGGCAAACGGGTGGCGATCATCGGCAGCGGCCCGGCCAGCATCACCGTAGCGGGTGATGTGCGCCGCGAAGGCCATCACGTCACCATGTTCGAAGCCTTCCACAAAACCGGCGGCGTCATGGTGTACGGCATTCCCGAATTCCGACTGCCCAAGAAAATCGTGCAGCAGGAAATCGACATGCTCCAGGCGATGGGCGTGGAAATCGAGACTAATTACGTGGTGGGCCGCACACGCAAGCTGATGGATTTAATCACGGAGGACGGGTTTGACGCCGTCTTTGTCGGCACGGGCGCCGGCCTGCCGAAATTCATGCGCATCGAGGGCGAGAACCTGGTGGGTGTGTTCTCCGCCAATGAATACCTGACTCGTTCAAACCTGATGCGCGCCTATGACCGGGACCGCGCGGACACCCCCATCTATCCCTCGCGCAAGGTAGCGGTCCTGGGCGGCGGCAATGTAGCCATGGACGCCGCGCGCACGGCGGTCCGCCTGGGCGCGGACGAGGTCCACCTGGTCTACCGGCGCACCGAAGTAGAAATGCCCGCGCGGGTGGAAGAAGTGGAACACGCCAAGGAAGAGGGCGTCATTTTCCACCTTTTGCAGAACGCCAAGCGCATCGTGGGTGACGAGCAGGGTCGCGTGACGGGCATGGAATGCCTGAAATATGAACTGGGCGAGCCGGACGCCTCCGGACGTCGCCGCCCGGTCGAGGTGAAAGGCAGCGAATTTATGATTGACCTGGACACCGTCATCATCGCCATCGGCAACGACTCGAATCCGCTGATCAAACAGACCACCCCGGAGCTTGAAACCAACAAGTGGGGCAACATTGTGGTGGATGAAGACGGCAAAAGCTCAATTGACCGCGTGTATGCCGGCGGCGATATTGTGCTGGGCGCCGCCACCGTGATCCTGGCCATGGGCGAAGGACGCCGCGCCGCCGCCGCCATCAACCGGATGCTGACCGGGGGGTAGACCGGCGTTTAAGGGCCTCACCGGGACGTGCGCCTTAAATAATGTCTGAAAGCCGGCTTTGAAGTTTTGACATACCCGCGGGCTTGGCCTAGCATCCGCATTCCGAAACCGGTGAGTATTGGACGCAGAGTTGGAAAGGCACACACATGACAGATGAAACGCAACCGAAGCGGGAAAAATTCAACCGCATTCTCCTGAAGATGAGCGGCGAGGTTTTGCAGAACAAGCAGACGGGCGACACCCTTGACCTCGATGTCTTGAATACCATCGCACGGCAGATCCGCGCCATACGGGACATGGACGTGGAGATCGGCATTGTGGTTGGCGGGGGCAACATTTTTCGTGGCCTGCCCGCGGAGGCAACCGGCATGGACCGGACGACCGCGGACAACATGGGCATGCTGGCCACCATGATCAACAGCCTGGCCCTGCAAACCGCCATCGAGCATGCGGGGATACCCACACGCGTCATGTCGGCCATCGACATGCCCAAGATCGCCGAACCGGTCATCCGCCGACGCGCCATCCGTCATCTCGAAAAGGGCCGCGTCATCATCTTCGGCGCCGGCACCGGCAACCCGTATTTCACCACCGACAGCGCCGCCGCGCTGCGCGCCAGCGAGATCAAGGCCGATGTGCTGCTGAAAGCCACCAAGGTCGACGGCATCTATTCCGCCGATCCGGTCACCAACCCGGACGCCCTCCTCTACAAGGATACCACGTACGCCGACGCCCTTTCCCAACGCCTGAAAATTATGGACGCCGCGGCGTTTTCCCTTTGTCAGGACAACAACATACCGATTATAGTATTCAACTTCTTTAAGGAAAATGAAATTGTGCGTGTCGTACAGGGCGAACCTGTCGGCACGTTGGTTCACGAGTAAAACGCATGGAGCTGGAATCATGGAATCAATTGACGAAGTACTGCTGGAAGCGGAAGACAAGATGAGCAAGGCCGTGGAATTTCTGATGCAGGAATTCAACGGGTTACGAACCGGAAAGGCCTCCCCCAGCCTGGTGGACAATATCGGCGTGGACTATTACGGCACGACAACGCGCCTGCGTGACCTGGCGAGCATTTCCACCCCCGAACCGCGGCTCATTGTAATCAGCGCGTTTGATCCCTCCTCGCTGTCGGCCATTGAAAAGGCGATCATGGCGGCCAATATCGGCGTCACGCCGATGAATGACGGGCGTGTGATCCGCGTGCCGATTCCGGAACTGAGCGAAGAACGGCGCAAAGAGCTGATCAAGGTCGCCAAACGGACATCGGAAGACCAGCGGGTCGCCATCCGCAATGTGCGCCGGGAGGCGAACGACCAGATCAAGGCCTTGCAGAAAGGCGGGAAGATCACTGAGGATGAGCGCGACAGCGCGCTGGAAGACATTCAGAAATCGACGGACGAGTACATCGGCCAGATCGACAAATCGCTGGCCGCGAAGGAAACAGACATCATGGAGGTATAGGGCAGGGTTAAAACCTGAACCCGGCCATGACGCGCAGTTGTGTTGTTTCCAGCTCGATGTGCTTATCGTATTTTTCGCTCAGCTCTTCCTGGTCCTCGACCGAACGGTTGGCGGAATCGAGGTCGGCGGTAGCCGTTACTTTTTCGAGGCTGGCGCCGATGACAAAATCGCAATGCTCCCAGAGCGGCAGTTCCAGCATCAGGCGCAACTCCATGTTCATGTAGTCGAGGTCCAGGTCCTTTTCGCGGCGGGAGTCGAAGCCGAGGGTATCGGTACTTCCCTTGAACTTGAAGAAGCCCACCTCGCCCAGGAACACTAACTGGGCGTTGCCGCCGCGCATTGGCCCGAGGCTGACGCGCACCTCGCCGCCGAACCCGATTTCCGGGATGGCGCCCCCCGCGTCCCCGGACCCCTTGCCGCCCACCACATAGGTTTCGGGCGGCACCTCGTACTGTACCAGTCCGCGCGCCGGGCCGGCATCGATTTCATACGACCCCCAGACGCCCATCAGCCCGAGGTAGACCCAGGGCGTGATCGCCAGTGTGTCCCCGCCGGTCAGGTGGCACGGCGTGATCAGCGCCTTCAACTCGACAATGCCGCTCTGGATATCCGCGTCAAAATCCTGCCCGTTGGGAATAAACATATATTCATAGTCCTTGCCCTGGTAGGTGACCTTGTTCACCCCGATGTAGTAGCCCTTCTGCCGGTCCGGGACCCCGCTGGCGGTCGGGTGCATATCCGCCGTGGCGCTGGCGGTCGGGTGGCTGTATTCGGCATCCAACTGCAGCGACAGGAACTTCCATTGCTTTTCCACAAACAGGCCGAATGTGGGATAGCTGCCGTCGAACCCCAATTCTTCGAGGGTGTATTTGGACAGGTAAGCCTTGTAGTCCTCGTTATTGCCGCTGTTGTCATACGCGCGTTTGGTCTCCTCAATTGTCCCTTTGTCAAAACGCAAGGTTCCCACCGATCCCTCCAGGGTGAACGACCGGTCATTCGCGAAGGCGCGTCCGCCCGACAGCTCCGCGCGCGCCGCCAGGCTACCGGAAAGAACCACAATGAAAACCACCAATAACCGCTTCATACTTATCATCATTACTGCTCCTGTTGTTAAAAAGTCCGCCGTTCCTAGCCCATTGGCCGACGATAGTCCAGACAATAGCGCCTCATATAACCTTAACAATCGCTATTGACCGTTTCGGAAGTTTCATCTACGTTACTCCGAAGTAGCAGATGTGTAGTCCGGTGTTATATGAAATCGAATGATGTAAGAACCGAAAATGACCTCGAGATGGACCGATGGGTAAAGAACACCCTGCTGTTTCGAGAGTGGGACAAGATCAAAGGCGAGATCCTTGACCACAAGTGGTACGAGAGCGAGAAGGCCGGGTACGACATCGGCTGGGAGCGCGCTTCCGTGGATTGGTTGATACGCTTTGGCCGACGGCGGAAGTAATCGGCCTCGCCACGTTTTCCGTTGGCCGGATATTGCGACTAATCTGTTTGCCTTCCCTGTAGACACGCCCTATGCTTCCCTCCATGACGTGCCGAAAATTCAACAACTATGATCATGGCCACTGGGCCCTCCAGCGCGAGCGGTTCCAGATCGACAGCGATGAGACGCCGCGCGCGCCCTCTCGTATGGAAAGCTCCGCCGACATCGTCATGCGCGTCATGCAGCAGTTCGGCCTGGAATCGCGCACATGGGAAGAGCGCCTGGTGAATGAATGGGTGGACATTGTCGGGGCGCAGATTGCGCGGCACGCCCGTCCCGGACGAATGTCCAACGCAACCCTCTACATCTACGTCACCCACTCCATCTGGCTCGACGAAATTACCCGCTACAGCAAAGATGACATTCTCCAGCGGCTGCAGGAACGCTTTGGGAAAAAAGCAATCCGCGAAATTAAAGTTGCCCTCGACCCCGATTTGGCGGGCTAGCTTGTTGTAAAATAAAGCTATACCCCCGGTGGAAAATGGCATATATTGAGTATAGTTATAGCAGGCATTGTGTTTGTGTTGGACAAGACGGTCAAACAAAGAGGTAGTTCTATATGGACGTTCCAGGTGCTGAACATGTCGCATGGAAAGATGTGGTTACATGCCGGGTCAGGCATGATTTTGAATTCCTGGCCGCGAAGATATTTATGGGGCGCATTATCCTGCAGTTGCAGGATGACTCGTCACCCGAAGCTGTTGCTCGGATGGCTTCGGAGTTGCGCGAACTGTTTGTAAAGAACATTCAGTTGCCGCTGGTACAACGCGACGTAAACAGGATTTTCAATAACTGAATATTGAGGGCCGTATGACACAAGCTTTATACACAATTGACGAAATCAGCGCACGCATCAAGGCCGGGGAAGCCCTGTTTCTGGCGGGGGACGAAAAACGGCTGGCGCAGTTGCCGCCGGGGCAGTGGGTGGGAGGAACCATCCCCTATTTTATGACAGCGGCCGGTGGCGCTTTTGACAAGGAGAAGATATTCGCGACCATACTTCCTGACTATGTGGAGTCTGTACATATCAAAACCTATAGCAAGGATACGCTGGGCCAGGTGTACATGGACGCGCCCGGCAATGGATTCAGCTTCATCAACCTGCCCGCCGCGTGCGATACCCTGTTGTCTTTCGCCCTCAACGCGCCCGGGTTTGAGCAATTTGCCATGACGCCGCTGATCGGCTGGGTCTCCGGCGTGGATATGACGGACCTGGGCAAGGTCAGCCCCCGGGTGTTCAACGGGGCCGACGCCTCGTCCCTGGAAGACGGCGCGGTAGTCATGCACGTCACCCTGCCCCCCGGCAAGGGCGCTAATATCGGCATTATAAATATTTTTGAACAGGGCGAAGGCGCCGACATTGTATTTCCCGCGGACGGGTTCAGCGCGGACGAGGTAACCGTCGACGGACGCCCCATGAAACTGGCCGACTACTTCACGGAAAACAACCTGGATACCAAGCTGCCGCTTGTCGCCGATTACTACGGCGCCATGATCAACACCAGTATCCAGGGCATCGACAAGGACAGCGGACAGGTCGCCTTTTTCGCCCCGGTATTCAAGGGCATGACCTACAGGCATGCCAAGCCGATTGCTGATTATATTGAGCATTTTACATCACAGATTCCCCACGATCTTTCACAACATCTGGTCTATTCATGCAACTGTATCCTGAATTATTTGTATTCAGAGTTGGAAGGCAGAAAGACCGGGGACATCGTGGGCCCCATCACTTTTGGCGAGGTGGCCTATCAGTTGCTGAACCAGACGCTGGTGTACCTGACCATACACGACGTATAGCGGACTTCAGGGGGCCTCGAAAGAAGCCATCTTGAAAAATCCGCTGGACATAATATGCTCAAACGTGCCGTCCGGGTTGCGCAAGGCCATGAGGACCTCGGCGCCGTCCCACGCTTCTATCAGGGCCAGGCCTTCTTCCGGTCCCAGCACATAAACCGCGGTCGCCAATGCATCCGCGGGCATGCAGGCATAGGCCAGCACGGTGGCTGAGGCCAGGGCGTGGCCGACCGGGTATCCGGTACGCGGATCGATGATATGGGCATAGACCGTTCCTTCCGCATCCTCAAAGAAAATCTGGTAATCGCCGGATGTCGCCATGGCCCGGTCCGACAGCGAAACAACGCCCTCCAGTTCCTCCCCCGGCAGCGAAGCATAATTCGGTTTCTGGATGCCGATCCGCCACTTCTGCCGTTTCTGGTTCAACCCGGTCGCGCGGATTTCCCCGCCGATTTCCACCAGGTGATTGGTATAGCCCAGGTTGAAGAGTAACTGGCTGACATTATCCACGGCAAACCCCTTGGCCAGTGCGCCCAGGTCAAATTGTAACGCTGGCGTTTTTTTCTGAACACGGTCCAGCGAGGCCATAACCGCATGACGATACCCCACCTGCTCCTTCGCGGCGGCGACCTCCGCGTCCGAGGGCGGGACGAGACGACGACCATCCGGTCCGAAACCCCAGAGATTGACCAGCGGCGCCACCGTGGGGTCAAAGGCCCCGCCGGTTTTTTCCGCCAGCTCCAGCGCAAAACGCAACACGCGCGCCAGGTCCGGCGCCAGCTTGACCGGGGATGAATCATCGACCTGATTCAGGCGACTGATCTCACTATCGGGCCGATAGATGGACATCTGTTGATTGATCTCGTTCAGGCGCCGGTCGACCACCGTCTGCAGTTCACGGAACATACGTTCGCCGACCGTGCAGTTCGCCAGGCGTATCGTATAGGTGGTGCCCATGGTTTCCCCCCGCATGATCCGCTCCTGGAAGCGCGGGGCAATGCGCGAGTACAAAAAGAAAAAGAGGCACATGAGCACGATCGTGAAGCGCAGTGAGTAGACCGACCAGTTACGGGCGGGCTTGTTGGCGGGCATGTTCATGTACGCTTGGGTCGATTTCATAACGGCTTACATCTGTTTATACCGCGGGCCGCCACCGCCTTCCGGCAGGCGCCACTCAATGTTTTGCAGGGGGCACTTAATCTGACAGGTCCTGCAATGCAGGCAGTTGGAGGGCTGAATCAATATGCCCTCCTCGTTTTCCCTGATCTCATACACCTGTGCCGGACAGAACCGTGAACACGGAGCGCCATACTGTTCCAGGCATTCCTCGACGCAGCGTTTTGGGTCCTTGATAACGAGGTGACAAGGCTGGTCCTCTTCGTGCACAGTCCCCGAATAGAACACATCGGACAGGATATCCAACTGCAGGTCTTTTTCATGCGGCGCGGGCGCGGGCGCTTCCGGCGGGCTCGGGGTGGCGGGGTGGCGGCGTTTCATGGCCCGGTGATCGCTCTGCATCAGCAAACGTCCCGACGGCAGCAGTCCGTTGGTCAGGAAACTGGCCCCCATGGCCATGATCCCCGGGAGCAGGCCAAACTGGAAGGCCGCGCGCACATTCCGAAAGCGTTCCAGCCGCCGCCACGCCTTCGAGCGGTAGAGTTGTTCCGGATAGGCCATCAGGCGCTGGACGGACCAGTCCTGTTGCGCGAGGCACGCGCACAGGGCATCGCCCGCCGCCATGCCCGCCTCGACCGCCAGGTGCACGCCCTTCAGCCACACGGAGTCCAGCATCCCTGCGCCGTCGCCGACAATCATCGCCCCGTCCGTCACCAGGTTCGGAATGGAAAAAAAGCCCCCCTCGGGCAGCATCTTAGCGCCATACTCAATCACTTTGCCGCCCTGGATTCTCTCCTGAATACGCGGGTGCGCCTTGAACGCGCGGAACAGGGCATGCGGGTTCAACGCCGGGTTGCGGTAATCCAGCGCCACCACCAGTCCAAGGGCCACATGAGTATCATCCATCCCGTACACAAAGCCACCGCCATAGGTGAAATAATCCAGCGGATACCCGAAGGTATGCATGATGGCGCCCCGGCGATTGGACGACGCGGGCAGCTCAATCAGTTCCTTGATCCCCAGCGCGTAAGCCTGTTCGTTGGCGTGGCGGCCCAATCCCTTCCGGTCGATCAGTTGCTCCGTCAGACACCCGCACGCCCCTTCCCCGAGAACCACGACCTTCGCGCGAATATCCGCGCCCGCCTCAAAATTCTTCTTGGGGTGACCGTTTTTATCCACCCCCCGGTCGCCGGTTCGAACGCCCACAACACAGCCGTCTTCCTCCAGCAGTTCCACCGCGTTCATTTCGGGATAGATTTCGGCGCCCAGCTCCTCGCAATGTTCCGCCAGCCAGGCGCACAGCGCCCCCATGGACACCATGGCGAAGCCCATGGACTTCATGGGCGGGGGGGTGACGGGAAGCCGCCACCCGTGTTTCCGGGTGAGCTTCACAAACTGCTCCTGGTGTACGTGCGCGCACACCGGGGCGTTCGCCCAGGCTTCCGCCCCGAGTAGACGGATAAACGGGGCGGGGTTCACCACCGCGCCGGAGAGCACATGCGCGCCGACCCGCGCGCCCTTTTCGAGAATCAATACATGGGGCGCCGGCTTCGATGGGTCTTTACACCCCTGCAAAAGGCGGATCACAGTCGCCAGGGAAGCCACCCCGGCGCCCACACATACAATGTCCACATCAATGACATCCCGGTCGATTTTATCTGTCTTATTGCGCATCATTTTTCCATTGTCATTTTGCATACGGCTGAACATCTTACATCCCTCCCGCTTTGTCAATCTTACCGCGGACTATAGCCTTAAGATAATCTTGCAATATGCTGGACGTAAAGCCGGGGGATTCGGTATACGTTCACACTCACAGTAAAAAAGAATATGGAGGTCAAGATGGACCAACTTCTGCAACTCCTCAAAGAAAACGCGCTGGAAACCGCCGAGGACATGGGCAAAATGCTGAACATGTCCGCGGAAGACGTCCGCGCAAAAATCAAAGACTATGAAGACCAGGATATCATCCGCGGCTACCAGGCCATCCTGGATGAAGACAAGCTGGATATCAACCAGGTGCGTGCCGCCATCGAGGTGAAGGTGACCCCGGAACGGCAGGGCGGCTTCAACCAGATCGCGCAGCGTATCAGTCGTTTTGATGAGGTGGAATCCCTCTTCCTGATGTCGGGCACCTATGATTTGCTGCTCTTCGTCAACGGCCCCGATTTACGCAACGTAGCCTCTTTTGTAAGTGAAAAACTGGCCACCATGGATGGGGTTACCGCCACCGCCACGCATTTTATGCTTAAAACCTACAAGAGTTTCGGCGTTTTAATGGAAAAGGAAGATGAATATGAGCGACTCAAAGTCTCTCCATGACAGGATAGCGCGGCACATCATTGATGTTCCCCGTTCAGGCATCAGGGACTTCTTTGATATTGTCAGCACACGAAAAGACATCATCAGCCTCGGGATTGGCGAGCCGGATTTCGATGCCCCGTGGCACATTCGGGAAGCCACGATCTTCGCGCTGGAGCGCGGCGCGTCAAGCTACACATCGAACCTGGGACTGCTTAAGCTCCGGAAAGCCGTGAGCGCCTACATTGAGCGCACCTTCGGCCTGGCCTATTCAGCCAAAACGGAGATTATCATTACCGTGGGTGTCAGTGAAGCTATGGACCTGGCGGTGCGCGCCATACTCAACCCCGGCGAAGAGGTGCTCTATCATGCCCCGTGTTTTGTCTCCTACGCCCCGGTGATCACCTTTGCCGGCGGGAAACCGGTGTGCATAGAAACCCGGATGGAAGACGACTTCCAGCTCTCGGCGGCCGCCGTGGAAGAAAAGATCACGCCCCGCACCAAGGCGCTGATCCTGAATTATCCGAACAACCCCACCGGCGCGGTACTGCCCATGGAGAAGCTCGAAAAAATCGCCGAAGTGATCGTCCGCCACGACCTACTCGTCATTGCGGATGAGATTTATTCCGAACTGATCTACGAGGATAAGATATCGTCCATCGCCGCCCTGCCCGGGATGCGAGACCGGACCATCTTCCTGCACGGGTTCTCGAAAGCGTGGGCCATGACCGGGTTCCGGATGGGGTACGCCTGCGCGCCGCCGCCGCTGACGGAAGCTATGATGAAAATCCATCAGTACACCATGATGTGCGCAAGTACGCCCAGCCAGGAAGCCGCGATTGAGGCCCTGCAGCAACCCGAAGTGGACATCCGCAGTATGCATGACGCATATCTTAAACGCCGCAACTATATTTATAATTCCTTCCACGAAATGGGACTGCCCTGCTTCAAGCCGGGGGGCGCGTTCTACGCATTCCCCTATATCGGGGATTCCGGTCTGTCTTCGTACGATTTTGCCATGCGGCTGCTCGACGAAGAAAACGTCGCCGCCGTCCCCGGGACCGCCTTCGGCGCGTGCGGTGAAGGCTTCCTGCGGTGCTCCTACTCGACCTCGCTGGAAAACATCAAGGAAGCCATGGTGCGGCTGGAGCGGTTTATTCAACGTCTTCAAAAATAGACTGAACTGCGGTTGCTTACCCTATGCGTCAAAGAAAGTGAAAAGCGGGAGATATGCTATAGCGGGGAAGGGGTTTGTATGACAGGCGTTACACCGTGGAAGCGTTTTCCCCGTTTGCAGGCCTGCGCCTGCCCTTCCCCATGCACGCGCGGCTTTGCGCGATTCCTTCGCATTTGGTTTGCGATTGGAGGTTTGGATTATCTGGGGACCTGGGCGTCTTCGAGTTTGGCCCGTTTGATGTCGTCCAGGTATTTCAGGATGCCGTCGGCCACGGCCTTGGCGGTCATTCGGCGATAGGCCGGCTTGTTGAAATTCTGTTCTGTGGTGGGATTGGAGAGGAACCCACATTCGATAAGCGCGGCGGGGCAGGGGGCGTTTTTGAGCACCGCGAAACGGGCGCGTTTGACGCCGCGGTCCGGTGTCCTCAGGCGGTCGACCATGCTGTCCTGCAGCTTGGCGGCCAGGATCATGCTGGCCGCGTCATGCCGGTTCCCGGGATGTTGGGTTGATTCGGGTTTGGACCCATGGGTGGAGTTTTGCCCTGGGACGGTCATGGTAAAGGTCTCAATGCCCACGGTGTCGGCATTCGCGCCTGAATTCATATGGATGCTCACAAAGACATCCGCTTTCCATTTTTTTGCCCGTCGGCAGCGCTCCTCGAGTTCGAGATATTGATCGTGGTCGCGGGTGAGGTATACGTTACGGACGCCCGCGTTGACCAACTGCAGCCTGATTTCGCGGGCCAGCTCCTGGACAATGAATTTCTCGTCCGTGCCGTGTTTGCCGGACGCGCCGCGGTCCTTTCCGCCATGGCCGGGGTCCAGCACGACAATCTTGTAGTCCTGGTCAGCCAGGTAGGCGGAACTGCGCAGGAGCGGGTCGATGACATATTGCCAGTCATCCTTGTGAATCGCCCAGTGGCGCCCGACCTTCTCCAGGGGGCGATGCAGCCAGAAAAGGCGGTCGTTCAACGTGGCCTTGCGGCTGTTTTCCTCCAGGCCCAGCCGGCTCCATTTGCTTTTCAGGGCGTAAATCTTTTTTTTGGGGTTGGAAAGCTTGAGGTTGTAGAAGCGGCCCATATCGCGCAGCGTCACATACGATTGCCCCTTCCAGGTGGTCATGCGCGGTTCGCGTTGCGCGGCCGGGGCGATGCCGGGCAGCAAAATGACAAAAAGCAGCACCAGCGCGCAGATCAGGCGTTGGTCCGGCGGGTGTTGCCGCGCGCGCGCGCCCGGAATGGGTTGCGTCTGCGTGTTCACATTCTCGTTCTTTGCATGCATTATGTGCGTGATACTAATGGGCCCCCGCGGGCCTGGCCAGTCATATTCTTTGCCGAAAGGTGAAAAGATTGCATTGCAACCCTGCACAGGATTTCGTAGGTTTTGTATATTCCAAGCAGATTTTTGTTAGAAAGGAGAGCCCAGCAATGGCCGAAGTAAAACTGGAAGACGTACCCCGCAAGGTGCGCGAGATGTTTGACAAAGGGTTCGCCGCGTTTGAACGTGGGAACTTGGATTACGCAATGGACTTGTTTATTTCGACGCTGGACCTGGAGCCGCGCCTGTTGCACGCCCGCAAGTACCTTCGGGCCGCGCAATTGAAGAACAATAAGGACAAAAAGGGCGGGGCTTTTGCGAGGAAGATGGCGTCGCTGACCAGCCTGCCCGCGATTGCTTCGGCCTCGGCGGCCATCAACAAGCATCCCCTCAAGGCCCTGCATGCCGGCGAAGAACTGATGTGCAAGGACCCCCTCAATATGGCGTATATCAAGGTGCTGGGCAAAGCCGCCACCGCCGCGGAGATGCCGGAAGTGGCGATCCAGGCGCTTGAAATCGCCAAGGACAATCTCCCCAAAGACCCGGAGCTGCTCAACTGGCTCGGGAGCCTGTACCTGGAGGTCGGCGACCCCGCGCGGGCCAAAAACTGTTTTGAAGAGGTCTCCCGTATGCGGCCCAACGACCAGGCGGCGCTCAAGGCCCTCAAAGACGCGTCCGCCCTGGCCACCATGAAAAAGGGCAACTGGGAGACCGGGACGACCTATCAGGACATGCTGAAGGATTCCAAGGGATCGACGCTGCTTGAACAGGAAGGCAAAGCGGTCAAGACCTCGAAGGACATTGACGCGCTCATCAAGGAAACAACCGGGAAGATTCAGCGCGAACCGGAGAACGTCAATTACCGCCGCGCGCTCGCCGACCTGTATGTCAAGGCCTCCCGGTTTGACGAGGCGATTCAGGCGCTGCTGGACGCGCAGAAAATCGCGGGGGGCGCGGACCCCCAGATTGACCTGGCGGTCAGTTCCGCCCATGTCAAGAAATTCGAGCATGAGATCAAGGTGTTGCGCGAAGCCGGTGATGAGTCCGCTGCCGCGGCGATGGAGGCCGAAAAGAAGGAATTCCAGTTCAACGATGCGAAGAGCCGCGTTGCCCGGTATCCCAACGACCTGCAGTTCAAGTACGAACTGGGCGTCCTGCTGTATGAGCGAGGCGAGTTGAACGAGGCCATCCAGCAGTTGCAGCAGGCGCAGCGCAACCCGCAGCGCCGGATCATGTCGCTCTATCACCTGGCGCTTTGTTTCGAGGCGAAAAACCAGTACGATATCGCCATGGAACAGCTTCAAAAAGCGGCATCCGAGTTGACGGTCATGGACGGCACCAAGAAGGACATCCTCTACGAGATCGGCAAACTGGCCGAAACCATGCAGGATGCCGAAACGGCGGTGCAGTATTACAAGGAAATTTACGCGGTGGATATCGGGTACAAAGATGTGGCCGATAAAATTGAAAAAGCATACAAAAAATCGGAATAGGTTGGTTGGCACGTGGGGTATACGACAGGTTCAGCAGGTGTACGGTTTCGCATTCTGACAGGCGTGGCGGTTGTTGTTTTGGCGTTCAGTTCCTGCCGTCGGGCGCCGGAACAGGTCATTCAGGCGCATGACTACGCATTGGAGGGCAACGAGTTTTCCGTCATGACCTACAACCTCCATCGGTATGGGTTGGAGGACCGGGACGGGGACGGCCAGAAAAATGATCCCAAGCCCGAGGATGAACGCAAGGCGGTGATCGCCGTGATCGCGGCGGCGCAGCCGGACGTTCTGGCCGTGCAGGAGATCGGCAGCGACGTGGTGGTGGCCGAGTTCCAGCGCGATTTGGCCGAGGCCGGCGTGAAGCTGCCCCACATGGAATACCTTCACCGCGGCTACCAGGAAAACAATATGGCGGTGTTCAGCCGCTTCCCGATCATCTCGCGCCAGTCGCATACGGATGACACCTACAGCATCGGGAATGCAAAACTGCACGTGGGCCGCGGGTTCATTGATGTGGATATCCAGATCAACGCGGAATATACCTTCCGGCTTATCACCGCGCACCTGAAATCCAAGGTGTACCATCAGCTTGGGCAGACCGAAATGCGCCGCAACGAAGCCCGGTTGCTCAACAAGCATGTGCGGAAGGCCCTGGCCGCACGACCGGCCCTGAACCTGCTGGTGGTCGGCGATATGAATGACACCTATCAATCCGCGGCCATGAGCGAGATCGTGGGTAAACGCAGGCGCATCCTCTTTGACTTGCGGCCCATGGACTACGTGGGCACGGTCTGGACCCTGTTCGGGCGCATCGACGACGCCTATGAGCGCGTGGATTACGTCCTGGCCAGCCGCAGCATGATGCCCGAGGTGGTCCATGCAAAGACCCGCGCGGTCATTCATCCGGATATGCTTACCGCGTCCGATCACCGTCCGCTTGTCGCCGTCTTCAGCGCGCGCGACAAGGCGATGGCGCTCGACCTCTCCGATGACGACCTCGGGGATGACGACCTCGGGGACGAGGAAGAATAGCGCCCTCAGGGCGCGTTGTTTTCCTTTCGCCGAAACGTATCTTCTCAAAAAGTCATCCTGTAAATCATTTTTTTTAGACAGGATCTACAGGATCTACAGGATTTTTACACGACAGTAGCAAATAGGAGGTGAGTT
>RZZM01000360.1 GCA_009929845.1 Spartobacteria bacterium
CCAATAATTTTTGACCTGTCAATACCGCCCGGTCGATATTGTCAGCCAAAAGTATTCTTTCCTTCTGGTGTGCCTTGTGTAAACCTGCTGGTCACAACCAAGCTGAGTGTAAAACAGAGATGGAAGAATGAGAATACAAGAAGTGGGCTGCCGGTGTGGCGGTCGGATGATATCGAAATGAAAAAAGCGGGTCATATTGCTGCCGTTGCCGGGCTGATCATGTTGTTTATCGCGTCTTTTGTGGTGTTAATCCTTGTCAGCGCGCGGGGGGGGTATGATATCAGCACGGGGACTGTGCTGGATCATCTCTCCTGCCATAATCTCTTCCGGCCCGTGCTGGTATGCCTGGCGAGCCTCCTGGGGGCCTGCGCGCTTAACCGGCGCACGGAGGTAGCGGGACTGTTCCGTCGGTTTTCCCTTGTCTCCTGGGTATTTATGGCCGGGATGCTGTATGTGGTCTGGCACACCCTGCCGGCGACGGCGGACCTGCACGGGGATGGCAAGGAATATATTTTGCAGACGCAGAGCATCGTCCTTGACGGCAGCATACGGGTGGATGTGGACGCGGCGCGCGCCTACTGGAATCGCACCAATCCCTATGGTAACACGCTTAATGCGGCGAAGAAGGCGGGTGGACGCCTGACGGAGCGCGCGCAGGCGGGCGGGGGCTTCGGGGGGCTCTATCCTGACCGTTTTGGCGACTATCGCTATTATCATTTCTGGATGTATTCGCTGGTGGTGGCGCCGCTTTACGCGCTGTTTCACCTCTTGCTTCCGGGGGGAACGCTGGAGTACCAGTCCTTCCGGATCATGAACATTCTTTTTTTGTGTCTTCCATTCGCCCTGATGTGGATACGCGCCCGGACGTTGCCGGTGCTGTTGCTGAGCGCCTTTGCCTGCGTTACGCCGTTGATCGGCTATACCGAATGGCAGCACCCGGAGCTGTTCTGTTTCTGCATGATCATGCTCGCCTTCTGGTCGCTCGGGCTCAAACGCCATGCCTGGTCGGCCCCGTTGTGGCTGGGGCTCGGGGCCAGCCAGAATATTCCCATCGCCCTGTTTTATATTCCTCTTTCCCTGTTGCATTTCCTGCGGCACAGGTCACGCGGATGGCACTATTTCCTGAAGATGACGCCCGCCTACGGCCTTGGTGTCCTGCTGGCGGCCAGTTCCATGTTTTACTACCAGTATTACTTTGGGGTGCCCAACGTCATTGCCGCGGTGGGCTTGGCGGATGTGTCCCATGCCTCCTGGGCGCGCGTGGGGCATCTTTTTTTCAGTCCGTTGATCGGGGCGTGCTGGGCATTTCCGGTCTGTTTTCTGGGGACGCCAAGCGCTGTTTGCCGGAAGAGCCGGGTGTTTATTCCCGTGACGGTACTGAGCATCATCGCCGTATCCTGGCTGTGCGTCACCACCACGAATTTCAACAGCTCACAAATCTGGGCATTGCGTTATACCGTCTGGCAGCTTGCCCCGTTGTGGTTTATTGTGCTCAACAGTGAGTGGCAGGTTTCGACTATTCGGTTGAATGGACGCTCCGCGCTGTTTGTGATTGAAGTGCTGCTGATTTTTTTGATTGTTCAGTTTTTCTGGGCATGGCCCCTGGGCGAAAAGGATGTACGGGGATTCCTCGGCTGCGGCCGCAGTGGCATCGGGGTGAATGCCCTTTATGCGCTGACTCCCTATCCGGAGGATGTGGAGGTGCTGACCGAAAACATCCAGACCCGTGAACTTAGGCATCCGGACCAGTTCCAAGGGGTGTATCTGTGGGAGGTTGACAAGCATACCCACGTCGGGGTGGTGTCCGGCCATGTCGGCAACCGGCTTTACGACCTGTTTGGCGTCGCATCAGGCCAAACCCGCATTCGATACACCCAGGCCAAGCACCCTGAATTCGGCCCGTATACCCGCGTTTACCTGCGGGGAGCGCTGCCCGCGTTACCTGGAGACCTTCCGCTGATTATCCGGACCAACACGATGGACCGTCGCCGGATCACGCTGCGATAACGGGTGAAAAATTGTGTATACAGGCTTGATTTTTTAAAAGGGCGCCGTCATATAAGTTCCTGCAAAGAGATTTGCAGGAGCAGCAGAAGAGATGCATGTAACATTAAAAACAGAAGTGTTGGTGGGGATCGTGGTGGCGCTGGTGGCGCTGGTAGGCAGCGCCTTGGGGACATGGTCGGCGGTGATAAATACCGAAGGTCCCCGCGAGCGGCGCTATCTGATCCTGGGGTATGTGAGCATGTGGATTGTGACGTTGGTTCTTCTGCCGTTGATCTTCATTATCCCACGTCCCTGGAATTACATCGAGCTGGGGGTGTTGTGCATGATTATACCCGTGATGACCTACCGGATCACGCTACGCTCGTTGCTGCTGCGTACTGTGGAAAGCCGCGACCGGCAGGTCGATGGGTTGTAAAAACACCGGCAAGTTCAGAACTCCTTACCTTGTGAATGTTACCGTGACTCAGCCAGGAGGTACTGAAGCCGCAAGATTTCATGGGGATCCCGCTTCTCCCTTGACCATGCGGCCACGCCCTCCGGGAAAACGCTGGAAGCATCCCTGCTCTTCTTCTTGACTCATCTATCCACAATCCGCTACCTTTACGCCATGAAAACGCGATTTCAGACCGGCGCCAGTGGGGCTGCACCCACCCAGCCTGAAAAGTGATTTCTTATCAAGAGGAGGACGGAGTATGAATATCCTGGTTATCAATGGGAGCGCTCGGGCGGAGGGGACCACGACGGCTCTTGCCCGTTCATTTATGGAAGGCGCGCAGTCGCGCGGCGCGGCGGCCGATATGATTATGTTGCGCGATAAAAACATTGGTTACTGCACGAATTGTCTGACCTGTTACGCCTATGAAGGCGAGGGTGTTGCCCCGTGCAGTTTGAAGGATGACATGGATGCGGTTATCGCCGCAATGGTTCAGGCCGACGGCATTTGCTTTGCATCGCCCGTGCATTGCGGATTCGTGACGGCCCTTATGACCAACTTCATGGACCGCCTGGCCTGGCGCGCGATGCGTCCGGCCCCGCCGCTCGGTAACTGCTTCAATCTGGAGTCGCGTGTCTCCGACAAAGTGCGTGCGCTAGGTTCCATCGCCACGGCGGGCGGCATGCCGCTGAGCCTGCGGCGCTTGTGTGATGAAGGTACCCGATGGCTGAAGAGCAATGCCCCCTTAGAATTGCATGGGCAGTGGATCGGCGACATGTATGCCGCCGCCGACCTTGAACGCCTGCCGGAAAGCGAGCGGGATTGGAAGCGGCTCTACTTCCTGCGCAAATTAAGCGCCCCGCAATTCGAGGAAGCCCGGCAGTTGGGCGTGCGTATGGTGGAAGCGCTGGAGGCAGGCAACCTCAAGCCCGACACGCTTGAAAATTCAATTCCTCGGGGCTTGCGCGGGATTATGAAATGGTACTTCACCTGGAAACCGCTCTTCCATCTTGCGCGCTAACGTCCGGGCGAGTCATGCCTAAGGCCAGAATCTTTTTTTGCGCATTTTTTCCAATGATTGGAAAAAAAATGAAAAAAGTTTCCAATGATTGGAAAAATAGGCGTGCAAAGTTTCCAATGATTGGAAAAATGGGCGGATGAGTGAAAACGTATGGTGAAGTTGATTTGCAGGACAGATTACCGGGCGGTGTGGCGTCGGTTAGGCGGCATGGTGTTGCTGTGGGCTGTGCTGGTTGTTGACGGCGTCGGATCGGAGACGATACCGACGAACGCGCCGCATTTTTTTGATTTGGGTCCGATTGCGAGTCGCCGGATCAACGCCAACGGGGAGGTGGAGTTCAATGCGCTGGGCCCGATCCTGGCTACTGTCCGTTCGCCGGCGCAGAGCAACAGCTACTGGGGGGTGCGTCCGTTCTACGCGAATATGGTGTTTCCTGAACGGGGGAAATCCATTCAGTATTACCTTTGGCCGGTGGCGCGTACAGGGACATTCCTGCATGAATTCAAGTGGCGGTTTCTGATTGCGTGGGGGGTCAACGGGGACATGGAAAATGCGGACTCGGACTATTACCGGTTCCGGGTGTTTCCGTTTTATTACCAGGGGGTGGGCCGCGAAGACGGAAAATTCTATATGGCGATCTTTCCGTTTGGCGGGGTGGCCAAGGATGTGCTGATGTTTGATCAGTTCAAATTTTTCCTGTTTCCGATCTGGGCCCGGTGGCAGCAGTCGGGTACGCAGACCGAGGCGATTCTATGGCCGATGTATCAGCGCACTACGGGCGAAAATGTGGCGGGAAAGTATGTGCAGCGGTATGGGCTATTTCCCTTTTACCGGGTCTCGGAGCTTGAGGACCTGTATTACAAGAAGATGGTGATGTGGCCGTTGTGGACGTGGGCGCGTTATTATCCGGAGGGCCGTTCGGGGTATGGGTGGATTCTCTGGCCGCTGATGGGGCGGACCCGCATGGAGAACCAGCAGGGGGTGATGTTCCTGCCGCCGTTTATACGTTTTGACTGGGGCGAGCGCGGGACATTCATCCAGTGCCCCTGGCCCTTTATCCGGTACCGGCGTGACAAGGATTACAACTACTTTTATTTGTGGCCGTTGTATGGTCAGCGGCAAATCGGGAGCCTGCATTCGCACTACATGCTCTGGCCGCTTTTCTGGCGGCGCACCTGGACCAGCGGGAGCCTGCATTCGCGCAACTATCAGTTTGTGCCGTTCATGGTGGCCCAGAACACCTGGAAGCTGGATGAACACCATGAGCCGGTCG